>JBAQZI010000156.1:0-50250 GCA_049790835.1 Solirubrobacterales bacterium
CCGATATGTCGCGCTGGAGACGACATATCGGCCCATCGGCGGGGGAGATGATTTGGTTCGTGGCCATGGAAGAGGCGCCAACCCTATGAGCAAAGGCAGCGGCGACGCGCTCGGCGCGCTCGCGGAGGAGATTCACGGCTGCCGCAAATGCCCGCGGCTGGTCGAGTGGCGCGAGGCGGTCGCCGCCGATCCGCCCCGCCGCTACCGCGGTGAGGAGTACTGGGCGAAGCCGGCCTCGGGCTTCGGCGACCCGGAGGCGCGGCTGCTGATCGTCGGCCTGGCGCCGGCGGCCCACGGCGCCAACCGCACCGGCCGCATGTTCACCGGCGACCGCTCTGGCGACTGGCTCTACGCGGCGCTGCATCGGGCGGGTTACGCCAACCAGGCTAGGTCCGAGCATCGTGGCGACGGCCTGCGCCTGCGCGACGCCTACATCGCCGCGATCGTCCGCTGCGCGCCGCCCGCCAACAAGCCGACGATCGGCGAGCGCGACAACTGCCTTCCATACCTGCAGCGCGAGCTGGAGCTGCTCGAGCGCTGCCACGTCGTCGTCGCCCTCGGCTCCTTCGGCTGGGACGGGTTCCTCCGCGCCGCCCGCGCGCTCGGCGTCGAGGTTCCGCGCCCCAGGCCGCGCTTCGGTCACGGCGCCGAAGCCGACCTTGGCCGCTGGACCCTGCTCGGCTGCTTCCACCCCAGCCAGCAGAACACCTTCACCGGCAAGCTGACGGTGCCGATGACCGACGCCGTCTTCGCGCGAGCACGGGAGCTGGCGGGCTAGTCTTTCTTCGGGGTGGGGCGGCGCTCCTTGTTCGCCGGAGTTTCGTAAACCAGCGAAGCCACTGAGATCTGGACGCCAGGCTCTCCCGCCTGGGTCAGCCGCTCGGCGCTCGCGGCCTGCACCTCAAAGACTCGCTCCAAGAGCGCCGCCGCGGCCTTGTTGACTTCGTTCCACCCCTCTTCGTCGACGATCATCGGCGTCCAGGCCAGGTGGCGGTCCTCCCGCGCATCGAAGGTGCCGGCGCTGAGCGCTGCTCCGGCGTCCTCGAAGAGGTCCTGCAGCAGAGTCGCGGTAAGGCTGGGCCGAACCGAGGCAGGCAGGCGGCGCCAGGCTTCGGCGTCGATGAATGCACGCGAGGTTGCCCGGTAGTAGTGCTCAACGGCTCCGCGCCTCGGCACGGTGTCGACCATCTCGATGCATTCGCATTTCTTCAGCACGGTGATGTGGTAGCTGACATGTCCGACGCTCTGTTCGAGCTCCTGGGCAATTTCATTTGGACTGGCGATTCGTTCGTTGAGAATTGCCAGAGCCAGCACGCGAATGGGGTGGGCGAGCGCCTTGATCACCCGTTGGTCGACCAGCTCTCGCCTTTGATCGTTTACGGCACGTTTGCTTTCGCGCTCGCGGGCCATGACAGATCCTCCAATCGTTAGGACACCTCTGATCGCTTCATCGTATGCGCACTACTAGGCAGTTTTGCGCAAATTTGCAGGGATTTTGGAATAGCAAGCCAGATCATAGGAACTGTTTCCACCAGTGGATCGGTCTTAAGCAATGCGTCGTCCGAAGTTCGGCCGGCCGTAAAACGCAAGGGAACAGGACAGGGGGCAGGACATGCAGATGAAGCACATATCAGCGGTAGTTCCAGCGGTTTCGATCCACAAGCACGGCTAGCGTTTCCATGCTTCGGCCTCGGATAAAGCGCACGACGGAATCGATCGGCTCGCCCGAGGGCGACATCTACCTGATGCGTCCGAGCGCCGAAAGCGACATCCGAATCGAGAAACCAGACGAGGAAGAAAAGGCGCTGCTGGAGTCGCTCACTGGGGAGCAGACGCTCGAGCAGTTGCGGAAGAAGTTCGGTGCGGGCGCCGTGGACGACCTGATCTCGCAGCTGCAGGAGCTGGAGATCGTCGAGGACGCGGCCGACGACGACCTTCTGCCATCAGCGGAGCTGGCGCGTTTCGACCGCCAGCTCCGCTATTTCAGCGATATCGGAGGCGACGCATTGGCACCTTCGGAGTGCCAGCGGCGGCTGCGCGAGGCAAAGGTCGCGGTGCTCGGGGTCGGCGGGCTCGGCGGCGCCGCGGCCAGGTCACTGGCCAGCATCGGCGTCGGCGAGATGTGGCTGATCGACGGCGACCGGGTCGAGGCCAGCAACCTCAACCGCCAGACCCTCTTCACCGAGTCGGACCTCGGCCTGCTCAAGGTCGAGGCGGCGACGGCGCGGCTGCGCGCTTTCAACCCGGCGATGCGGGTGACGTCGACGGCGCGGCGGCTGGAGAGCCAGGCCGAGATCGCCGAGTTCATCGACGGCGCCGACGTCGTCGTCGACGCCGCCGACTGGCCGGCGCACGACATCGAGCGCTGGTGCAACTCGGCCTGCTTCGAGGCCGGCATTCCCTACATCACGATGAGCCACTTCCCGCCGATCGCCCGGGTCGGGCCCCTGTACGTCCCCGAGCTGACGGGCTGCTTCGCCTGCCAGGAGACCGCCTACCGGCGCCAGTACCCGCTCTTCGACGTGGCGGTCGAGCAGCGCCGCGCCAAAGCCTCGCCGGCGGCGACGCTGGGGCCCGCCTGCGAACTGATCGGCGGTCAGGTCGGGCTCGACCTCATGCACCTGCTGACCGGGCTGGCCGAGCCCTCGACGCTCGGCGTCTCCCACATCTACGACCTGCGGACGATGGAGGTCGATCGGGAGCCGGTGGTGGCGGAGCCGGACTGTCCCGTCTGCGGCGAGATGCAACCGGCCGGCGAGCCGGTCAAGGAGACCGCCGAGGGGTAGGTTTCGCGGCGTGCCGAGGCTCGCCGCCCCACTCGTCCTTGTCGCTATCGGCGCCGCGCTGGTGGCGGGCTGCGGCGACTCGTCCTCAGACGAGACGAGCGCCACGCCAACGGCCCCGGCCGGGGCAAGCGCGACGAGTTGCGACGCCCACGCCGCGGGCGTCGAATCCCTGCGCGCCACCAACCTCCCCTGCGTGCAGGCGCGGCGGGTCGTGCTCGGCTGGCAGCGCGGGCGCTCCTGCTCCCTCCCGCGCCGCGCTTCCCGCGGCTCCTGCCTGACCCGCTCCTATCGCTGTCAGAGCACTCGCACCGGCCGCGGGCTGGCCGTCAGCTGCTCCCGCCAGGGGCAGTCGATTGCCTTCCTGGTCAAGCCCTAGACGTCCCGACTACCCGGAACGGTCCGCGGCGGCGAAGCGCCTGGCGGGATCGAAGAAGAGGGCCAGCCACATGAAGGGGGCGACCCCGGGGGCGATGAAGGCGACCGGGATCGAGGCCAGGAAGACCGCGGCTATATATAGAGCGCGGTAGCGCTGTTCCTGGTGCGAGGAGATGGGGATCGAAGTGAGGCCGGCGTTGCGTGCGTCGGCCGCCATCCACTGTCCGGTGAGGACGACGCCGCTGAGGTTCGCCGCGTAGAGGACGATCGCCGCCGCCTCTCCCCCGTGGTCGCCGAGCACCTCGCTGCTGAAGGGGATCAGCACGATCCAGGCCAGGTAGAAGATGTTGAGCGCCAGCAGGCGGCCGTCGAAGCCGGTCACCGCGCCGAAGAAGCGATGGTGGACGACCCAGAAGCGGCCGATCACCGCGAAGCTGAGCGCGTAGGCGAGCATGTCCTGACGCTGCGCCCAGAGCGCCGAGGCGAGGCTCTCATCCCGCAGCTGATCGGGGATGTTGATCGCCAGGACCAGCAGCGTGATCGCGATCGCGAAGACACCGTCGCTGAAGGCGACGATCCGCGCGAACTCGATCTCGTTCCCCTCCCGCCGCTTCGTGTCCCGCTCCCTGGCCACGACGGCATCATCCCGGCCGGGCGCGACGGAACCGCGGACCGATCCCTCCTAGAATGAGCCGCACCCGCCGGCGTAGCTCAGTTGGTAGAGCACTTCATTCGTAATGAAGGGGTCCCCGGTTCAAGTCCGGGCGTCGGCTCTAAAAAGCCCCGCAAATAGCCATATTTGGCTCAGGGCACATTCACGAGAGACAGAAATATGTCCCCAATATGTCCCAAGAAGGGCTAGAATGGGGATATGGCAACGTCGACAAAGGCCCCCGCCAGGCCCCCATCCGGGCACGTTTTCCGGGTCGAGAGAAAGCGCGGCGCGCAGTGGTACGCGAAGTACAGGCTTCCTGACGGCCGCCAGTTGCAGCGCCGGGTCGGTCCCGCGTGGACCGAGCGGGGACGGCCAGCGGCGGGCTACTTCACGAAACGCACGGCGGAAGACTGGTTGCGCGACTTGCTCGGCGAAGCACGGCGCGGGACGCTTCCCGGCCTCGTCAAGACCGGCGTCACCTTCTCCGAAGCGGCCGACGAGTGGCTGCGCTACGTCGAGCATGACCGCAACCGGAAGCACTCGACCATCGTCGGATACCAGGCGATCCTCAACGCGCAGCTCCTCCCCGCCTTCGGCGACGAGCCGGTCGAGTCCATCACCACGGAGATGATCGAGTCGTGGATCTCGGGCGTCGACCGGGCGCCCGCAACGCGAGCCAAGACCCTCGTTCTTCTCCACGGCATCTTCAAACGGGCAAGGAAGGTCTATGGCCTGCCGACCAACCCCGCCGCCGAAGTCGAGAGGCCGCCAATCCAGCAGAGCGGCAACATCGAGGTCTTCTCTCTGGAGGAGGTCTTGGCGCTCGTCCGGGCGGCCGCGTCTGCACAGGATGCGGCGATCTACTTGACGGCCGCCTTCACCGGCCTGCGGCGGGGCGAGCTTCTGGCGCTGCGCTGGCGCGATGTGGACTTCTCCAACCAAGTCATTCGGGTGCGCGCCAGCTACGCGGACGGAGCGCTGACGACTCCCAAGTCCGGCAAGGTCCGCTCGGTTCCGATGGCGCCCGATGTAGCCGGGGCCCTGGCAAAGCTGGGACAGCGCGCGAGTTGGACTGCCGACGACGATCTCGTCTTCGTCGGCCAGGGCGGCGGCTACCTCGACGGCCGCGCGCTTCGACGCCGCTACGACTCGGCGCTCAAACGAGCCGGACTCCGGAAGCTCCGCTTCCACGACCTGCGTCACACCTTCGGCACCCGCATGATCGGCAAGGCCGACATTCGCCGGGTTCAGGAGTGGATGGGCCACGCGGATATTCAGACGACGATGAAGTACCTCCACTACGCGCCCCGCGAGGGCGATGCCGCTTTGGTCGCTGAGGCGTTCCGCGACGCCGCGAGCGTTCAGCCGATCGCAGCTTCCAGCTAGCGGCCGACGACGCTGTTTTCGCTGACCCATCGCGCCAGGTCTGTGCGGGTGAACCGCAGACCACGCAGCCCGATCCTCACATGAGGCAGGCCGCGCGAGCGGACCAACTCATAGAGCGTGCTGCGCGGAACGTGGAGGAGCTTCGCCGCCTCGTCGGCGGTCATCAAAGGCTCGGAGAGGAGAGGGGCATCGGCCATCTGTCTCTGCCCTTGTTGTCCGACGCGAGCGCTCATTGCATCGGGTACGTCCGAAAAGAGGGAAGAACGCCCCCGCTTCTTCGGTGCGAGCGCGGCGCGGTCGTCGGGTCAAAGTCAGTCCAAAGGCACTCACGAACAAGAAACAGAACAACCGAATCAACAGCAAGCCAGAACCCAAGAGAAGGCATAGCCCAGCAAGGCATTCCAAGGCAACTGACAGCAAACAGCCCATAGGCGCCAGCCACCCAGCACTCCAACAAACAGCAACAGCACCACCCCTCACGCACTATCAGTAGGCAGGCTCGCGCCCGCCAACAACCAGTGCCCACACGCCTCCAGCGCCCGACTAAAGGCCCTGAGTCCGCCCGGCCTCCGCGCGCCTTACCCGCTCACTCGCCCGCCGCTTCAAGGCGTCGGGAACCGCACGCGATAGCTGCGTTCGATGGCTCGCGATCCAGCCGTAGGCCCGGTTAGTAAGTCGAGGCGATGAGGCGACCCCGCGAGCCGGGATGCGCCCACCTGGGAGCAGCAGCAGGAGCGGCGCCAACGCTGCACCGGCCGACAGCCGCTCGCCCTCGGGTGAGATGAGATGCCACGAAGCAAGCCGCTCCTCGGGGCTGAGGTCGGCGAGCAGCGCTTCGGCCTGCTCGCTCTGGAGTGCGCGAGGTGTGAGGCGGCGGTGCCGGTCCCACTCAAGGATTCCGGCCAAGATCCATTTGCAGAATCCGCAGCCATCGTCGTAGAGCACAGTCCACTGCCCTTGAAGGGCGGATGCGCTCGGGCGATCAGGAGGCGTGGCGATGGTGCCCAGACTAGGGCGAGAAGGGCGAGCCGCGTGTCTCTCTTCGGCGGGTCGATTGCCGGGGGCATCAAGCCCGCCGCTCTGACGTAAGGAGCGATGCCCTCACAGCGCTGTCCGGTCGATGCACCGCGCCCTCTCCAAGGACAGGAGAGCTAGATGCTGTCCATCGGAAAGCTCGGCATAGGACAGGAGCGCTACTACCTCGACAAGGTGGCCGAAGGCGCCGAGGACTACTACGCCGGCGAGGGTGAGGCCGAGGGCCAATGGCTCGGCGACGCGGCCGCCGAGCTCGGCCTGGACGGGGTGGTGGAAGCCGACCAGCTAACCGCGATGCTGACCGGCCGCAACCCTGCGACCGGCGAGCCGCTGGGCCTGCGCGCGGTCGGCGGCCGAGGCGCCGTCCCCGGCTTCGATCTCACCTTCTCGGTCCCGAAGTCGGCCTCGCTGGTCTGGGCGCTCGGGGACGCCGACACCGCCGCCGCGATCACGGCCGCGACCGAAAGCTCGACCCGCGCCGCCCTCGACTACCTCCAGCGGGAGGCGTGCTGGACGCGGCGCGGAGCAGACGCCGAGTTCGTCAAGGGCAGCGGCTTCCTCGCCGCCGCCTTCCGCCACCGCTCCTCCCGCGCCGGAGATCCCCAGGTCCATATCCACACCCTGATCGCCAACGCGACCCAGGGGCCGGATGGCAAGTGGACCCGCCTCTACCACCCCGCGATCTATGACCACGCCAAGACGGCGGGCTATCTCTTTGAGGCCCACTTCCGCGCCGACCTGACCCGCCGCCTCGGGGTCGGTTGGCAGGAGGTCCGCAACGGCATCGCCGAGATCGAGGGCTTTGCGGATGACCATCTCCGTACGTTCTCCACGCGCCGCCAACAGATCCTCGAGGCGGCCGGGCCAGAAGCCTCGGCCCGCTCCAAACAGGTCGCGACCCTCGCGACGAGGACCGCAAAGGAGGAGGGCCTGACGCAGGAGACGCTACGGGAGCGCTGGAACTCCAAAGCTGCGGAGATCGGCCTGGAGGTGGAGCGGACCTTGGGCCATGTCAGAGATTCCGGCGCCCCCGACGTAGCCCGCACGGCCTCTACCTGGCAGGTAGGCCGTGCGGTTACGACGGGGGTCTCTCACTTCGACCGTAGGGATGCGATTCAGGCGGTTGCTGGGTTGGCACGACATGGGATGGACGCCGCCGAGGTCGAGGGGGTGGCCGACGCCTTCCTCGCTTCTGAGGAGGTGGTGACGCTGGGCGCCTCTGGCAAGGGTGAGCGCTTCACCACGCGGGAGGTCTGGGAGATCGAGCGGGCCGCCCTGGCGAAGGTGGAGAAGATGCAAAGCGCAGGCGGCGGGTCGGGTGCATCGGCTTCCCTCGGCGCTGAGCGGGTGATCGCCGAGCGCCCGACCTTGAAGGCTGACCAGGCCGAGATGATCCGCCGACTGCTCACCGACCCCGGCCGGATCTCGGTCGTGATCGGCGAGGCCGGGACCGGCAAGACCTACGCCATCGTTGCCGCGGCGCAGGCATGGGCGCGGGAAGGCGTGCAGTCGCGCGCAGCTGCACCCACCTGGCGGGCGGCGAACGTGATGCGAGCCGAGGGTCTGACGGCGCAGAGCACCGCTTCGCTTCTGGCCGAGCTTGACCGAGAGGGCTTGGAGCGCAACTCGGTCCTCTTGGTCGATGAGGCCGGGATGGTCGATTCGGCCAGCATCGCGCGGCTGATCGACCACGCCGAGCGTGCGCAAGCAAAGCTCGTCTTGGTCGGCGATTACGAGCAGCTTTCGGAGATCGAGGCGGGCGGCCTGTTCAGAGCGATTGCCGAGCGCGGCGACCCGATCACCTTGGACGAGGTGATCCGCCACCGCTTCGACGTGGAGCGGGAGGGGGCGAAGCGCATCCGCGAGGGGGAGGGAGAGCAGGCGATCCGCCTCTACCGATCAGAGGAGCGGGTGATCGTCGCCGAGGATGCCGACCAGCGCCGCGAGGTGATGGTCAACGACTGGCACCAGGCACAGGAGCGGGGCGAGGACGCGGTGATGATCGCGAAGCGAAACGCCGAGGTCGATCAACTGAACGAGCTTGCGCGGGCGAAGATGAAAGCGGCCGGGCGCCTTGGTGCCGGCGAGGTCGAGGTCGGCGGCCGGCACTTTGCCGCCGGCGATGAGGTGATTACCCGCGTCAATGACCGCAAGGCCGCCGTCTACAACCGCGAGCGCTGGCAGGTCGTGGAGGTCGACGCGACCGGCCGCCGCGTCGTCCTCCAGGGGCTTGACCAGGCCCGCACCGTGGAGTTGGGCGCCGACTACCTCGCCCAGGTCAACCCACACTCAGGCGCCCCGGCCCTCCAACACGCCTACGCGATCACCACCTACTCGGCACAGGGAACGACGGTCGAGCGCGCCTACCTTGCCGCCGACGCCTCGATGGACAAGCAGGAGCTTTACGTCGCCACCTCGCGCAGCCGGGGGGAGACCTTGATCTACGCCACCCCGGAGGTGCGCGGCGACCGTGCCGAGATCGCCCCGGCCGAGTTCGCCGACCGGAGCGAGCTTGCCCACCTGGGCGAAGCGGCAGTCCGTGATCGCGCCCAGCGCGCCGCGCACGACGTCGCCAAGCTGGACGGGCTGCCGACCGAGGAGTTGCGGCGACGCCAGAGCGAGTTGAGCGGACCCGCGATGCGGGAGCGCGCCAACCAAGAGTGCCGCGAGGCTCTCGCCGAGCGGATCGCGGCGGCGGAAACCAGGCTCGCCGACCCCGGCGCCCGTGGCAGGCTCGCCGCGAGCGGCCTGGAGAAGTACCGGGCCGAGCGGGACTCCCTGCCGCCGATCCGCGACGACGCGCGCCGCGAGTTGGCGACGGTCGAGGAGGCCATAGCCGCCCGCGAGCAACTCACGAGGACCGCCGCCCGCATCGCCCCACCTCCCTACGTCGCCGCCGAGTTGGGCCAGCGGCCGACCAACCCGACCGAAGCGAAAGCCTGGGATCGCGGCCTGACCGTAATCGAGACCTACCGCCGCGACAACGGCGTCACCGACCGGGCCAGCGCCTTTGGGCCCGCCGCGAAAGGCGGCGCTGCCAAAGCACGCCAGCGCAAGGCGATGGAGCGCACCGAGCGGGTGCAGCGCCAGCTACGCGACCTGCGGGTCCGGCAGCGCGTGCGCGAGCGCGCCGCCGAGCGCTCGTTCGGGATTAGTCGCTGAAGCTCGCGCCCGCTTGAATCGTTAGACGGTGAGCGCCCGACGCCGCAATCTGACGACTAGGCTCCGCTGAGATGAACGACGATGCGCAGCGGAAAGCCCGTGCCGAGGTGAAGCGCGCTCAATCGAAGTTCGAGCGCACGGGGGACAAACACGAAGAAGCTCGCAAGGCTCGGCGCGAAAGCTTCGAGCGGGCGCGAGACGCGGGCCTGACTCTCCGCGAGATCGGCGAGGCGGCCAACTTGCATTGGTCCCGCGTGGGAGACGTTCTCGGAAAGAAATAGCTGCCACTTTGTCGTGACCCCCCGACAAGGCTGCTACCCTCGCAGGCCATTCGATAAATAAGCGGCTCCCGGCGGCGCGCAAACGCCAACCGGGAGCCTGACCACAAGGAGCAGAACCTCCTCATGGCCTACGGGTCGAGACTCGCTCGATCCTTCTTCCCTGGCAGGCGAAAGCAGAGGCACGGAGAGCGCTGTTCTGGCCCTCCTCCTCACCGAACATCCGATCCAGCTCACCATGCCCGAGCTGGCTTTGATCCTTCATGGCGATATCGATCTGTTCCAGCCGACGGACGCCGCCGAATGCGCCGTCCGCGAACTGATCGGCGCCGGACTCGTCCATCGTCAGGGCAAGTTCCTGACGCCGACGCGAGCCGCGATCTATCTCGACAACCTGGAGATGGGCTGATGGATATCGCCGCAAGGTTCGGCGACAACCTCGTGCGCTGTCGCAAGCTCGCCGATATCTCCCAGGACGAGTTGAGCGTTCGGGCCTCGGTTCACCGCACCGAGATCAGCCAGCTTGAGCGCGGCCTGCGGATTCCCAGGATCGACACGCTGGTCAAGCTCGCGGCAGCGCTAGACGAGCCCGCCGAAGACCTTCTCGATGGAATCCACTGGACGACGGGAGAGGTTAGGGAGGGCAGGTTCAAGCCCGCAAAAGAACCTTGACTGCCGTCAATGTTCGACCCGGCGCCCACCCTGCGGCTACCCTTAAGGCCATGAGCAATGCCCTCCATCTGACGATTCGCTACGAGGACGCTGGCGATGGCTGGCTGACCGCACAGGTAGCCGAGGTTCCCGGCGCGATCAGCGAGGGCAAGACGCGGGAGGAAGCCCGGGCAAACGTCATCGACGCGCTCGACGTTCTGCTCACTCCCGACGAGGAGCTTGCGGGTGGCGCGCCCGCCGAGGGCAGCGAGTCGGTGACGCTCAAAGTCGCTTCGTGAAGCGACGGGATCTTGAGCGGCATCTGCGCGACCACGGCTGCCGATTCGCCGGGGAGGGAGCGCGCCATGCGAAATGGCACGGCCCCGAAGGCAAGGCATCGACGGTCCCGCGCCACCGCGAGATCAAACCGGGGACGGCCCGAACGATCTGCCGACAGCTCGGCGTCCCAGTGCCTCCTTCGGTGGGATGAGGCTGTGCGACTGGGTGAGCCGAAGCAACCAGCCTGTATCCAGACGGTGCGTTAATTGCCGTAGGTGGGGATGCCGTCGGCATCCTTGAGATCAGCAAGGACGCTGTTTAATAGACGACATCAGGGTTCTAGGGGCGATCCACCTTGCGGTTCTGGCCGTCGCGATCGGGATGACCGGTTGCGGTGGCTCAGACGGCTCCACCGACCCTCAAGCCTCTATGTCTCCTGAACCGGCAGCTACCACCGAGAGCGAGCCTGCGCCAGCAGCGGTAGCGCCAACCGCCACGCAAATTCGGGAAGCGGAGGAAGTGGTCAAGGGCGAACTTCCGCCGATTCCCATCTGGAAGGGGACGACCTTCCACGGAGTCCCGACTGCGGACGGCGACGTTTGCGTCGAAAGGACGTACTCGGAGCACACCGCCGAAATATTTGGCGATGGCAGAAATGCAGGCTTCGTCACCGTCTCACTTCCCTCGATGTCTGCGGGGGAACCGAAAGACGGTACCTGCGCTCAGCCCAGCCCCGATCCCGATGAACGGCTGACGGTCAACGAACTCAATGCCCTTGCCAGCGAATTGGTTCTGGCAATCGAAGCCGGCGGCGACCCCGAAATCGTTTCAACTGCGAATCGCGTGAAGACGGCGATCGACAAGCCGCTGCCGATCTTGACGAAACAAGCGAATCTCATTCACTCGGCAACGGTCGCTGCGACGGAAGGGGTCAAAGTCAGCGATGACACTCAATTCGAAGCCGCACTTCGCTTCCTGAACGAAGCGACCGAATCACCATAGCTTTGGACAGCTCGCCTGTGGAAAGAAGCGGGCCACTGAAGTGGGCCGAACTCAAGTGATTTCGGCGAAGCGATCAGTCAAATAGCCGAACACCCTGCCCCCGCCATCTTCATCGTCCTTCTTTCGCGCCTCAACCAAGGTCCCTAGATCCCCGTCATCGAGAACGATTACGAATCCGCGATCGTCATTTGCGGTATCCCGGCATCGCTCGATGAATTTGGCCTTTTTTTTGAACTTCCGACAAACGAGAACCCCAAAGTTGCCGCGATCCTTGCTGAAACGCCCTGAGATTTGATCGAGAGCATCGTTGCCTAGCTCAGCGTTGTAGTTCTTACACTCGACAAAGCAATACGGCTGAGGTGGGTAGTTTTTTTGCGCCCACCCAAAGAATCCGCCAATGCCAGTGTTCGTGTAGCGGATATCGACCCGCTTTCGCCCCTGATGCAACTCAGACTCGATCCGCGGCTCAGTGAGAGACGGATAGAACAGCGCAGTGAGTAAAGCCTCGACAGCGCGATGGAACGCAGTTGCCTCGGTTGATCCCGGTTTCACTTTCGTGATCTCGCCGAGAAGTTCATCCCAGTCGGGAAGCGGCGCGCCGGTTAGCTCCTTGAAGTCTTCAAAGTTGAGCGGAGGATCGCGATGCGGCTGCTTGGCCTTGTCGGCTCGGTATTGATCGAGGATCGCCGGATCGTCAAGGGTGAACTTCTCGTTGGTCTCCTTGGTTTTGTCATCCGGCTTGATGTATTTCTTCTTTACATCCTTCTTGTAGACCTTCTGCCGACCGTCTTTGAGCGTTTCCACGAGACCAGTCCCGGCTGAAAGCTCGCGCTCACTCAGCGCCTCAAGGATGTAGTGCGTGTAGTACTCGCCCGCGTTGAAGTCGAGCCTTCGACGAACGATCACCTTGGGAACCAGCAGTAAAGGGCCGACAGGCGTAAGCGGAAGGCGGGAATACTTTTCGGGGCTCCACTCCCCCGCTTTGGGATCCCATAGTCGACCTGCTGCAAGTTTTTCCATGGGAATCCCGTAGTGCTCTGCCATCTCCTGCGTGTAGTCAATGAGAGGCTGTCGGACGATGTTCGTGGTTACATCGGAGATTCGGTCGACATCGATTTCTCGGATGACTAACGCAGTCTCCTCAAGGTCTTTGAGCAATGCCGTTTTTGCTGCCTCACTTTCCCGGAGTCGATTCCAGACCTTCTCGATCAGACCCGGACCAAGACCAGTCCCCCTGGGCCTGCCGGTCGAGAGTCCAAGGTGCGTCTCATTCGGCTCTCGAAGTCCATAAAGCAAATGGAAGCCCCTCTCCTTGTTGTCGTCGCGCACGGCATCAAGTAGGTGGTCAAAGAAGTTTTGGAGAAGGCCGACGCAGCCTTTCGCCCAGTCGCTGTCGAGGCGTCGGATAGCGCGGGGCTCGATGAATGCGTTGGTGTCTCCCGCGATCTCCGCGTCTATGAAGTCCAAAGTGCCCTGAGATTCACCAAGCTCAAAATATTCGGAGATTTTCATGTACCGCGAGCCTATCGGCCGGATTGGCGGAGAATTGGGTCTCGTGCCGGTTCTGGCTTATGAACCCGTACGGCGAGCTTCGGAGATCAGTGCATCGGGGTCTCAGCGAGCGGATAGTCCCGAGCCCCACGAGTAGTTCGGTAAAGAACGAATCAGTTCTAAATCGGACGCACGGGACAACCGGCTAGCGGGGTAGCGTCCTGAACGTTTTATCCTTGCCATAGGTCTTCCCGCCCTCGTTCGTCGCGACCAAACGGAAGTGATAGGTAGTACCGGGCCGAAGACCATCCACTCCCTGTTCGACTTCGGAGGAGTGGCGCCCAGAATAGAATTCTTCGGGCGGCCCCGGCGGAAACCATCGACCGTACGATTTCGTTCTTCCGACTTGGAACTGAGCGGTAGTCGAGGAACCGCGAGCATTGACGTACCCTATGAGTACCGCTTCCGTCTTGACGATCCCGTAAGCAAAGGCAGTTCGTGCGTACGGCGACGGAGGTCCGGCCGGTTCATCGGCCGCCTCGGCACTTGCGACTTGTCCATTCGTGGCCAGGATGGACAACGCGGTAGCGAACACCGCTATCAGAGAGAATCTCGGATGAAGCGGAAGCACTCGGAAGGGCTTACGGACAGCGCTTCTGCGCAGTCCCGAGGGCGCCAACCCGTTGGCGCCACAGGCCTCAGCAGCCTTGGCTCTGCTGCCGGCCACCGCGAGGCGGTCACGTTTAGAGGCTGCCGTCATCTAAGGCCAGAATAGTCGCTGCCCGGCAATCAACCAAGGATTTACGTGTCCCGAAACATGTCCCCAACTCCGCAATTCTGTATCGAGGTCAGCCGAACTCCCTGGACAGAATCGTGCCTAAATGACTCAGATTCGGCTCTAGAATCACGTTCGTAATGAAGGGGTCCCCGGTTCAAGTCCGGGCGTCGGCTCTGTTCCTTCTACGACGCAGCAATGTCAACAACCTCTGGCGCGAAGTAGACGCGTGATCTGCGTGAGTCTGCAAAGCCTGCCTCCCGAAGAATTCCGAGCTCCACCAAGGTATTGATCGCATTGATCGCCCCTTGGCTGGAAAGCCCATATCGGGCAGCGACATCGCCTCTTGAGACATAAGGCCGACCTACTAGATCGGCCGCAAGGTGCTCCGACGAGCCCCGCTTACCCGCCTGTTGAACCTGGCTGCGCAAACGCTCCTGGAGGGTAACGAGCGCCTCGACCTTGTACTGAGACTCCGACGCCGAGGCAGCCACACCTTCGGCGAAGAAGTCGATCCATCTATCCCAATCGCCTCCACAGCTCAACTCCAACAAATGCTCCTGGTACTCCTCGCGGCGGCGCTCAAACCAAGGTGACACGACGAGTAGCGGCTCCCGGATGAGCGCGCCCCTAAGAAGTTGCACGATGACCAACAAGCGCCCGAGCCGCCCGTTGCCATCCGAGTAAGGATGAAGCGTCTCAAATTGATAGTGGGCCATCGCCGTCTGTACAACAGTCGGAAGAGTAGGCGGAGCCGTAATCCAAGCGAGGAGGCTCTCGACTCCGGCTCGTAGCTGATCCCCCGGGGGAGGGGGGATGAATCGCGCCTCGTCCATGCCCCGTCCCGGCGATCCGATGACGACGATTCGGTCGCGCAACCCCCCCACGTCGCTCAGCTCTCCGGAGGTGCCACGTACAAGTGCCCTCTGAAGCTCGCCAAGCATGCCAAGCGACAACGGCCTGTCCTCCGGCCAAGAAAAGGCGAGCTCGGCCATCTCCTCAAAGTTGAGGATCTCTCGAATCGCCGAGCTCATGTGCTGTTGGTCATCTCGATCCGCGGCGAGAACATCGGCGAACGGCGCATAAGTACCCTCAAGCGCACTCGTGCTCTGCGCCTCGCGACGCAGTGCGGGTCGACGGAGAAGCGCTGGACTCGGAATGAGTCTCGCGGCACCATCCAATCGGCCAAGCGCCGCCGTCGCCGCGCTAACGGCCGTCCAAGTACCGGTCGAGAGCGTCAGATCCGTTGGAAGCGGATCAGGCAGAAAAGCTTGGCCTTCCACCAATTCATGCGTGGCCGGGTCCGGGCCAATGATTGGAACGAGTCGACCCACCGGGCTAGTGCTGAGGCGCTCTGAGTCCATGACGCAAATATATCGTTGAAAACTTGCGTCCCCTGCCCCGGGGCGCAAGTTCTCTTGTGAGGCAACGGAGGTCAAGCACCTTGGGCGCCTGTCGCTGCGCTCGGCACTTCGCGGCCGAGAGCCACAAAACAGCAGGCCTGTACGCTGCGAGGTGTGCTTTGCCGCCCAGGCTGCGGGTATCGTGCCGCGTATGAGCAGAGGTCATCCGCTGAGCAGCATCCCCCGAATGGCCTCCTCAAACTTCTACATTTCTCAGCGTTGATCTATAGAGCCTTCTTCAAAAGCATCCTCTCGCGCATGGATGCCGAGCGTGCACACCGGCTGGCGGCTCGCGTTATGCGCCTGCTCACCGCCATTCCGGGCGTCGCCCTTGCCCTTGGCTGGATGCTCAGGCCTCGCGACAAGGCACTCTCCATGCACACGATGGGGCTTCATCTCAAAACGCCTCTCGGCGTCGCTGCCGGGGTTGACAAGAACGCGACCTGGTTTCGCGGGCTGGCGGCACTCGGCTTTGGCTTCATCGAGATGGGAACCGTGACGGCGCAGGCTCAGCCGGGGAATCCCGGCAGGCGCGTCGCGCGCCTTCCTCGCGACCGGGCACTCCTGAACGGGATGGGCTTCCCCAACGACGGAGCCGCCGTCATCGCCAGGCGCCTAGCCAAGCGGCGGACGGAGATCATCGGCGTCAACATCGGCAAGACCATGAAGGTCGACCTCGAGGATGTGATCGCCGACTATCAAGCTTCTGCGCGGATGCTCTCGGCCCACGCTGACTATCTCGTTATCAACGTCAGCTCTCCGAACACTCCGGGGCTAACCGAGATGCAGTCGCTCGATCGCCTCACGGCCTTGGTTGGTGGGGTGCGGGATTCAGTTCAGGAGATTGCCCCCCACGTGCCTCTGCTGATCAAGATCGGCCCAGAGCTAACCAACCCGGAGGTCGACCAGATCGCCGATCTGGCGCTCTCCCTCGAGCTCGATGGCATTGTCGCGGTCAACACCACGATACGTCTCGATCTAGCGACTGCCAGCACCGAGGAAATCAATCAGCTTCCACACCGAGGAGGGATCTCGGGGGCGCCCCTCAAGGCCCGATCACTTGAGATCCTCCAGCGACTGAACGAGCGAATTCGCGGTCGGCTGACCCTGATCTCAGTGGGAGGAATCGAGACTCCCGAAGATGCATGGAAGAGAATTCTGGCTGGCGCGAGCCTCCTTCAGGTGCATACGGCTTTCGTGTATCAGGGGCCGCTCTGGCCCAACCGCATGAATCGTGGGCTTTCCAAGTGCCTACGCGAGTCTCCTTGGTCCACCATTGCCGAGGCGGTGGGGAAGGGTCGGGTCAACCCTGAGCAGCAGCCCGATGGGGATCTGACACCAGCCGTCCAGCAACCAAACCCGCCGGTCGTTGAGGCTGGATTCGGAAGGCCGGTCGGAAGCACCCACGTCCAGTCCGGGCGTCGGCTCTAGACCACCGTGTGCTGGAGGGCGACGCCGACGATGCCGGCGGCGGCCATCACGTAGACGACGGTCAGTTTCGAGTGCCAACGGTTGAGCGCCGCGAAGGCGCCAAGCGCGATCAGCACGGTGTAGACGTCGACGACGCTGGTTTCGAGGATCGTCACCGTGACCGCCGCAATCAGGCCGATGACCGCCGCGGCGACGCCGAGCAGGAACGGGTGCAGGCGCTCGTTCTCGGCGATGGCGACGAGCTGGCGGTGGAGGAAGATCGGGAAGAGGAAGGCGGGCAGGAAGATGCCCAGCGTCATCGCCAGGGCGCCGGCCATCCCCCCGGCGATATAGCCGACGAAGGTGGAGAAGATGATCAGCGGCGCCGGCAGCACGCCGCTGATCGCGAGGCCGTCGACGAACTGGTCGCTGCTCAGCCAGTGGTGGCCGGCGACGGCGCTGTCCTGAAGGAAGGGGATCGCGGTGTAGGCGCCGCCGAAGGTGAGCAGGCCCGTTTTCAAGCCCTCGAGGAAGATCTGCCCCGTCAGGGAGACGGTGATCGCGCCGGCGGCGAGGGTGAGGAGCGCCAGCGGCCCGATGCTGAAGGTGTTGCCCCGGCTGGCCCAGCGCCGGCCGTTGCGCCAGAGCTCATAGGCGATGCCGGCCCCGAGCAGGACGAGGACGAAGCTGGCGTCCGCGAACACGGTCAGGGCGAAGGCGGCGACGGCGAGGAGTGCCAGCGGCGCATCGGTGATGAAGGAGCCGCTGAGGCGGACCAAAGCGCGGGCGACCAGCGCCCCGACCGCCGCCGTCAGCCCGTAGAAGAGGGCGTCCAGGTTCTCCGCGATGTCGGCCTCGACGTAGAGGACCGAGAGGCCAAGCATGAGGACGAACCCCGGCAGCATGAAGCCGAGGCCGGCGAGGAAGCCGCCGAGCCTGCCCCCCTGGCGCCGCCCGAAGTAGACGCAGAGCTCGTGCGCCTCGGGGCCGGGAAGGACCTGGTAGACGGCGAGCAGCTTCTTGAAGGACGCCTCATCGGTCCAGCCCTCTTCGTCGACGCACTCGCGCTTGATCATCGCGATCTGCGCCGCCGGTCCGCCCCAGGCGAGGCAGCCGAACTTGAGGAAGCGGAAAAAGATCGAGCCAAGGCTGTCGCTCATGCGGCGCGACCCTAGTTGACCATCTCGGTCCGAGATCTCGTCTCACTTCCCTCCCGGCGGCGGACCTCGATTGCTGCGGCGTAGACGCCGTGGAGGGCGTTGGAGGGATGGTCTGCCGCGATCCCGTAAGCCTCCGCCATCGCCCGCGCCAGGGCCGCCTTGAAGGTGCGTCCATGCCAGCCATGGGCCTCCGCGGCACGACCGACGTGGAGGTGGGTCAACTCGTGGAGCAGGGTCTCGAGCACGTCGCCCGGGCGGATCCCCGGGTAGGCGGTGACGGAGAGGCGGTACTCGCTGGGGACGGCGAAGCCGAGGCGGTTGGGACGTTGCCGGGCCCGGCGCACCTTGAGCTCCGGCGCCCGCGCGGCAAGTGGGCCCACGGCAAACACCGGCAGCGCCCGCAACCTCTCCATCTCGCGGTCGAGGGCGACCCCGGCGACGAGGTAGTAGGAGCGAGGTCGAGCACGTGGGGACGCGGTGGGCGCGGAAGCACGCCGGCGTCGTCGGAAGAAATTGGCGGCCATCGGAGGCAGTCTTCTAAAGCTGGCAGTTGGGGCACCAGTAGGTGGTGCGATTGGCGTCACCCTGGCCCCGCGAGGCGATCCTGCCGCGGCAGCCCGGACAGGGGCGCCGGCCCTTGTAGACGGCGTAGCTGTGGCGGCCGCTGTCGACCGCCTGCAGCATCTGCTCGCGGGCGGCGGCGAGGACGGCACGGAGGTCGCCGTCGCTTAGGTCGCCGATGGGGCGCCAGGGGTCGAGGCGGGCCGCGAAGCAGGCCTCACTCTTGAAGATGTTGCCGATGCCGGCGACGAGGCTCTGATCGAGCAGCGCGTCGCCGAGCCCGCGGGCAGGGTCGGCGCGCATCGCCGCTATGCCGGGGGCGGGATCGAAGTCCGGCGCGAGGACGTCGGGGCCGAGGCGGGCCAGCTGGGGATCGCGGCTGAGGCGCCTGGTTGGAATCAGCCTCAGCGTCGGCCCGCCGAACTGGACCGCTTCCTGTCGCTCGCCGGCCAGCACGGCCCAGGCCGACCGGCGCGGCCGGCGCCACGGCCCGCCCCGCGGGTAGACATGCCAGCAGCCGTTCATGCCCATGTGGCTGTGCAGGGCGAGGTCGCCGAAGCGCAGCAGCAGGTTCTTGCCGTGGGATTCGACGGCCTCGAGGCGGCGGCCGTCGAGCCGCTCGATGCCGGCGGCGCGGCCGCGCGGGTTGGGAGCGCTGGCGGTGACGGTGCAGCCGGTGAACGCGGCATCGATTCGCCGGGCCGCGCGCAGGATCGTGTCCCCCTCAGCCACCGGCGAATGATGACCGGTAGCGACCGGCTGAAGGCTTTGTGGCCCCTATAGGGGCCACAAAGCTGCGGTGAGTCGGGAGCGGGATAGATTGAGCGGGTGCCGCAACGAGGGATCGACCCGCTCGGCCGTCAGACGGTGCTCGCGATCGCCGCGGGACGAATCGCGATCGGAGTCGCGGCCCTGCTCGCGACGCGGCCGGCACTGAAAGCGCTCGGCTTCGCCGAGACCAACGCGACGAGCCTGGCGCTGGGCCGGATCGCCGGCGGGCGCGACATCGCCCTCGGGCTGCTCACCCTGACCGCCCGCGACGACCGTGAGGCACTGCGCCTCGTCGCCCTGGCCGCGACGGCGGTCGACGCATCCGACGCCCTCACCTTCGGGATAGCCGCCCGCGACCCACTGGCGCGGCGGGCGGGAATCGGCGGGGTCGTGGCGGGGAGCGGTGCCGCGATCGCCGGCGCCTGGGCCTGGCGCCGGCTCGGCAACTAGCGGAACCGGCTCTCCGACTCGCGCTTGGCAACTTCGTGACGCCCGGAGATGGCGTCCGGCTGTCTCAGTGGCTGCCGTTGGGGCTGGCGCCAGCGGTCTCCGGCTGGAACTCGTGCGACTCGATCACGCGGTCGATCAGGCCGTACTCGACCGCGGCCGGGGGCTGGAAGAATTTGTCGCGTTCCATGTCTTCGTGGATCTGGTCCTTCGACTGGCCGGTGTGCTTGACGTAGATGCCGTCGAGGCGCTCGCGTAGCTCGAGGATCTCTTTGGCGTGGATCTCGATGTCGGTCGACTGGCCTTCGAAACCGCCGCTGGGCTGGTGGATGAGGATGCGGCTGTTGGGCAGCGCCATCCGCTTGCCCTTGGCGCCGCCGGTGAGGATCAGCGAGCCGGCCGACATCGCGATCCCGTAGCAGATGGTCTGCACATCGGGCTTGATGAACTGCATCGTGTCGTAGATCGCCAGGCCCGCGTAGGCGGAGCCACCGGGCGAGTTGATGTAGAGGCTGACGTCCTTTTCCGGATCCTCGGACTCGAGGTGCAGCAGCTGGGCGATGATCAGGTTCGCCAGGTCCTCCGTCACCTGTTCCCCGAGGAAGACGATGCGCTGCGCCAGGAGGCGACTGTAGATGTCGAAGGAACGCTCGCCGCGAGCGGTCTGCTCAACAACCATCGGTACCAGTGGCATAGGGCCTCCAATTCGGGGATTGACTGCGCCACTGACCTTATCCAAGCTCAGGCGTCGCCCGGATACGCCCGCGATTGAGCCCTGGCGGAGAGGTCGCTACGGTTGCCCGGAGCCGGATGATCGTCTCCGTGCACATCGCCGACGTCGGGCGCCGCGGGGCGGCGGAGGTGCTGCTGAGGCCGCCGCGGCCCGCGCGTGTCCCCGGCCTCACCTACGCCGTGACGACCACCACCGCGCCCCTCGGCGAGCCGCTGCTGCCGCCACGACAGCTCGGCCCGGTCGGGCTGATCGCTGCCTGGGAGAGCGACGAGGCGCTCGCTCGCTTCTCCCACTTCCACCCCATCGCCCGCCATTTCGCGGGGGGTTGGGAGGTGCGGCTGGCGCCGCTGCGAGTAATCGGCACCTGGTCGGGGATGATGTCGGGACTGCCCGCCAGGGCGCTGCCGGTCGACGACGACGAGCCGGTCGGGGTGCTCACCCTGGGCCGTCTGCGCCTGCGCCGCCTCGCCGCCTTCCGCCGCAGCGCCGCTCCGGCCGAGGCTGACGCGATCGCCAGCCCGGCGTTGCTGGCCGGGACCGGCCTGGCCCGCCCGCCGCACCTCGTCGCCACCTTCTCGCTCTGGCACGGCGCCGCGGCGATGCGCGAGTACGCGACCGGCGCCGACGGCGCTCATCGCGCCGCGGTCGCGGCCGACCGCACCCAGCCCTTCCACCACGAATCCGCCTTCGTCCGCTTCCGCCCCTATGCCTCGCGGGGCAGCTGGGACGGTCGCGACCCGCTAGATCAGGTCAGCCCCGCACCTGGCAGGGGCTGAGGAAGGTGCCCGTCAACTGCGTGCCGTCTTTGAATCCGAATTCGCCGATCGCCTGCAGGCGGCCGTCGGCGCAGCGGGCGTTGACGAAGCTGTGCTCCCTGCCCTTGAAGGTCCATTTGCGGCCCACCCGGAGCGAGCCGGCGAGCGGGATGCCGTACCCACCGGCGATTTTCGGAATCCTCGCCTCGACCCGGTAGCCATAGCGCCCGTTGTGGATCGTTTCGATCCGGACCGGGACGATGAAGGTGGTGGGCGCGGGAACCGTGAGGTGGGCGTGGGCCAGGACGCTCGGGTCCCCCTTGATGCGGGGACCGTTGAACAGCGTGATCGGCGAGTTGGCCGCGATCGGGCCCTGTTCGGGAAACTTGACGACGGCGCGACCGTGACCGGTGCCGACGATCGCGCCCGGGCAGAGCTTGCGCGCCGCGGGCACCGTCGTCGCCGCCAGTTTGGCCATCGAGCATTTCGGCAGGCCGGTGGTGTCGACCGAGCCGTGCTTGTCGAATTCGAACTCGATCGTCTCCAGCACTGGCGGATAGGCGCCATCGGCGGTGCTGATCTTGCCGCGACCGAAGATCGTGATCGGCGCGTCGACGTTGCGCGGCAGCGCCGAGGGCGTAAAGCCCCCTTCGCCGTCGACGATGATGTTGCCGGCGACGAGGTGAATCTTCGTCACGGCCTTGGCCCCCAGCGCGCTGCCGGCGCCGATGAGGACGAGCACGGCAGCCGCAGCCACCGCGAGCACGCGGATGTTTCCCCGACCCATCGGGTTAGCTTAGCCCTTCGTCTGGCAGGGGTTGAGGAAGGTCCCCTCGAGGAGGGTGCCGTCGTTGAAGCCGAATTTGCCCCTGGCCTGGAGGCGACCGTCGGGGCAGCGGGCGTTGATGTAGCTGTGCTTGACGCCCCTGTAGGTCCATTTGCGGCCGATCCGGATCGAGCCGGAGATGGGGATGCCGGCGCCGTTGGCGATCTTGGGGATCTCGGCTTTGACGCGGTAGCCGTAGCGACCGTTGCGGATCGTTTCGATCCGGACCGGGACGACGAAGGCGACCGCCACCGGAACCGTCGTGTAGAAGTGGGCGAGGACGCTCGGGTCCCCCTTGATTCGCGGCCCGTTGAAGATCGTGATCGGCGAGGAGACCGGGATCGGCGCCTGTTCGGGGAATTTGACGACCGCGGTGCCGAACCCCTTGCCGACGATCGCGCCCGGGCAGAGCTTGCGCGCTTGCGGCACCGTCGTCGCCTGCAGCTTGCCGGGGGTGCATTTTGGCAGTCCCAGGGTCTGCACCGACCCGTGCTTGTCGAATTCAAACTCGATCGTCTTCAGGATCGGCGGCAGGGTGCCGTCGACCGTGTCGAGCCGCCCCTTGCCGAAGATCGTGATCGGCGCGTCGACGTTGCGCGGCAGCGCCGAGGGCGTGAAGCCGCCTTCGCCGATGGCGAGGAGATTGCCGGCCTGGAGGTGGATCTTGGTGACGCTGCGGCTTGCCAGCGCCGTTCCCACCGCGGCGAGCAGGACCACAGCGGCGATTGCTGCCACGACCGAGCGGGTGGCCTTCCTTCCCATCGGATCAGGTTAACGGCGGCGGGCGGGAAGGCCGCCCTACTGCCCCTGTGCCGTGAATGAGATCGTCCCCAAAGCTTCTCCAGCCACGAAGACCCCGTCTTTGCCCTGCGGCTTGGCGAAGAGCTCGTTGAAGGTGGCGGCGGTCGCGGCACCGAGGGCAAGCCCCGCGCCGGTGACGGTGACTGTCCGCGCCTTGGCGTCGGCAACCGCCGGAGCGGCGAAGGCGAAGGTCGCCACCGGGGTCCTGCCCAGCTTGCCCGCGTAGGGAGGCGAGGGTTGCAAGGTCACTTCCGGGCTGGCCGTCCTGGTGGCGAAGTCGAGCCAGTCTTCGGCCCAGAAGGCCTGACCACCGCCGAGCTGGAGGAATTCCAGCGAGCCGGAGGTTTCCAGCGTGCCCAGGGTGGCTTCGGGTGAGATCGTGCCGCCGAAGATCGGCAGGGTGAAGACCGGGCCGATGTGTTCGGCCGGGAAGATCGGGTTGACGGCGACGAAGAGGGAGCTCAGCTTGGCTTCGATCCCGGGCGCGAAGCTGAAGCTCGCTTTGCCCTCGCCGAGCACGGCGATCGTCTGCGGCTGGGCCTTGGTCAGCGTCCGCCCCAGCGGCAGGCCCTCCTTGAGGATGCCCCTGAGGCGCAGCTTCTTGCCGAGCCGGGTGGCGAGCTTGGAGCTGAGCGAGAGGCTGGTCACCTTGACCTTGTCGCCGAAGCCGGCGCGCGAGACCACCAGGCGCTTGGCGGTGGCGAGCTTCAGCTGCGAGCCGCCGACTTTGGCCGAGAGCGGCGAGCGCTTCTGGGTGGTTTTCAGCTGCAGCGCTTTGATCGGGATCGAGCGCTTGCCCGCCTTGAAGACCAGCGCGCCTTCGTGCTCGACCATGCCCTTGGCCGCGGTCGGGTCGAATTTGCCGCCGGAGACGGGGAAGGAGACGGTGCCGCCGCTGAGCTTGGCCGGGGGGGTGGCCGCGAGCTTGACTCCGTTCTCCTTCAGCAGCCCCCGGAAGGACCTGTCGAGGGTGAGCTTGGTGGCGCCGGAGCCGAGCGGGTCGTACTCGGCTTGCGCCATCGGGGCGAGGAGCAGGCAGCCCAGGGCCAGGAAAGTCCCGAGCAGCGATCGCAGGTGTAGTCGTTGTCTCATCATCCTCCTGTCGGGATTGCTCATTTGGCCACCCGGCAGCTCTTCTGCACGCCGAGGGTCAGCTGCTTGCCTTCGGAGAAGGAGAAGCTCGCCTGTGCCAGCGGGAACGAAGTGGCCATGGTCCCGCTGGGAGCCGGGCAGCCGGCGTTGAAGTAGCTGCGCTGCTCTCCCCCCGCGGTGTATTTGCGCCGCAGGGTGAGCTTGATGCGGTCGACGAAGCCCCAGCTGCCGAGCGCCTGCGGCAGCGAGGCCGAGAGTTCGGTGCCGTAAGGGCCCTTGTCGATGTGCTTGATGCCGAAGGTGATGACGAATGAGGTTGCGAAGGGGTTCTGGGTGAAGATGTGGGCGAAGAGGACCGGGCTGCCGGCTCTCTTGCCGTTGAAGACGAGCAGCCGCCCCCGCGTCGGGTAGGGCCGCTGGTCCGGCAACACGATCGTCGCCCAGAACCTGCCCGAGCCGACCAGGGCGTCGCCGCACTGCGCAAGGGCGCGGTCGGTCGAAGAGGCCCTGACCGCGGCCAGGGAGCAGGTCGGCAGGCCCTTCGACTGCAGGAGCCCGTGGCGGTTGACCTTGACGGTCATCTTCTGCAGCTGCGGCGGCACCGAGCCGTCCGGCGCGGCGATGTGGCCGGCGATGAAGACAGCGATCGGGGCGGTGCCGGTGCGCGGGAGCTTGTAGGGCTGGATCTGAGAGAGGACCGTGATCCGCAGATTTTCCTTCTGGATCACGGCAGCAGCAGCTACCCCCGCAACCGCCAGGCAAATAGCTACGCAGAGCACCCCTGCCCTCGCGTTGACCCTCCTCACCGGGTTCATTATTGCCGAACTCGCGTGTATCTGCACGAACTGGCCGCAGCCCATAGAACAACTCGACCCGGGCGGCACAAGGCCGCCCGGGTCAATAGTCCTACTACTTACTAGTAGATCTCATACTCCAACCGAGTTTCAGCTACCGACCCGGAGGCCGGTTTTAACGCCTTCACTGTCTTTCCCTTCGGTCAAGACGGTGCCGGTGTAGGTACCATTGGTGTGGCTAGTGGTTTGGCCAACTTCCTGGTTGATCCCACACAGTATGGAGTACTTGGTGAGCGTGAAATCAATCCCGGCGATGTTCGACACGACCCGCACTCGATGACCGCTCGACGTGTCGTTTTCATAAGTCATCCCACTGAGACCGCTCTGGGCCCCGATCGTGGCAACGCATGCTGGGCTGGCGGGATTGCCCATTTTGATTTCGATTGCTTTCCCCGCCGGACAGCTAATGTCCATCAGGCCGGAGTATTTACCGGATTCGACTTTGCTGTCGACATGGCTCGCATAAGTGCAGCCGTTCGTCGTCACCGTTGAGTTGACTCCGAGGAATTTGCATTCGCTGTAGGAGGGCGAGATCGAGAGCGCCGTGGAGGCCGCCGAGAGGCTGCTCGCGACGGTCCCTTTTTTGCACTCGTTTTGGAGGATTCTCCCGCCACTGCCACCATCGAAGGCACTGGTTCCGCTCTGGGCCCCGCTGATCGTCGCCGGGTAGGACTCGGCTTCGAATTCCGGCGCGTGGGAATCCTGCACGACCTGGACGGCTTTCCCTTCGCCCCCCGCGAGCGTCCACAGCCCTCCGCCGCTCAGGTGCCCGTTGGTGTATGAACCGGCGCCGCAGGTTCCGGTCCGGGTGTATTTGAGGTTGCTGGCTTCGAGCCTGATGATGACGTTGTTGCCGCCGGTATTTTCATAGCTGGCGGCGAGGCCGGTCTGCGCCGGGTAGGACGTCGTCGCTCCGCAGCTGAACGATTTGAACGTGATCCGCCCACAACCGGCGGGACCGATGTCAAAGGTTCCTTTGGAGAGGCCAAAGGAGGCATTGTCCGAGCCGCTGTGGAAGATGAACTTGCAGCCGTTCATGTTCAGCGGCTTGGACCCGAAATCCGAGCATTTCGGCGAGCCCAGAGAGCCGTCGAGGCTTTCCGATGCCCCCGAGAGGGTGCCGGTCACAGATCCGAGCTGACAGAAGACTGCTTGGGCGGGTCCGGTGCTGAGGTTGAATTCGCCAGCTACGGTGCCGGCGAGACTGACCGGATACGAGCCGTCCACGCTGGTGAACTTCGATGAAGCCGACGCCGCTGCGGCGCCGAGCATTGCGGTGAGAGCCAGCGCCGTGAGCACGGCGAGGCCGACTGTTCTGATACGTTTCACTTACTACCTCCCTGTTTCCGGCAGCCTGAAGCTGCCGGGGCCGATTGACTGGTAGTTACCGCTGTGTCCTAGTGACGTTTTTGTGCCGTGCGCCCGAGCTTCCCTTTGCCCTTGCGCCCCTTCCCGCACCTCGGCTTCAGCTTCGGCCGGAACACATGCTCCTTGCCGTTCTGGCCGCTGAAGTCGGCGATCGCCCGGTTGGTCGACTTGCAGAGGTTGGTGGAGTTGACCAGGAGCCCCTTCTTGCCGCCCTGCATGGTCAGGGTGAACTTGGAGACCGGGGCGTCGGGGACGAGCTCGAAGGTGTTTCTGATCTGCCCGCCCTTGACCGAGTCGATCCTTCCGACCAGGTTGAAGTCGATCTTGCCCGAGTGCAGGGCGGCGACGAGGTCGGGCAGCGGGTTGGAGGAGGACCTGAGGAAGACCGGTCCCTCGATCGGTTCGTCGAGCAGCGGCGTGATCGCCTTCGCATAGCCATAGACCGAGCCTTTCGGGCACTTCTCGCCGGGGAAGGACCCCTGGTTGAACTGCACCCGGGTGCAGATCGTCTTGATGTGGGACTGGTCGAGGAACTCCGAATGCGGCAGGGTGACCTGGGCGCGGGCGATGTTGGCATCGCCCTTCCTTGCGGTGAGCACCGCCTTGAAGGCGGGGTTCTGGCCGCGCTTGGTCCCGCCCTTGAGCGAGAGCTTGAGCTTGGGGGCGAAGCCGAGGCTGGCGCAGTCGGCCGCCTGGAAGGGGCTGGTCACCGTGATCGGCTGGTCGTCTGAGGCCGAGCCGAAGTCAAGGCCGGAGCCCAAGACCGTGGAGGCGGTCGAAGTGCGTTTGCAGCTGGTCGGGTTCAAGACGAACTCGGGCCGGTCGACGTAGACGCGGATGTCGCGGGCGTGGACCGGGATGCCTTTGATGATGTGGGGGATCGGGTCTGAGCCGGTGGCGTCGACGAAGACTTCAGCGGTCTCGGGGTTGATCTTCAGGGCGCTGCGGATGACCACGGTGCCGAGGTCGAAGGGGCCGACCTTGGCGGCGGTGATCGCGGCGATGCTCAAGGCGGAGCCGTTGTAGGGGCCGGCTAGGTAGACCTTGCCGGGGGCATAGGCGAGGCTCGGGCCGACTCCGGCTCCGGCCAGGGTGCGGCCGACCTCTGAGGCCTTCGGGCAGCTGGGGCTGGCGATCTCTTCGGCGCCGCCGTGGGGGCCGGTGCGGGCCTTGGCGGCGGCGATCTGTGCGTCGGGGCAGAAGGGGATCCCGGCGAGTTTGCCGGTGATCCCCGGCGGCAGCTTGATCGAGAAGCGGGTGAACTCGCCTTCGCCGTCGTTGCGGTTGAGGCGCAGGTAAAAGGGCGAGTAGGAGCCGGCGGCGTTGTTGAGGGTGCCGGCTTCAAGGCCGGGCTTAAACGGCGGGGCGCCGCCGGAGGGGCAGGCCCCGGCCCCGGGGCCGGTGATGATCTGAAAGGCGGAGTCGGTGGTGAAGGGGGCCCCGCCCGAGGAGGGGGTGAGGGTGGCGGTGGCGCTATAGGTGCCGCAGCCCGGTGGTGAGGCCAGTGGGCTTCTGGTTCCCTCGCGGAAGTGCAGGCGGAAATGGGAGAAGGGCAGCTGGGGCAGGTTGTCGGCGACGGTGGTGATGCGGCCCGTTACCGGGTCGTTTTCGACCTTCAGGGCCTGGGTCACGGCGATGCCGAGGGTCGGGTTCTTGATCACCAGGTAGAGGGCGAGGAGGGAGCCGAAGGGGTTCTCATATGGCTTGGCGATGAAGAGCGAGCCGTTGACCGGTTCCTCCAGGAGCGGGGTCTCGACTTCGACGGTGCCGATCTTGGAGGCGTTGGGGCAGCCGGCGCCGGGCGCGGAGAAGGCGCTCTCCCGGTCGAGCTCTGCCACAGAGCAGACGTTCAGCCCTTCGGCCAGGGAGGGGTTGGTCGAGAAGCCCTCGGGCAGGGTGACCACGGCCTTTCTGATGTCGGACTGGGCGATGCCTTTGGGGCTGGTCAGGCCTTCGTCTTTGACGTCGAGGGAGAAGTCGAGGCCGGTCGGCGAGGCGGCGGCCCTGGTCGTCGGCTTGGCAGCGATCGAGGGCGAGAAGTTGAGGTTGCCGCAGCCGCTCATCCCCAGCGGGTTAGACGGTGAGGAGTCGTCGTGGGTCAAGGCGGTGTCGCGGAAGGGGGTGGCGTCCGGTTCCTCCCAGGAGGTCGCTTCCAGGCTGGTGGTCAGCGGGCCCTCGCAGGCGCGGGGCAGGGTCAGGAAGGGCTCTTCGGGGACGTTGACCGGGCAGAGGCCCCTGGATTCGGCTTCCTCGGCGGAACCGAAGAGCGGGCCCACGCATCTGCCGCGCAGGGAGTCGTGGGCGGGGTCGGCGGGGTTGCCCCAGAGGGTCACCTCCGAGCGGTAGAAGAGGAGGATCTGGGGGACGTTCTCGAGCGAGGCGACGATGTTGTTGGGGGCGTCTTCGTTGACCCCGATCTCGACCGTGACCGGCTCGTTGATGGCGATGAAGCCGATCTTCGCCGCCACTCCTGGTGGGGGGATGAGGTTGTAGACGGGGAGGTAGAGGGAGCCGGTGTCAGAGGAGGGGATCGGGGAGAAGGCGACGCGGACCCCGGCGACCCCGACCGCGGTCGCATCCGGGCATCTGGAGGCGCCGGTCCCCTCTTCCTCGTCGAATTCGAGGTCGATGAACTGGGCGGTGGAGCAGCGCGGGGTGGCGCTCGGGTTGCCGACCAGGCCGGGGATCTGGCCCAAGACGAGGTTCTTGGTTTCACCCTCGGGGATGTCGAGGCCGCCCTGGGGGGTGGAGTTGACGGTGAAGGAGGTCTTCATCGCGAAGGGATGGGAGCCGGCCTGGGTGGCGGCGGAGCCGTCTTTGTTGGTGAAGGTGACGTCGAGGTCGGAGAAGCCGAAGGCTCCGAGCGCCGGGGTGGCGAAGAGCGCGGTGGCGAAGATGGAGAGGGCAGCGGTGGTGAGCAGTCGCTTGATCATCGGCTGGCCCTCCGGTGGTTGTTGGCTTTCTTTGCCTTCTTGGTCTTGGCGCCGTTGCGCCCCTTCTTGCCCACGCAGCGGCCCTTGCGCCGCGCCTTGCCCTTGGCGCAGCGGGGCTTGCGCGGCTTGCCCTCCTCCTTGACGTTGCCCGCCCCCTGGAAGGCCGCCGAGGCGGGGGTCGGATCATTCGGTGGGGACAAGGGCCCCTGGCAGGCTTCGCCTTCACATGCCGCCGGCTGGGTGGGCGGTCCCGGGAGGCCGCCGTCCACGCGGGCGTCGTAGATGTCGATCAGGCCCGTGTCCCAGCCGACCAGGCTCTCGTTGGTGGTGAAGAAGACGTCTTCGCCCTGGGCGTCGGCGTCGACGAATTCAGAGCGCTGGGGGCTCTGGCCGCTGGAGATCAGCTCGATGCAGCCGCGCGGGTCTTTGCAGCTGCCTTTGCCCTGGGCCTCCCACTGGTAGACGTCGAGGGTGCCGTTGGTGTCGCGGGCGAGCAGCTTGTCGAAGCTTTCGAAGAAGATCCGCTTGCCGTCATCGGTGAGGGCGCGGGGGGCGTAGAGGTTGCTTTCGGTGGTCGGCAGCAGGGCGGCGGCCCAGAAGGTGGCCTTTATCTGTGAGAGGTGGATGTTGGCGTCGGCCCCGATCGGCCGCGCCCCGGTGCGGTTGCACGAGACGCAGCGCAGCTGCTCGTCGCCGGCATTCCAGAGGTAGACCTGGGAGTCGGCTTTGCCGCTGTTGGCGTCGGTGCTGTCTTGGCCGGTCAGCTCGTTGCTGGAGATGAAGGCCACCGTCTCCCCGTCGGGGGTGACCCGGGCGGCGTGGCGGAACGGTTCCGCCGACATCGACCTGATCGGCGCTTCGATGTCATCGTCGGCCAAGGTCGCGATGAAGGTGAAGCTGCCGTCCTCGTGCAGGTAGAGGTTCGGTTTCCCCGCCGCCGCACCGCCGCCACCGTCGAGGTCTTCTTTGGAGACAAAGTAACCCCGCGTGGCGTCTTCGCTCATCCCCACCACACCGCCACCCTGCCCAAGACCACCTTCCAGCCCGCCGACGATCGCGCTGCCGCCTTCGGGCGCGTCCTCTTCGACCTCGAACTCGAACAGCTGCCCGGCTTCGCGGTAGAGCGCCCGCGAGCCGTCGGCCGCGGCGCCGAGGAATTCAGCCGGGCCTTTGGAGACCGCGATCGTCTCCACCGTGTTGCTGCGCAGATAGAGCTTGCCGGGACCGCTGCTGGCTGCGGTCCAGTAGATCCGCAGCCCGTCGGCGGAGACCGCGTTGTGGAGGGGGATCCTGCCGACGTTTGCGGAGGTGACGGCGTCCGCCGCCGTGCCCACAGAGCAGCCCGCGACAGCGGTTTTGTTCGGCAGTACGCAGACCAGACGCAGGTTGCCTTCGAAGTAGTCATAGACCTTCTGGGTCGTCGCATCGCCTCCGGGTGCGTTCGGGGTTAATTTGTCGTTGGCGCGAAAGACGGTGTGGACGCCATCGACCGAGCGGCCCTGCACTTCGAAGCTGTACTGGTTGGGCGCTCGTTCGGGCGGGGGCACCTGAGTGATCGCTTCATAGCCACCGCCGCAGAGGTCGGTCTCATAGAGGTTGGGGAAGCCGGGCACCGCCTCAGTGGCCAGCGAGAGGTCGGTGTCCTGCAGAAACCAACCGCTACAGAGATCTGAGCTGAACTCCTTGAACTGCACGTCGAGGGCAGAGTTCCCGCTGAGGGTCGGCCCCTGGCGCGGCGGTGAGATCGAGCGCCCGGCCCAGCCTTTGCCCTCCACCCGCTCGGCCAGGTACTGGGAGCTATAGGGGGAGGCGATCGCGCCCTCGCCGAAGGCTTTGTAGGCGGAGTAGGTCAGCCGCTCGCCGTCGCTGGCGCTGCGGTTGGCCCGCGCCGGCAATTCGACATAGTTGACTAGGGTGATGATGTCGGAGTTGTTCTTGTCGACCGGGGAGACCATCTCGTAGGCGCGGCAGTCCGGCAGCGAGGCGGCGGCGTCGAGGCGAAAGCCCTCGTTGGCACAAGGGGCGATCGCTTCGGAGGTCGGCCGGGTCGTGAAGGTGCCTTCGGCTCCGTCTTGGCCGACTTTGCCGCCAACCCCGCGCACCGGTTGCCCTTCAGAGCCGCCGCTCTGGGCGACGAAGCGGTAGTGGTAGGTGGTGTTGGGGGTGAGGGCGCCGAGGAAGACGCCGGCGCTGGTGAGCGCTTCGTTGGTGCTCCGCGTGGTCAGTTTGGAGCCCGGCGGCAGCGGCGCGCTCGCGCAGGGACCAGTGGCGCAGGACCCGGTTCCGTATTCGAGGTAGTAGGTGGTGTCGGTCCAAAACAGCGGGTTGATCCGCGCCTTGAGCACGGCCCCGTCGGAGTCGACCGAGGTCGCGAACTGCTCGGTGATCTGCGGTGCGACTTTGGGCGGGGGGCCGACCACGGTGGGGTCGGGGGTGGCGCCGTAGATCTTCACGCTGCTGTTGGCACCGAAGAGTTGATCGGCCACGTAGATATCGACGTCGCCGGCGCCAGGCCCGACCTTGCCGGTTGCGATCGCCGGCATTTCCCACCCGAACTCGGAGCCCTGTTCTGCGAACTGCACGACCTCGTTGCCAGCCGGGTCGAGCTTCACTACCCGGGCCCTTTTGCCCGCCGGTTTGGAGGCCGCATACACGTTGCCGCCTGGATCGACGGCGAGTCCGAACGTCTTTTCTACCCCCAGCGGCGTCCCGATCTGTTTGCCGTCGGTCGGGCTCAGCTTGTAGATGCCGGGCTGGGACGAGGCACCGTTGCCAAGTTCCTGGCTGAAGGCGAAGTAGAGGTTGCCGCTGAGCGGATCGACTGCCAGCGCCCCGGGGTTGCCCGGCTCGGGCAGGGGCAGGCTGGCTTTGTAGCTGCCGTCGGGGTTGAAGACCTGGATCCGGTCTTTGTCGCCGACGTAGACGCTGCCGTCGGCGGCGACGTCGAGGTAGTCGCCGCGAACCCCTGAGAGGTTCTCGATGCTGAATTCCCCCGGTCCGGTTCCCACCTGACCGGTACCGCAGACATCGCCGCTGGCGGCGGTGCAGAGGTTGGCGCCGCTGGTGACGTTGACTTTGCCGCCGAAGGTGAGCAGGAAGTGGCCTTCGGAGTCGAACTTCTGCACCCGGAAGTTGCCGAGGTCCATCACATAGACGTTGCCGGTGGAGTCGACGGCGATGCCGGTCGGGCCTTTGTACGTCGATTTAGAAGGGACTTCCCCGAACTGCCCTTTCCCGCCACCGGTGAGGCCTTTCTGACAGCCGGTTGCGGTGGTGCAGGTCTGCGGTTCGCTGGCGCCGTCCCTGACCCCCCAGCCGAAGGCCATCACGAACTCCCCCCAAGCGCTGAAGACGCTGACCCGGCGGTTGTTGGTCTCAGCGATGTAGACGCGGTGGCTGATGGGGTCGGTGGCGATGCCTTGCGGGCTGTCGAGCATCCCCGCCTCTTCACCGGGCGTGCCGTTCGGCGGGAACTCGGCAAAGAGCGGCGGCGCCTCCGCCGCGCTTGCGCCGGCTGGCGCAAGCGCGGCTCCGAGGCAAAGGAGCGCGGCGAATAGACCGGCGCACGTGGTTAGGACATGCGTGCGCAGTGGTCTGCTGGTGGCGGTCAACTCGAGGCTCCCTCTCTCAACCTGGCTGGCTCGTCCGTGCGGCGATAGCGCCTAGGCACCCGCCGTGACGGCCCAGGAACCCCAGCCGTATATTTTGGTCGCCCCCGTTTTGATCACGTGGATCCGGGCACCACTGACGCCGGCGCTTCCTCCGGCGGCGGCGTCAAAGCCAGCAACGAGCCCAGGATTGCTGATCAGGTTCGAGCCGGCGATGACTTCGGTGGCCATCGTCGCCGCATAGACGCAGAGCTGGCCGGGCTCGGCAGTGGGGGTGGTGGCGTTTCCTTTGCAGTTGGTCTGCGGCGCTTTTTCGGTTTCGAAGGTTTCGAAGTTGAACTTCACCTCTTCGCCCGTCTCGTTGATGAAGTGGACGTTGTTCGCCCCCAGCGGGGCGGCGAGTGCGATCGGGAAGGAGACCGAGACATCGACCTCTTCTTCATTGGTCGCACCGAAGGACCAAGCGCCGGTCTCGGTCTCGCCGGGGGGAAGGGTGCCGCCGTCGGTCCAGGGCTCGCCTTCTTCGCCGTCTTTCCCGTTGCAGACATATTCCTGTTTGGCAGAGCCCTCGACTTCCACGCTGAGGCCGCCTTCTTCGCATTTGACTCCGGGAGCCTGCGCTTTGACCGTCACGCTTTTGCCGTTGGCGCCGCTACCGCCGTTGGCACCAGCAGGGCCCTGGGGCCCTGCGGGGCCTGCCGGTCCGGCGGGACCTGCAGGACCGGCAGGGCCAGCGGGGCCCGTCTTGCCGGGCTTGCCCTTCTTACCCTGCTTGCCTTTGGCGCTGGCGGTGGCCTTGCCATCGCTCGAGCCACCGGTGGCGGCGTAGGCGCCGCCACCAAGTGCGGCGATGAGGGCGACGATGGCGACGATCAAGCCGGCGGTGCCGATTTGAGTGCGTAGACGTTCAAGCATCGATTAGCTCTCCTTTTGAGAGTTGAGCGTGGTGGCGTTCGCTACGCACGCAAATGGCGTTCTGGAGATCGCGAAGATGGACGTGGAAGTCCGATACGGGTGGTGGCGTCTCACCGTTGCTGTCTCCTTGTCCCGTGAGCCCCATTGCCTGCCGCTTCCCTGTTGCGGCGTTCCCGGCGGGGCTCTGTTTGTCCCTGTACTTCGAAACTGCTTTCCCTGCGACTAAGAGACGCGGATATCCGTGTTTCTAAGTCTTGGCGAGATTAAGACACACATGTGTCTTGAAGTCAAGACAGATTCAGCTATCCCCTGCAAAGCAGCGGTTTTGGCTGGGTATGGAAGCGGCTGTGGGTCGCGAGGATTGAGGGACTTGCCGCGCGCCTTAAGGACGGGGCGAACTCAGGAAGCGGTCGGCTCGATCGACCACGCGGGCCGATCGAGGCGATTGAGCGCCGCGAGGTGCTCGCGAGCGCCCCCAGGTAAGCGTCGTAGCGGGCATCCCCCGTGGGCTGTGGCCGCTCCGCGATCGCCTCGGCCCGCGACTCGGTCTGTTCCCGGAGCGCAAACTCGTCCGTAGGGACTCGCTCGGCTTCTCTCTCGCGGCAGAATCAGTCTCGGCGCCGCGCTTTGAGCAGGGTCGCGACGTCCTCGAAATCGCGATCGCGCCCGGACTCCCTCTTCAGCCGGATCAGATCGTCGAAGCCGACGGCGCGGATGCGAACTCCCTGGACGACCGCCTCCACCGCGCGTGGGCGCATCTCCCCGTAGGGACGCCCACCGGGAATCTCGCTGGGGTCGAAGAGGTCAAGCCCCCCGGCCGCCGTACGCAGGGTGAAGTTGCCGCCGTTGAAGAGATCGTCGGGGTCCCGAGGATCTACATCCAAGTGCTCGGCATCGACTCCGAAGAGCGTGGCATCGAGATCGGCGAGCGCGCTGGCGAGGCGCCGCATGTTCTCCTCAGTCCACTCAATCAAGATGTCCACGTCGCGGGTGTTGCGGATGTGGCCGTGGACGTTGACGGCGACGCCACCGATCGTCAGGTACTCAACATCGTGGCGCTGTAGCGCCTCGAAGATCCGCACCGGATCGGGGGGGCCGCGATCGAGCTCGGAGGGCAGGTCCCCGAGCACGTCAGCTCTCCCGATCGGCTAGCGGACGCAACTCGGCGCGGGCCAGCCGATCCCCGAACTTCATCCAAGAGAAAAGAGACTCGAGACGCTGGGAAGGGGTCAACCGCGCCTCGGCGGCGAGATGGACGGGGTCGGCCTCGCTGCCCGACAGCTCGTGCAGCTCGATGCTGGGTTCGAAGCCAAGCGCGGCCATGAAAGCGGTGAAACGCTCGAACGACGGGGACTCGTGCCCGTTCTCGATTCGGCTTATGGCTGGCGCGGCGACTCCGGTCCGGATCGCGAGCTGGCGCTGGGAGACGCCGGCATTTCGGCGGGCTTCACGGAGAATGCGACCGAGCGGCGCATAATTCATAACGGATACGTTAACGCACACATCGCTCGAGTCGCCGCTCAACTCGCTGACGGGGATGCCGGGGACGGTGGCTCCCCGTAAAGGGGCGGTAGGGAGGCGGCTGCGAACCGCAAGGTGTGCGAGGCGCTCAGGTCAGATCGGAGCCGAACAGCTCCTCGACGAAGAAGCGAGCGGCGGGAGTCAGCCGGTCCCCGTAGCTCCGCTCGGCGATCGCCAGAACCTGATCGGCCCGCTCGAGTCCAAGCTCGGCTGCCAACAAACGCACATCATCCTCGTCCTCGCCGACCCGATGGGCCAGGACCTTCAGCGCCAGCAGGGTCTCCGGGGACGCGGCAAGGCAACGGAGGCCCGGCAGATCGAGGATGGGCGCCGCGGCCGGATCATCGCCCTCCAGAAAGCCCTTGACCGCATCGTTGAGCCAGCCGGCCGGCAACCCAAGCTGCTCGGCCACCACCGCCGCCGCTTCATAGACGAGGTTCTTCGGCTCGAACACGGCATCGATATCGCGCGTCGCCCGCCGCTCGTCGAAGGCCAGCGCGATCGCCGCGCCGCCGACCACGTACATCTCGGCGCTGACTCCCCGGCGATCGAGCTCGGCCGCCAGAGCCGTAAGCGCCGCGATGATCTCGCCGCGATCCATCTTAGATGCGGTGCAACGAGCGCTCGGGGATGAACACGCCCCGGCGGCGGAAGGCCGCGGGGGCCTGGGCGATCGCCGTCGCCCGGAAGCCGGGCACGTCGCTGACGAACCAGAAGCGACTCAGGAAGCGGTCGGGCTCGATCGACCAGGCGGGCCGGTCGAGGCGATTGAGCGCCGCGAGGTGCTCCGCGAGCGCCCCCAGATAAGCGTCGTGGCGGGCATCTCCCGTGGGCCGCGGCCGCTCCGCGATCGCCTCCGCCCGCGACTCGGCTTGCCCCCGCAGCGCAAACTCGTCCAGGAACTCCCTCACCGCATGGCGAAAGTCCTCACCCGCAAGGGCGCGCCGGGCCACGCCGGCGAGGGTCTCGGTCAGCTGCCGCGAGGAGGGAGGATTGGCCGTGAGCCACTCCGAGCGCGTAGTCAGTCTCTCTGCCATCTACGAGAGATCGTAGGGGCTCGCTCGGCAGGCTCGCCCTGACTCAGCTGCCCTCGCCGCTGAACTTGTAGCCCACGCCCCGCACGGTCACGACCAGCTCCGGCTTCTGGGGGTCGCGCTCGACCTTCTGGCGCAGGTTGGAGATGTGGACGTCGCAGGCGCGCTCGTCGCCGTCGAACTCGGTCTGCCAGAGCTCCTCCATGATCTTGGCGCGAGGGAAGACCTCGCCGGGGCGGCCGACCAGGAGGCGCAGCAGCTGGAACTCAGAGCGGGTGAGGTTGACGGGGATCCCCCGCACTGTGGCGACGTGGCGGACGAGGTCGATCGAGACCGGGCCGGACTCGATCTTGACCGCCTGGGCCAGGGGCGAGCGGTCGAGTTCGCGGCGGCGCAGCTGGGCGCGGACGCGACCGAGCAGCTCGCGCACCGAGAAGGGCTTGGTGACGTAGTCGTCGGCGCCGACTTCGAGCCCGACCACCTTGTCCACCTCGGCGTCCTTGGCGGTGAGGACGATGATCGGCACGGCGCTGCGGGAGCGGACGTCGCGGCAGATGTCGAGCCCGCTCGGCCCCGGCATCATGATGTCGAGGATCAGCAGGTCGTAGGGGACGCCGTCGCTGAGCATCTCGGTCGCCACGTCGCCGTCCTCGGCGGGGCTGACCTCGAAGCCCTCCTGGGCCAGCGCGTAGCCGACCGAGTCGCGGACCGAGGGCTCGTCGTCGGCAATGAGGATGCGCCCGCTGCTCATGTTCGCTCTCTATATATAGGCACGCTCTCCATGCTCAGGCCACCGGGGTCGGACTCGGCTGGGCAACGGGGAGGCGGACCCAGAAGGTGCTGCCCTCTCCCTCGACGGAGTCGGCGCCGATCTGGCCGCCCATCACGTCGACCATGCGGCGGGCGATCGCCAGGCCGAGGCCGAAGCCCTCCTGCTTGCGCGACTCGCTGCGACGGTAGAAGCGCTCGAAGACGCGCTCGATCTCCGCCGCTGGAATGCCGGTTCCGGTGTCTGTGACTTCCAAGATGACCTCGGCCTCCCCATCGTGCCGGCCCCGCACCGTAACGGTGCCGGGGGGTGGCGTGTTCTTGAAGGCGTTGGTCAGCAGGCCGATCATCACCTGGCGCAGCAGCGTCGGGTCGCCGGTGGCGGCGAGATCCGGCTCCACCTCGACCTCGAGGGCGATGTGCGGCGGCGCCTCGACCGCCTCGACGACGTCGCGGAAAGCCGCCGGCACGTCGACGACCTCGCTCTCCGCGGCGCCCCGCGACTCGACCCGAGCCAGGGTCAGCAGCGACTGCGTCAGGCGGCTCATGCGGTCGGCGTCGTCGGCGAGGCGGTGGAGGAAGTGGTCCCGATCCCTGGGCTCGTTCTTGGCGCCGCTCTGCAGAACCTCGATCGCGCCGGAGATCCCGGCCAGCGGGTTGCGCAGCTCGTGGGCGGCGTTGGAGACGAAGTCGGCTTCTGCGAGCTCGCGGCGCAGCTCGTCGGTGCGGTCGCGCAGGACCGCCAGCACGGCGCGCTCGTTGGGCAGCGAGCGGGCGGTCATCGCGTAGGCCCGGTCGCCGATCCGCAGCGCCGGGTGGGCGGAGAAGCCGAGCTCCGAGGCCCGGCTCAGCTGCGGGCGCACGACCAGCGGCGGCTGCCCGGCGGCGTCGAGCAGGCGCGCGGCGGCGACGTTGGAGAAGCGCACCGGGCCTTCGAAGTCGACCACCATCACCGCGTCGGTGAGCCCGTCGAAGATCGCCGCCAGCTTGTTGCGGTCGGCGGTGAGGACGCCGAAGCTCTCTTTGAGCGAGGCGCGCATCGAGTCGAGGGCGCGGGCGAGGTCGCCGATCTCGTCGGGGCCGGAGACGCTGAGCGGGGCGTCGAAGGAGCCGCCCGCCATCTCACCGGCGGCGCGGGCGAGGCGGACGACGCGGTGGGAGATCGCCACCGCGATCAGGAAGCCGGCGAGGACGCCGATCAGGACCGAGGCGATCAGCGCCTGCTGGTTGTCGCCGAAGAGGAGGACCGCGCCGGCGGTGATCAGGCTGACCGCCGCGAAGGCGCCGGTCAACCAGAGGCGCATGCCGATGCGCGGGCCGGCGCCACTGGGCCGGGCGGGCGTCTCGTTGCCAGGGCTCATGAAGGTTTACTAACACAACCGCCCGCCGATGGGCCGAAATGTCTGTGCAGAGGCGACAAATCGGCCCACCGGCCGGAAGTCGGGGTGGCGTGGGAGAATCGGCGGCGTGCGGACTCTCGTCTTCATCCCCGCCTGGAACGAGGAGGCCTCGCTGGCCGCCGTTGTGGCCGACGTGCGCGAGCACCTTGCGGGCGCCGACATCCTGGTCGTCGACGATGGCTCGACCGACGCCACCACGGCGCGGGCGCGCGAGTGCGGCGTCCTCGTCGCCACCCTGCCCTTCAACCAGGGGCTCGGGGCGGCGCTGCAGACCGGCTACCTCTACGCCCTGCGCGAGGGCTATGACTGCTGCGCCCACCTCGACGCCGACGGCCAGCACCCCCCGGCCGAGGTGGCGCGGCTGCTGGCCGAGGTCGAAGCCGACCGCGCCGACCTCGTGATCGGCTCGCGCTACCGCGACCCCGACGCGGTGGCCGCGAGCGACGATTACCGGCCGACCTTCTCGCGCCGGGTCGGCACCGGCGTCTTCCGCTTCTTCCTCACCCTGGCGACGCGCCAGCGCTTCACCGACACGACCAGCGGCATGCGGGCGGCGAACCGGCGCGTGATGAGCCTGTTCAGCGAGAACTACTCGCCCGACTTCGCCGAGATCGAGTCGCTGCAGCTGGCGGTGCGCGAGGGCCTGCGGGTCGAGGAGCTGCCAGTGCGGATGCTGGAGCGGGCCGGCGGCAGCTCCTTCCTGACGCCGCTGCGCTCGGCCTTCTTCATCTTCAAGGGAGTGGTGGTGCTGCTGGTCGGCCAGTTCCGCCCGCGCCGGCACGCGGAGGCGGAGCGATGAGCTGGCTGCCCTTCGCGGCCGACGCGACCCAGGTCCACCTGACCTCGCAGACGCGGATCGTCGCCGCGGTGATCGCGGTCTTCTTCATGCTGATGATCCTCGAGCTGATCCGCCGCGACCGCCTGCAGGAGCGCTACAGCGTGATCTGGTTCGTCGCCGGCCTCGGCATGCTCGCCGGCGCCGCCTTCCCCGGCCTGCTCGAGCTCTTCGCCGACGTGATGGGAGTGCGCGACACCAACGTCGCCCTCTTCTCGATCGTCCTCCTGCTCCTGCTCGGCCTGGCCCTCAACTTCAGCGTGATCATGTCCCGCCAGGCCGCGCAGATAACCCGGCTGGCCCAGGAGCGGGCGCTGGAGAAGGCCCGGGAGCAGGCGGCGGAAGAGCGCGGCAACGGCGGGTCGGCGAGCGCGGAGCGCGAGCGGGCTTAGCCGGTGAGGCTTCGAGGAGATCGAGGGCGATAACTCCCTGAGAACGGCCCACGCCCGTACAGCTCCAGCCGAGAGCCCAGTCGCAACTACGACTCATGGTGCGCAGAAACGCGCAGGACTGGAACTTCTCTAGCGCAGCTCGCGCTCGAGGCGGAAGAACAGCGCTTCCAGTGCCAGCTCCTCCGACACATTGAGGTCGAGGCCGCGGCGGGTCTCCTGGACCAGCTCGGCGCCGCGCCGGGCGGCGCCGGGGTCGAGGCCGTGGGCCCGGGAGCGGAGCTGGTCGAGGCTGTCGCGGTTGAAGACGACGTCCTCGGCGCCGGCGGCGACGGCGGCGAGGTCGCGCAGCCAGGCGGCGCAGAGCTCGAGGCCGAGGTCGAGGATCTCGGTGCGGCGGCGGCGGCCGGCGCGTTTGGACTCGTCGGCAATGTCGCGGGCGGTGCGCTTGAGGCCGGACTTGGCTTCCTCCTCGAGCACCTCGCGAACCGCCGCTTCGACGTCCTCGCCGGCAGCCTGAGCGCGGTCGAGCAGGCCCTTCCAGGGCGCCGAGGCAACCTCGCCGTCGACCGCGGCCGCTACGCAGCGCTCCGCGTCTTCGCGCACCTCCCGCCCCCGCGCCCCCAGCAGCAACCGCGCCCGCTCCAGATCCCCGGCCGCGAGCCGAGCAGCCGCCGCAACCTCTTGGGGTCGATGGGCCAATATGTCGTCCTCGGCTCGACTTATCGGCCCATCGGCCAGGAGTTGGGCTTGGAGGACCTCGGAGGAGAGGGGGGTGAAGGTGATGGGGTGGCAGCGGGAGGCGATCGTCTCCAGGAGGGCTTCGGGCTTGGAGGTGAGGAGGAGGAGGTGGACGAAGTCGGGGGGCTCCTCGAGGGTCTTCAGCAGGGCGTTCTGGCTCTCGTCGCGCAGCGCCTCGGCCGCCTCGACGACGAAGACGCGCTTGGCGCCTTCGAAGGGCCGGTAGGCGGCGGCGCGGATCACCCGCTCGCGCACCTCCTCGACCAGGTGCTGGGCCCCGCGAGGGACGAGCCAGACGAGGTCGGGATGGGGCGAGGGGTCGAGCAGGGCGCGGCGGCGAACGTCGTCCGGGTCCTCGGCGGCGGCGGCGAGGATCTCGGCGGCGAAGGCACGCGCGGCGGCGCGCTTGCCGGCACCCTGCGGCCCGCGGAAGAGGTACGCGTGCGAGGGCCCGGAGGCCAGCGCCGCCGTCAGCGAGACCCGCGCCCGCGCCTGGTGCTCAGTGCTCTGGTCGAGAACGGTGCTCACTCACAGCCTCCATCACCCGCTCGTGGACCTCGTCCACCGTCCCGTCGGCATCGATGACGACGACGCGGTCGCTGGCGATGATCGCGATCTCCTCGTAGGCCCGGGCGACGGCGCGCTGCAGCTCCAGGCCCTCGGACTCGAAGCGGTCCTGGCCGCCGGCGCGGCCGAGGCCGAGCTCGGGCTCGACCCTCAGCAGCAGGGTCAGGTCCGGCCAGAGGCCGTCGGTGGCGGTGTCGCAGAGGCCGATCACCTCCCCCACCCCCAGCCCTCGCGCGGCGCCCTGGTAGGCGACGCTGGAGTCGGAGAAGCGGTCGGAGACGACGGTGCGCCCCGCCTCCAGCGCCGGCCGGATCACCCGCTCGGTGAGGTCGGCGCGGGCGGCGAGGAAGAGCAGCAGCTCGGCCAGCGGCTCCAGCGCCACGGCCGGGTCGGCGAGCAGATCGCGGATCCGCTCCGCCGCGTCGGTCCCCCCCGGCTCGCGGATCGCCACCGTCTCGGAGCCCAGCGCCTCGACCAAGAGCCGTGCCTGGGTGCTCTTGCCTGAGCCGTCCACTCCCTCGAGGGAGATGAACAACGCCGCGAACCTCAGCCTTTGGCCGCGGCTTTGGCGCGTTTGCGCCCCCGCGTGGCGGTGTCTGCTTTGGACGCTTTGACTTTCGCTTTCTTGGTCTTGGCGGGTTTCGCGTCCTCGTCGCCCTTGACCGGCGGCTTCTTGCCCATCGCCGCTTTCGCCGCTTTGGCGGCCTCGCGCTCGGCCCGGCGTTTCTTCATCTCCTGCATCGACTCGCAGTCGTCGTTGAGGCAGAGGTTCCAGGGCCGGCCGCGGAAGGGGACGACTTTGAGGCGCGGCGTCTGCTCGCAGATCGAGCAGCGGTCTTCGAGCTTGAAGACGTCGCCGCGCTGGGGCAGCGGGAAGGTCTGGTCGCACGATTTGGGATCGTCGAGGGTCCAGCCGCTGCAGCCGACGAAGCGTTTGCCGGATTTTTTGGCGCGGATGATCCGCAGCATGTGGGGCGAGCCGTCGTCCTTCTTGCGGCCGGCTTCTTCGCAGACCTTGCAGGGGCCGAGGACGCGGTCTTCGTCCATCCCTTTCCAGATGACTTTGGCCAGGTCCTCGCGGCTGCCGTCGATTTCGGTCCAGGTCTTGTGCAGGAGGTCGCGGCTCTCGCCGACGACGGCGCCCTTGGTCATCTCGCCGGCGGCGATCCGGTCCATCTCCGCCTCCAGCTGGGCGGTCATCTCCGGCGTCGCCATCGCCGGCACGTAGTTCTTGAAGGCCTCATACAGAGCGATCCCGGTCTCCGACGGCACCGGCGGGTTGCCGAAGACGTAGCCGCGGTCGAAGAGCTTCTGGATGATGTCGGCGCGGGTCGCCTTGGTGCCGAGGCCGCGCTCCTCCATCATCTCGATCAGTTTCGCCTGCGAGATCCGCGAGGGCGGCTGCGTCTCCTTGTCGACGATCCACGGCTCGCCGTCGAGGGCCAGCTGCTGGCCCTCCTTCAGCGCCGGGATCTCCTCGTCGGAGGAGCGGGCGTAGGTGTAGATGCCGGCGTAGCCCGGGTCGACGACGACCGAGCCGCGGACGAAGTAGGTCTCCGAGCCGGCCTCGATGTCGGCCCGGGTCGACTCGGTGATCATCGGCGGGCTGAAGGTGGCGAGGAAGCGGCGCACGACCAGTTCGTAGACGCGTTTCTTGGAGCCGTCGAGGGCGCCCGGGTGGATCGCCTGGGTCGGGTAGATCGGCGGGTGGTCGGTCGTCTCTTTTTTGCCGCGGGTCGGCTTCAGCTCGCCGTCGAGCAGGCCGGAGGCGGCGGAGAACTCCTTGACCTTGACCAGCGAAGTGACCAGCTCGCGCAGCGGCAGCGACGACGGGTAGACCGTGTTGTCGGTGCGCGGGTAGGAGATGAAGCCGTCCATATAAAGGTCCTCGGCGATCCGCATCGCGCTGGCGGGGGTGATGCCGAGCCGGCTGGAGGCGTCGGTGCTGAAGGCGGTGGTGTTGTAGGGCGTCGGCGGGCGGCGCGTGTTCTTGCGCGCCGTGACCGCTTTGACGACGCCGGGGGCCACGGTGCCGGCGAAGGCGGCGTCGGCCTCGGCTTTGTCCCAGAATTTGTCGACCGTGTGGTGGGTCTCGAAGGTCCCGTCGGGGTGCTCGAACTTGGCGAACAGCTCCCAGAACGGTTTGGCGACGTGGGCGCGGCGCTCCATCTCGCGCTCGACGATCAGGCCCAGGGTCGGCGACTGGACGCGGCCGACCGAGAGGAAGTTGGAGCCGAAGCGGCGGCTGGCCAGCGAGACCGCGCGGGTCAGGGTCGCGCCCCAGAGCAGGTCGATGTCCTGGCGAGCGGCGCCGGCGTTGGCGAGCGGGTAGGAGAGCGTGTCGAGGTCGTTGAAGGCGCGCTCGATCTCTTCCTTGGTCAGAGCGGAATAGCGGGCGCGCTGGATCACCAGGCTGCCGTCGGCGGTGCCCTCGCGGGAGCCGAGGTCGGGATTGGAGTCGAGCATCTCCTCCAGCGCCTCGAGCCCGATCAGCTCGCCCTCGCGGTCGAAGTCGGTCGCGATCACCAGCTCGTCCGCCTCTTTGGCGACTTTCTTGATCGCTTTGACGACGTTTTTATCGGTCGGCTCCTTGATCAGCTCGGCGTCGATCAGGTCGTGCAGGTCCGTCTTCTGCCAGTTCGAGTAGCCCTCGGGAAAGGCCGGGCCGAGCACGTGGCCCTTGAGGCCGATCGTCATCTGCTCCCCACCTTCGGCGTCCGTCCAGGTGTAGAAGGGGACTTTGAAGCTTTTGTCAGAGCCGTTGCTGCCGTTGCTCAGGGCCTCGGCGATCTTCTTGGCGCTGTTGTTCTTCTCGGTGACGATCAGTCGCATGGGGCAGCAAGGTAGCAGGGGCGCCCGGCCACTCCCTCGTGCCTGACATTCGCCGATCCCCGTAGGATCGGCGACCTGATGAAGACTCTGGTCACTGGCGGCGCCGGGTTCATCGGCTCGAATCTGGTCGACGCGCTGCTCGCGCGGGGCGAAGAGGTGACGGTCGTCGACGACCTCTCCACCGGCCGTCGCGGGAACCTCGACGGGGCGCTGGCGGCCGGCGCCGAGCTGGTCGAGCTCGACATCCGCGACGGCGCCGCGCTGACGACGCTGGCGGTCGAGCGCCAGTTCGAGACGATCTTCCACCTGGCCGCGCAGATCGACGTCCGCAAGTCATTGACTGACCCGGCCTTCGACGCCGCCGTCAACGTCGGCGGCACCGCCAACGTGCTCGACGCGGCCCGCGCGGCGGACAGCCGGCGCGTCGTCTTCGTCTCCACCGGCGGCGCCATCTACGGCGAGGGCGAGGGACAGCAGCTGCCGCTTCCCGAGGGGGCGCCGATCGCGCCGCTCTCCGCCTATGGCCAGAGCAAGTACGCGGCCGAGGGTTACCTGGCGCTGTACGAGCGGCTCTACGGACTGTCCAGCATCGCCCTGCGCCTCGGCAACGTCTACGGCCCGCGCCAGGACCCGCTCGGCGAGGCCGGAGTGATCGCGATCTTCTGCGGGCTGCTGCAATCCGGCGGCCGGCCGACCGTCTTCGGCGACGGCAAGCAGACCCGCGACTACATATATGTGGGCGACGTGGTCACGGCGGCGCTGACCGCGGCGGAGTCGGAGGTCAGCGGCGCGGTCAACCTCGGCACCGGCGTCGAGACCAACGTCCTGCAGCTGGCCGAGGCGCTGGGGCGGCTGGCCGGGGCCGAGAGCTTCGAGCCCGAGTTCGCGCCGCCGCGGACCGGCGAGGTCCAGCGCATCACCCTCGACGCCACCCGCGCCGAGCGCGAGCTCGGCTGGCGCCCCGAGATGGGCCTCGACAAGGGCCTGCGCCTCACCCTCGACTCGATCTAGCCGCCGACGGGCCGATATGTCGTCCCAGAGTCGACATTTAGGCCCACCGACCGGGGATCACTAACCTTCATCGCATGCCCGCCCAGGCCTATGCCGGCAAGGAGTGCGTCTGCCAGTTCCGCAAGGGGATCTGCGACCAGTCCTGCGTGCGGGACATGCTGGAGACGCCCTTCTACATCGCCTGCCTGAAGCTGAAGGGGCGGCGCTGCGTGGTCGTCGGCGGCGGCGACATCGGCCTCGAGAAGGTCGAGGGACTGCTCGCCTGCGACGCCGACGTGACCCTGATCGCCCCGGTCGCCCACCCCGAGCTGGAGGACATGGCGAGGGAGGGATCGATCGAGTGGGAGCGGCGCGAGTACGGCGGCGGCGCCGACCTCGAGGGCGTCTTCATGGTGATCGCCTGCACCGACGACACCGACGTCAACATCGCCGTCTTCGACGACGCCGAGCAGCGGGCGATGCTGGTCAACATCGTCGACGTGCCGCCGCTGTGCAACTTCATCCTGCCGGCGATCGTCCGCACCGGGCCGCTGGCGATCGCGATCTCCACCGCCGGCGCCTCCCCCGCCCTGGCGAAGCGGATGAAGCGCGAGGTCGCGGAGCTGTTCGGCGAGGAGTACGCGCGGCTGGCGATCATCCTCAACGACGCCCGCGGCTGGGCCAAGGGGACGCTGCCGACCTACCAGGACCGCAAGGAGTTCTTCGAGGGGATCGTCAACGGCGACCCCGACCCGGTCGTGTTGCTGCGCGAAGGCCAGGAGGCCGACGTGCTGGCGATCGTCGAGGCCGCCAAAGAGCGGGCCGCGGCGGCGCTGGCGTAGTCAGGCGATACCGCTGCAGGCGGTATCGCGCACGCGGTCGAGGCTCGCGCGCAGCTCGTCCGCCTGCTCGACGCTGAGGTTGGCCGAGAAGGCGACCTCGAGCTCGCCGACGATGACCGGCCGCATCTCCCTCAGCAGGGTCATCCCGGCCGGGAGCAGCGTCGCGTAGCTGACGCGGCGATCGTCGGCGCGGAAGGTCCGCTCCAGGAGGCCCGCCTTGACGAGGCGGTCGACCAGCTTGGTGAGGCCGCCGCGAGTGATCACCAGCGCCTCGGCGAGGTCCCCCATCCGCATCCGCTGGTCGGGGGCTTCGGCGACGGCGGCGAGGACCTCATACCAGGGCAGCGGTGGGTAGTCGCCCTGGGCAAGCGCTTCCTGCAGGCGCTGCGAGACGGCGGCGTGGGTGCGGGTCAGCGCTCCCCAGGCTTCGCCGTGAGGAGTGTTGGCCGGGCAGGCCGGCTTGGCCGCGTCGCTGGTGACAGTCGCCTGATCGCTCATGTCCAAGATCATCGCAGATGAACCTTGCCAAGGCAATAGTTGTATCTGAAAGCTTTTCTGCTACGATTGTTTCTGCGTCAATCATTTATCTGACAACAGTCCTTCTAAGGGGGAAACGAAATGAGCACGCAGACCGTCTCGCAGCAGGTACCGACCGGGACCTACAAGGTCGACCCGGTCCACTCGACGATTCACTTCGCCGTCATCCACAACGGCGTCTCCGCCTTCCGCAGCGGCTTTCTCGACTACGCGGCGACGCTCGAGGGCGGCGAGGATTTGAAGCTCGAGGGCAGCGTCGACGTCGCCAGCATCGACATCGACGAGGAGGCGCTCAAGGGCCACCTCCTGTCCCCCGAGTTCTTCGATGCCGAACGCCACCCGCGGTTGAAGTTCCGCTCGACCGCGCTCGAGCTTGGCGAGGGCAACGAGGTGACCGTGCGCGGCGAGCTCGAGATCCGCGGCACCACCCATGAGGTCGAGGCCAGCGGCCGCATCGGCCAGGTCGGAGCGGACCTCGGCGGCGACGCCAGGGTCGGGCTCTCGCTGGCGACCCGGGTCGACCGCCGCAGCTTCGGGCTCGACTGGCAGGCCGACCTGCCCAGCGGTGGCCAGGCTCTCGACTACGAGGTCGACATCGCCGTCGAGCTCGAGTTCGTCGCGGAGGCCGAGTAGCGATGCGGGTCCTGGGCATATCCGGCAGCCTGCGCCGGGACTCGCTCAACAGCGCCCTGCTGCGGACGGCCGCCGAGCGGCTGCCCGCGGGGGCGGAATGGTCCGAGTTCGAGGGCCTGCGCGAGATCCCGCCCTACGACGCGGACCTCGAACCGGAGCGCGTCCCGGCCGCCGTGCGCGACCTGCGCGAGGCGATGCGCGACGCCGACGCCGTCCTGGTGGCGACGCCGGAGTACAACCACTCGATCCCCGGCGTGCTCAAGAACGCGCTCGACTGGGCGTCGCGCCCGGCCGGCCAGAGCGCCCTCAGCGGCACGCCCGCCGCCGTGATCGGCGCCTCGACCGGCATGTTCGGCGCGGTCTGGGCGCAGGCCGAGACCCGCAAGGTGCTCGGCGCCCTCGGCGGCCGCGTGATCGAGACCGAGCTGCCGGTGGCGCGGGCCGACAAGCTGCTGGTCAACGGCCGCCTGGAGCTTGATCCCCAGCAGTCCGAGCGGCTCGAGGAGCTCCTGGCCGAGCTCGTCGCCGCCGCCGAGGAGGCTGAGGAACTCACCCGCGAGCGCGTCGCGGCCTAGCCTCACCCCACGAAGCGTGCATCCCCCATCCATGCGGCGGTGGATGCACTCCTCGTCAAGCGTGCGGCAGGGCGAAGAAGGCGATCGCCGAGAAGTGGGCGACGGCGGCGGCGATCACGAGCAGGTGGAAGACCTCGTGGTAGCCGAAGGTCGCCGGAGCGGGGTTGGGGCGCTGGGTCGCGTAGACGACGGCGCCCGCCGTGTAGAGGAGGCCGCCGGCGGCGACCAGCAGGGTGCCGGCCACTCCCATCTGCGACCAGAGCTCGGGGAAGGCGGCGACGGCGACCCAGCCGATCGCCAGGTAGATGATCGCCGCCACCCATTTCGGGTGGTCGATCCAGATCATCTCGACGATCGCGCCGGCGATGGCGCCGATCCAGACGACGGCGAGGATCGCGTCGGCGAGCGGGCCTTCGAGGACCAGCAGGGCGAAGGGCGTGTAGGTGCCGGCGATGAGGAAGAAGATCATCGAGTGATCCAGCCGCCGCATCCACTGGCGCACCTGCGGCCGGGTCCAGTTGATCCGGTGGTAGAGGGCGCTGGTCCCGAACAGGGCCGAGAGGCTGACCGCGTAGATCGCCACCGCGAGGGTTGCTTCCGGGGTCTTGGCGAGAACGATCAGGGCAACGCCGAAGCCGAGCGAGAGGAAGAAGGCCCACTCGTGCGAGACGCCGCGCAGCTTCGGCTTGACCAACGCGATCGCGTCGGCCGTCGCCTCCTTGGCCGCGGTCGCGCGCTCGCCCATCGCGTCGCGGGCGGCACTCGCCCGCTCTCCCATCCGCTCCGCGCCCCTGCGCAGGTCTTCAGCCATGTCCTCAGCGTAGCGCGACATTCATGCCGAGTTAGCGGAATTGCCACCATGTAGGAGCAGCGCGAGATGAGGATCGCGTGCCTTATTTGCGCCTTTTGACTCTTTTTCCGTCTGGCTCTTCGACGATCCTGCGGAGTTACCCCTGAAAGTCGCTGCGAGAGGAGAAGTTCGATGTCCAAGACCGCCCTAAGCACTCCCAAAAACGGTCTGCAGGGCCTCTCTATAGAGCGGCGATTTTCGACCGCCGGCGTGCACCCCTTCGACCAGGTCGAGTGGGAGATCCGCGATGCCGTGATCGGCAATCCGGAGAGCCCGGCCTTCGAGCAGCGTGGGGTCGAGTTTCCCAAGAGCTGGTCCCAGAACGCGACCAACATCGTCGCCCAGAAGTACTTCCGCGGTCAGCTCGGCAGCCCCGAGCGCGAGAGCTCGGTCAAGCAGATGATCGGTCGCGTCGCCGGCACGATCTCGAATTGGGGGCGCGAGGGCGGCTACTTCGCCTCCGAGGACGACGCCGATGCCTTCGAGATGGAGCTGACCTCGATCCTGCTCAACCAGAAGGCGGCCTTCAACTCGCCGGTCTGGTTCAACGTCGGCTTCGAGGAGACGCCGCAGTGCTCGGCCTGCTTCATCCTCAGCGTCGACGACACCATGGAGTCCATCTTGGCCTGGAACACCAAAGAGGGCAACATCTTCCGCGGCGGTTCCGGCTCCGGCATCAACCTCTCCAACATCCGCGGCTCGATGGAGCCGCTGAAGAAGGGCGGCACCGCCAGCGGCCCGGTCAGCTTCATGCGCGGCGCCGACGCCTGGGCGGGGACGATCAAGTCCGGCGGCAAGACGCGGCGGGCGGCGAAGATGGTCGTGCTCGACGTCGACCATCCGGACATCGAGCACTTCGTCTGGTGCAAGGCCGACGAGGAGAAAAAGGCCGAGGCGCTGCGCGATGCCGGCTTCGACATGTCGATCGACGGCGAGGGCTTCACCTCGATCCAGTACCAGAACGCCAACAACTCGGTGCGGGTCACCGACGACTTCATGGAGGCCGTCGCCGCCGGCGAGGAGTGGCACCTGACCGCTCGCACCACCGGCGAATCGGTGAAGACGCTGGACGCCCGCGACCTGATGAACCAGATCTCCGACGCCGCCTGGCGCTGCGCCGATCCCGGCATCCAGTACGACACCACGATCAACCGCTGGCACACCTGCCCGGAGTCGGGCCGGATCAACGCCTCCAACCCCTGCAGCGAGTACATGCACGTCGACAACTCGGCCTGCAACCTGGCCTCGCTCAACCTGATGAAATTCCGCCGCGAGGACGGCAGCTTCGAAGTCGAGCCGTTCGAGCACGCGGTCGACATCGTCTTCCTCGCGCAGGAGATCGTCGTCGGCTTCTCCTCCTACCCGACCGAGGAGATCACCGCCAACGCCAACGCCTTCCGCCAGCTCGGCCTCGGCTACGCCAACCTCGGCGCCATGCTCATGGCCCTGGGCCTGCCCTACGACAGCGACGAGGGCCGGGCCTACGCCGCTGCCATCACTTCGCTCATGACCGGCCACGCCTACGCCACGTCGGCCCGCACGGCGCACCGCATGGGGCCCTTCGCCGGCTACACCGCCAACAGCGAGCACATGCTCCGCGTCCTGCGCCAGCACCAGGAGGCGGCGGCCCACATCGACGAGGAGCTTGTCCCGGCCGGCCTGCTCGGCGCGGCCCAGGAGTGCTGGGACGAAGCCAACGAGCTGGCCGCCACCTCCGGCGTCCGCAACTCGCAGGCCTCGGTGCTCGCTCCCACGGGCACGATCGGCCTGATGATGGACTGCGACACCACCGGCATCGAACCGGACCTCGGCCTGTGCAAGGTCAAGAAGCTCGTCGGCGGCGGCACGATGCAGATCGTCAACCAGACCGTGCCCCGCGCTCTGGCCCGGCTCGGCTACTCGCCCGAGCAGTCAGCCGAGATCGTCGCCTACATCGACGAGAACAAGTCGATCCTCGGTGCCCCGCACCTGTCCGCCGAGCACGTGCCCGTGTTCGCCTGCTCGATGGGTGACAACACGATCCACTACTCCGGCCACGTCAAGATGATGGCGGCCGTCCAGCCCTTCATCTCCGGTGCCATCTCCAAGACCGTGAACATGCCCGAGGAGGCTACGGTCGAGGAGGTCGAGCAGCTCCACGTCGATGCCTGGCGCATGGGCGTGAAGGCCATTGCGATCTACCGCGACAACTGCAAGGTGGCCCAGCCGCTGTCCACGGCCAAGA
>JBAQZI010000157.1:0-16651 GCA_049790835.1 Solirubrobacterales bacterium
GCCGAGGCCGACCCGCAGCTCGCTCGGCTGCTTCCCGCGCAGCCGCGCCAGCACCCGGGCGAAAGCCCGCCCAATCGCCTCCGCCGTGCCCTCGTCCATCTCCTCGCCATGCAGGCCGCGGATGTCGTAAGCCTTGAAGATGCCGGCTGGGGCCAGCGGTGCCTGCTCGCTCAAAACGCTCCCTTCAGAGCCTCATAGCTCTGCTCGATCGATTGCGGCATCACTTTGGTGTCGGCGATGACCGGCATGAAGTTGTTGTCGCCCGCCCAGCGCGGGACCACGTGGATGTGGATGTGGTGCTCGACGCCGGCGCCGGCGACCCGGCCCTGGTTGAAGCCGACGTTGTAGCCGTGCGGGCTGTAGACCTCCTCCAGCCGGCTCATCGCCCGCTGCGCCATCGCCATCATCTCCGCCAGGGTCTCCGCTGGAATCTCCTGCAGGGCGCCAACGTGTTCATAAGGGGCGACCATCAGGTGGCCGTTGGTGTACGGGAAGAGGTTGAGGATCACGAAGCAGCTCTCGGCGCGGTGGACGATCAGGTTCGCCTCGTCGTCTTCCGCCGCCGGCTTGGCGCAGAAGATGCACTCCTCCTCGTTGTCCTTGGACGCGTCCGTCACGTAAGCGAGGCGCCAGGGCGCCCAGATGCGAAAATTTGCCACGGGCGAGGCATCCTACGAGAGCCGGGCCGGCTCAAAGCCAGCCGCGACGGCGGAAGTAGCCGACCATGCCGAGCAGGATCGCCAGCATGCCGCCGATCACGAGCCAGAAGGCCGTCGTGCCGCCCGCGCCAGGCACGTGCGAGTTCATTCCCCAGATGCTGGCGATCAGGGTCAGCGGCAGGACGATGACGCTGATCGAGGTCAGCACCCGGAGAATGTCGTTGACCCGATGGGAGATCACCGACTCGTTGGTCTCGGCCAGCGCCTCCGCGACCTCCTTGTAGTTTTCGAGCATGTCCCAGATCCGCTCATGGGCATCGACGATGTCGTCGAAGTAGATCTCGAGGTCGAGGTCGGTGGCGAGATAGCGCTGCTTGACTTTCTCGAGGTCGCGCAGGACCGGGCGCTGTGGCCGGATCACCTTGCGGAAGTTGATGATCTCCTGCTTGACGTTGGAGATGTCGCGGACGACCTCGTCGGCGCGTTCCTCGAAGATGTCGTCCTCGAGCGCGTCGAGCTTGTTGCCGATCTTGCGCAGCATCGGGAAGCAGTAGTCGAAGCTGTCGTCGACCAACCGGTACATCAGGTAGCCGGAGCCGCGCGAGAAGAGCTGGTCGCGCAGCTCCTCCTTGCTGCGGCAGCGCTCGAACAGGTACTCGACCGGCTGCAGCGGCTGGTTCGGGATCGTGACCATGTAGTCGGGCCCGACGAAGATGTCGAGCTCGCCCGTGCCCAGGCGCCGCGCGGCACTGTCGAAGACCGGGAAGTGGAGGACGATGAAGAGGTAGTCGTCGTAGATGTCGATCTTCGGGCGCTGGTTGCGCGAGAGCACGTCCTCGAGGTCGAGCGCGTGGAAGTCGAAGTGCTCCTCCAGCCAGGCACGCTCCAGTGCGCCCGGGCGCTCGATGTTGACCCAGCGCAGGCCGGCGGAGTCGATCTGCTCGACGTGGGGGGTCTGCGGCTCAGTCGAGGAGGCCGGCTCGACGAGGTCGCCGCGCCGGCCAGGGCGTCGCAGCCTTGGCTTCGGAAGGTTCGGCATCGCTCGGGCTCGGTTTCTCGTCGCGCAGCGGAGACATGTGCCGCCTAGGTTAAACGCCCCGCCTGACCACGAAGCATCGGACCGCCCCTGGTAAGGTTCTCCCAACATAAGCGCCACATCTAGAGGGGTGGAGGGACTGGCCCAGTGAAGCCCCGGCAACCAACTCGAACTTCGGTTCGGGGAGAGGTGCCAACTCCAGCAGGTCGCATCGCAAAGGACCTGGAAGATGTGGGGGATGTCCGATCGGACCTCGCCCCACACAAGGCGAGGTTTTTCTTTAGCGGCAAGAAAGAGGATCGGATGTCAATTGAAAGCCTGAAGTGCAAGGAGTGCGGCACCGCGTACGCGCTGGATGCCAGCTACGTCTGTGAAAACTGCTTCGGCCCGCTCGAGGTGGCCTACGACTACTCGTCGCTGGACCCGGTCGAGGTCAAGCGGCGGATCCAGGCCGGCTCGCAGGGGATCTGGCGCTACGCCGACTTCCTCCCCTTCGAGGGACGGCCCAACGACCCGCTCGAGCCGGGCCTGACGCCGCTGGTGCGGGCCGACCGCCTGGCCGAGCGGCTCGGGATCGAGGGCGAGCTCTGGATCAAGAACGACGCCGCCAACCCGACTCACTCCTTCAAGGACCGGGTCGTCGCCGTCGCCGTGGCGAAGGCCCACGAGCTGGGCTTCTCGACCGTGGCCTGTGCCTCGACCGGCAACCTCGCCAACGCCGTCGCCGCCCACGCCGCCGCCGCCGGCCTTGACTCCTACGTCTTCGTCCCCGCCAACCTCGAGGAGCAGAAGCTGCTCGCGACCGGCGTCTACGGGACCAACCTGGTCGGCGTCCGCGGCAACTACGACGACGTCAACCGCCTCTGCACCCAGCTGGCCGAGACCCGCCCCTGGGCCTTCGTCAACGTCAACCTGCGGCCCTACTACGCCGAGGGCTCGAAGACGCTCGCCTACGAGACCGTCGAGCAGCTCGGCTGGGCGCTGCCGGACCGCGTCGTCAGCCCGATCGCCTCCGGCTCGCTCTTCACCAAGCTCGGCCGCGGCTTCCAGGAGTGGCTCGACCTCGGCCTGGTCGCGGGCAAGCAGCCGATCTTCAACGGCGCCCAGGCGCAGGGCTGCAGCCCCGTCGCCACCGCCTTCGCCGAAGGCTGGGACGTCTGCAAGCCGCAGAAGCCCGAGACGATCGCCAAGAGCCTGGCGATCGGCGACCCGGCCGACGGCCCCTACGCGGTCGAGCACGCCCGCCGCAGCGGCGGCGGCATCGACTCGGTCACCGACACCGAGATCCGCGAGGCGATCAAACTGCTCGCCGAAACCACCGGGATCTTCACCGAGACCGCCGGTGGGGTGACGGTCGGGGTGCTGAAGAAGCTGGCCGAGCGCGGCGAGATCGCCGCCGGCGAGCGCGTCGTCGTCTACATCACCGGCGAGGGGCTGAAGACGCTCGACGCCACCCGCGATACGTTCCAGATGCACGAGATCGATCCCAGCCTCGACAGCTTCGAGGCCGAGTTCCGCCAGGAGGTAGCCGTCTGATGGCAGTCACCGTGAAGATCCCGACCCAGCTGCGCGCCGCGACCGAAGGTCAGTCCGAGGTCGAGGTCAGCGGCAGCACCGTCGGCGAGGTGCTCGACGCCGTCTTCGACGCCCACGGCGACCTGCGCGAGCGGATCACCCAGGACGGCGACCTGCGCCGCTTCGTCAACGTCTACGTCTCCGGCGAGGACATCCGCTTCCAGCAGGGCCTGGAGACGTCGATCGACGACGGCGCCGAGGTAACGATCCTGCCCGCGGTCGCGGGTGGCTGATCGTTTCCAGGATTGTGGCCCCCATAGGGGCTAAAAGCTTGGATACGGCGAAGTATCCAGTCGTCATCCTCTGCGGGGGGCGTGGAACTCGTTTGCGGGAGCGGACCGAGTCGGTGCCGAAGGCGCTGGTTGAGATCGGTGGCCGGCCGATCCTCTGGCACGTGATCCAGATCTATGCCGCCCAGGGCTTCGAGCGCTTCCTGCTCGCCACCGGCTACATGGGGGAGGCGGTGGCGGAGTTCGTCGCGGCGACGCCCTGGCCCAGCGGAGTCGCGGTCGAGTGCGTCGACACCGGCCTCGACACGCCCACCGGCGGGCGTGTCGCCCGGCTCGGCGAGCGGTTGAACAGCGAGAGCTTTTGCGTCACCTACGCCGACGGCGTCGCCGACGTCGATCTCGACGCCCAGCTCGACTTCCACCGCGGCCACGGCGGCCTGGCGACGATGACCGTCGTCCAGCCGCACCTGCAGTGGGGCGTCGCCGAGCTGGGGGAGGGGGACCGCGTCGCCGGCTTCGTCGAGAAGCCGCGCAGCGAGCACTGGATCAACGGCGGCTTCTTCTGCTTCGAGACCGGCGCCCTCGTTCATATGGACGAGGACAGCGTGCTGGAGCGCAAGCCGCTGCAACGGCTCGGCGCCGACGGCGAGCTGCACGCCTTCCGCCACCAGGGCTTCTGGGACTGCATGGACACCTATAAGGACGCCGTCGTTCTGAACGATCTTTGGGCCAGCGGCAAGGCCCCGTGGCGGGTCTGGGATGCCGCCGGAATCGAGGCGCCGTGAAGCGAGCCCTGGTCACCGGCGGCCACGGCTTCGTCGCCTCGCACCTGGCCCGGGCGCTGCTTGAGCGCGGCGATGCGGTCACCGTTTTCGATCTGCCGGCGCCGCCCCTCTCCGGCCTGACCCTGCAGGGCGTCGCCCCGGAGATCGAGCTGGTCGAGGCCGACCTTCGCGACGCCCAGCGGGTCGGCGCCACGATCGACGCCGGCGAGTTCGACGTCGTCTTCCACCTCGCCGCCCAGACCCTGGTCGGGCCGGCGATGAGCGATCCGGCGCCGACCTTCGAGGCCAACGTGCGCGGGACCTGGACGCTGCTGGAGGCCTGCCGCCGCGCCGACGTCCCGGCCCTCGTGGTCGCCTCCTCCGACAAGGCCTACGGCCCCAGCGAGCGGCTGCCCTACCGCGAGGACATGCAGCTGCGCCCGGCCTCGCCCTACGAGGCGAGCAAGGCCGCCGCCGACGCGATCGCCCTCAGCTACCGGCCCGCCTACGGCCTGCCGGTCGCGGTCACCCGCTTCGCCAACATCTACGGTGGCGGCGATCTCAACTTCTCCCGCCTCGTCCCGGAAGCGATAGTCGCCCTGCTCGACGGCCGCCGCCCCCAAATTCGCTCCGACGGCAGCCCCGAACGCGACTTCCTCTACGTCGACGACGCCGTTTCCGCCTACCTGGCGATCGAGCACGCGGTCGGTGCCGGTGGGCCCGCCGCGGGCGAGGCCTTCAACGCCGGCGGCGAGCGGCCGCATTCGGTCGCCGAGGTGCTGGAGACGATCGCCGCCGTCTCCGGTGCCGGGCTCGAGCCCGAATACCACGGCATCGGCAACCCGGCCGGCGAGATCGACCGCCAGTACGTCGACTCGGCGAAGCTGCGCTCACTCACCGGCTGGGCCCCCGGCGTCGGCCTCGAAGATGGCCTGGGCCGTACCCTCGAGTGGTACCGCCAACACCCGGAGGCACGCCCCTGATGTGTGGACGATTCACGGTCACCGCCAAAGACACGAAGACGATCGCCGACCGCTTCCAGGTCGAGCTCGAGAAGGCGCTGGAGCGCGGCGGCGACGGCGAAGCGCCGCCGCCGTCCAAGGAGCGGGCGAAGAAGATGGCGAAAGGGCTCGACCGCTTCAACGTCGCGCCGACCCAGGAGATCCTCACCGTGCGCTCCTCGCCCGTCCCCGAGGAGGCCGAAGCGGGCGAGCGCGAGGCGCGGCTGATGCGCTGGGGCCTGGTCCCGCGCTGGGCCAAGGACCTCAAGGTCGGCTACCGGATGATCAACGCCAAAGCCGAGAACCTGACCGGCAGCAAGGCGTACGGGCCCCTGGTCGGCAAGTTCCGCCACCGCTGCCTGATCGTCGCCGACGGTTTCTACGAGTGGATGAAGGCCGAGGATCCGAAGCAGCCGCGCCAGCCCTGGCACTTCACCGTCGACGGCGGCCAGCCCTTCGCCTTCGCCGGCATCTGCACCCGCAAGGAGTGGGACGACGAGGAGGACCGCGGCTTCGACGGCGGCTGGCTCTACAGCGCCACGATCGTCACCACGACGCCGAACAAGGTGGTCGCTCCCGTCCACGACCGGATGCCCGCGATCCTGCCCAGCCCCGAGGCCGAGGCAGCCTGGCTGCGGCCCGACCTCAGCGTCGAGGACGCGGTGGCGATGTGCGGGCCGCTGGACGCGAGCCGGATGTCCAGCGCCCCGGCCAACCCGAAGCTGAACAAGGTCGGCAAAGGCATGGAGGAAGGGCCGGAGCTGCTGGTCGCGCCGCGGTCCGGCTGAGCCTCACTCCTCTGCTTCCTCTTCCTCTTCCTCCGCCTCTTCTTCGGCTTCCTCTTCGGCTTCTTCGTCGATCGGAGGCGAGATTTTCTTCAGCGCCGCCACCGTGGTCGCGGTCGACTTTCCGGCGCTGGTGGTGACCGTGCAGGAGACGGTGGCGGAGGGGAGGACCGTCGTTTTCCAGATCGTGAAGAAGGGCAGGTCGAGGTCCTGGATCGGCTTGCCACCGGCGACGAAGTATTTGAGGCCCTCGGTCCCTTCCTCGTACTCGGTCCATTCGAGCTTCACGCCCCTCTCCGTGGTGAAGCCCAGAATGCGGAGGTCTTCGGCTTCGACGATGACGTTTTCGCCGCCGCGGGCGCTCAAGTCCATGACCAGCCTTTCCGGCACTGCCTGGCTGTAGATGCCGGATTCCGAGGAGCGCGGGTAGAGAGCGCGCAGGCCTTCGGCGGAGCGGGCGATTTCGGTCCGCGGGCCAGCGTTCGTCTTGCAGAGGATGCGGGCATCGCCGACCGGCGAGCCGGCGTCGATCCGCAGCGTGGTCGCCACCCGGAACAGCGAGTAGCCGCTGACGTTGGTGCCGGTCGCGACGATCGAGCCCTCGATCAGCTGCATCGAACCGCCGCCGCCGGGAACGTCGATCGGCTTGGAATCGGGCACGGGCGCGCGCTTGACCCATTCGAGCCTGGCCGATTCGCCGCTGCCCTTGTCGGTGGCGAGCAGCGCCGCGGCGACGCAGGCCAGCAGCCCGACGGCGATCACGACCAGCGCGCCGCGCGGGGGCCGGGTCTCCTGGGGCGGCTCGGTCACAGGCGCGACAGTATTCGAACCGGCGGCCGATTCGGCTGCCGTCGTTTTGGTCGCCCTGGGCGACGGGTAGCGTGTCGGGCGTGAGTGTCGAACCCACGCCTCTGCACCCGCGCGCGATCGAGACGAAGACAGCCCAGGTCCACGGCCGCGTGGTCAGCTATGCCAGCGGGGGCTCCGGCCAGCTGCTGCTGCTGATCCACGGCATGGCGGGGACCGCCGAGAACTGGTGCTCCGTTGTCGAGCCGCTGGCCCTGCGCAACGCGGTGATCGCCCCCGATTTCCCCGGCCATGGCCTCTCGGCGCCCGGTGGCGGCGACTACTCGCTCGGCAGCCTCGCCAGCGGCCTGCGCGACCTGCTGCTGACGCTCGGGCAGGAGCGCGCAACCCTGGTCGGACACTCGCTCGGCGGCGGCGTCGCCCTGCAGTTCACCTACCAGTTCCCGGAGATGGTCGAGCGCCTCGTCCTGGTCTCCAGCGGCGGCCTCGGGCCCGACGTCAGCCCGGTCCTGCGGGCGGCGGCACTGCCGGGAGCGGACCTCTTCATCAGGGCGACGGCGGGCGTCGGCAGCCAGGCCGGTTCCCTGCTCGGCCGCGGCATGGGCATGCTCGGCCTGCGCCCCAACGCCGACGTCGCCGAGGTCGCGCGCGGCTACGCCACGCTCTCTGACCCCGAGCGCCGCAAGGCCTTCCTGGCGACCCTGCGCTCGGTCGTCGACACCGAGGGCCAGCGCGTCGCCGCCCTCGACCGCCTCTACCTGGCGGATGCGCTCCCGCTGCAGATCATCTGGGGCGACCGCGATCCGATCATCCCGGTCGAGCACGCCGAAGATGCCCACCGCGAGCTGCCAGGCAGCCGTCTCGAGATCTTCGAGGGCGTCGGCCACGTGCCCCAGCTCGAGCGCCCCGGCGCCTTCATCGCCGCCCTCGAACGCTTCCTCGATGAGACCGAGCCGGCCCGGTTCGACCGCGACGAGTGGCGCGCCCGCTTCAAAGCCGCCTAGCGGCATCGCGAATACGCGCCCGACAGGATTCGAACCTGTGGCCTCTTCCTCCGGAGGGAAGCGCTCTATCCAGCTGAGCTACGGGCGCTCAGGCGCCAGCTTACGGAACTGCATCAAGTAACCAGTCCCCTGGCGCCCATTCTTGATGCAGTTCGGTTCGCGTAGGCTCGCCCGCGTGGATCTCTCGGCGATATTTCTCGGCACCGGCGGCTCGGTGCCGTCGGCGCGGCGCTCGACCGCGAGCGTGCTGATCTCGCGTGGGGGGGACCGGCTGCTGTTCGACTGCGGCGAAGGGACGCAACGGCAGATGCAGCGCTCGATCGGGCTCACCCAGGTCGACGAGATCTACCTCACCCACTTCCACGCCGACCACATCCTCGGCTTGCCGGGGCTGCTGAAGACCTATGACCTGACCGATCGCGAGTTGCCGCTGAAGATCCACGGCCCGGCCGGCCTGGGAGACCTCTTCGCGATCCTCAAGCCGATCGTCGGCCGGCTCCACTTCGATGTCGAGCTGGTCGAGCTCGCCCCAGGCGCGGCGGTCGCCCACGACGGCTATGAGATCCGGCCCTTCGAAGCAGCCCACGGCGTGCGCGCCAACGGCTATGCGCTGGTCGAGCAGGAGCGCCCGGGACGCTTCGACGTCGAGGCCGCCAAGCGTCTCGGCGTCCCCGAAGGACCGGCCTTCGCCGCTCTGCAGCGTGGGGAGGGGGTGCAAGGCGACTCCGGGCCGGTGCGCCCGGAGGACGTGGTCGGCGCCAATCGCCCCGGCCGCACCGTCGTCCTCACCGGCGACACCTCGCCCAGCCCCGCGACCGTGGCCGCCGCCGCCGACGCCGAGCTGCTGATCCACGACGCCAGCTTCGCCGAGGAGGACGTCCAGCGCGCCGCCGAAACCGGCCACTCGACCGTCGGCCAGGCCGCCGCCGTGGCCCGCGAGGCGCACGTGAAGATGCTCGCCCTGGTCCACATCTCCTCCCGCTACCACGTCGGCAAGGTCCTCGAGGAGGCCCAGGACGTCTACGAACCCACCGTCGCCCCCAAAGACTTCGACGTCATCGAGGTCCCGTTTGCGGAGAAGGGCTACCCCGAGCTAATCCAGAACGGAGCCCGCGACCGAGGCGGCTCCGGTATCGCCTCGACCGAACCTCCCCGCAGTTCGTGAGGGCGAGGCGATACCGGAGCCGCCACCCCCGCTGCTACGCTCCACCCGTCCTTTAACCAGGTCCCGTGAGGCCAGGAAGGAAGCAAAGAGTGAGTGAGAAGGTCGTGCTGGCGCACGACGATCTGGGGCGCACGCTGAGGCGGATCGCGCACGAGATCGTCGAGAAGAACCCTGATGCCGGGGATCTCGCCCTGGTCGGGATCCACACCCGCGGCGCCTTCCTGGCTCGCCGCCTGCACGCCTTCCTAGCTGAGCTGACCGGCACCGAGCTGCCGATCGGCGACCTCGACATCTCCTTCTACCGCGACGACGTCGGCGCCAAGGCGCCCGACACACAGCCGGTGGTCCACTCCTCCCACGTCGACTTCGACATGGGCGGCCGCACGGTGGTCCTGGTCGACGACGTCCTCTTCACCGGGCGCACGGTGCGGGCCGCGATCGACGCGCTCTTCGACTACGGGCGCCCGCAGCGGGTGCAGCTGGCGGTCCTCTGCGACCGCGGCCACCGCGAGCTGCCCTTCCGCCCCGACTACGTCGGCAAGAGCCTGCCGACCGCCCTCGACGAGCGCGTCAACGTCCGCCTCGAGGAGAGCGATGGGGTCGACGAGATGACGATCTCCGAGTCCAGCGCCACGGAGTCGGTCGCGTGAAGCACCTGCTCGCGATCGAGCAGCTCTCCCGCGAGGAGATCGAGGCGATCCTCGACCGCGCCGAGAGCTTCGCCGAGGTCGGCCGACGCGACATCAAGAAGGTGCCGACCCTGCGCGGGCGCACCGTCGTCACCCTCTTCTACGAGTCGAGCACCCGCACCAGCAGCTCCTTCGAGCTGGCGGCGAAGCGGCTCTCGGCCGACCTGATCTCGGTCAAGGCAGCCGGCTCCTCGGTCGACAAGGGCGAGTCGCTGAAGGACACGGTCGCCACCCTCTCCGCCTACGACCCGGCGGCGATCGTGATCCGCCACCCCTACGCGGGCGCCGCGCAGATGGTCGCCGGCTGGACCGAGGCGGCAGTCGTCAACGCCGGCGACGGCAAGCACGAGCACCCGAGCCAGGCCCTGCTCGACGTCTACACCCTGCGCCGCCGCCTCGGCTCGCTCGACGGCAAGCGGATCTGGATCGTCGGCGACGTCCTCCACAGCCGCGTCGCCCGCTCCAACTTGATCGCCTTCCAGCGGATGGGGGCCGAGGTCACCGTCTGCGGGCCCCCGACCCTGATCCCGCGCGGGATCGAGGAGCTCGGCTGCGAGGTCTCCCACTCGCTCGACCGGCTCGGCGAGGCCGAGGTCGTCTACGCGTTGCGGATGCAACAGGAGCGGATGAGCGAGAGCTTCGTCCCCTCGCTGCGCGAGTACGCGGCGAGCTTCCAGATCGACACCCGGCGCCTCAACCCGCGCCAGCTGCTGATGCACCCCGGTCCGGTCAACCGCGGCGTCGAGCTCTCCGGCGAGGCGATCGACTCGCCGCAGTCGCTGATCGCCGAGCAGGTCGCGGCCGGGCTGGTCGTGCGGATGGCGATCCTCTACGAGCTGCTGGCCGGCGGCGAGCGCCCGGCCCCGTTGGCCGAGGGCGAGGGCGCCGGCCGGCCGACCCCGATCGGGCAGCCGGCATGAGCCTCGCCGACGTCCTCGACGTCCGGCCCGGGGAGGCCGTGAACCTAATCCTGCGCCGGGCGACGGTGCTCGACCCGGTCGCCGGCATCGACGGCGTCCACGACGTCGTCATCCGCGACGGCGAGATCGCCGAGCTGGCCGTCCCAGGGGAGGGATCCGCCGACGCGGCCGAGGTCGTCGAGGCCGAGGGCATGTACGCCTTCCCCGCCTTCTTCGACCCGCACGTCCACCTGCGCACTCCCGGCCACGAGCACAAAGAGGACGTCGAGACCGGCACCCGCTCCGCCGCCGCCGGCGGCTACTGCGGGATCCTGGCGATGGCCAACACGGAACCGCCGGTCTCGACCGCGGCTGACATCTCCGCCCTGCGCGAGCAGGCCCGGGCCGGCGCCTCGATCCCGGTCGGCTTCATGGCCACGGTCACCAAGGGCATGGAAGGCAAGGACCTGACCGAGATGGTCGAACTGCGCGAGGCCGGCGCCGTCGGCTTCACCGACGACGGGCTGCCGATCGTCAGCGCCCGGGTGATGCTGCGGGCGCTCCAGTACCAGCGGCTCTGCGGCGGCACGATCGCCCTCCACGAGGAGGACCCCGAGCTCTCCGGCGACGGCGTCATGCACGAGGGCCCGGTCTCGGCCGGGCTCGGCCTGGCCGGCGTGCCGTCGGTCTCGGAGTCGACGATGATCGCCCGCGATGCCGCCCTCGCCGCCTACGAGGACGCCCGCATCCACGTCCAGCATCTCTCGGCGGCGGAGTCGGTCGAGATCGTCCGCGCCGCCAAGGCGGCCGGCGTCAAGATCAGCGCCGAGGCCAGCCCGCACCACCTCTGCCTCACCGACGAGGAGGTTCGCAGCCTCGACCCGCACCGATTCAAGATGAACCCGCCGCTGCGCCGCGAGTCCGACCGGCAGGCGCTGATCGAGGCCCTGCGCGACGGCACGATCGAGTGCATCGCCACCGACCATGCCCCGCACCAGGCCGAGGAAAAGGACGTCCCCTTCGAGCAGGCGGCGATGGGCGTGACCGGGCTGGAGACCGCCTTCGCCGCCCTGCACACCGAGCTGGTCCTGCCGGGCACGATCGGGCTCGGCCTGCTGGTCGAGCGGATGGCCGGCGGCGCCGCGCCCTTCGCCATCGAGCGGCCCAGCCTGGCCCCGGGCTCGGAGGCCAACGTCGCCCTCTGCGACCTCGGCGCCGAGTGGACGGTGGGGGAGGACGGCTACGAGAGCCGCTCGCAGAACTCCTGGTGCGCCGGCAAGACCCTGACCGGGCGCGTCATGGTCACCGTCGCCGCCGGCCAGGTCGCCTTCCGCCTGCGCAGCTTCAGCCTCGGGGTGGCCGGATGAGCGCCTACCTGCTGCTCGAGGACGGCACCCGGCTCGACGGGCTCGCCTGCGGGGACGAGGGCGCGGTCACCGGCGAGGTCGTCTTCAACACCGCGATGACGGGGTATCAGGAGTCGGTCACCGACCCCTCCTACGCCGGCCAGATCATCGTCTTCACCTATCCGCTGATCGGCAACTACGGGGTCAGCGCCGCGGCGATGGAGTCAGACCGCATCCACGCCCGCGGCGTCGTCATGCGCGACGCCAAGAACCGCGAGGACGTCGCCAGCGCCGAGGGCGGTTGGCTGGACTGGCTCGGCGACTGCGGCGTCGCCGGCATCAGCGGCGTCGACACCCGCGCCCTGGTCCGCCACATCCGCGACCGCGGCGCCATGCGCGGCGGCATCTTCCCTGGCCCGACGCCGGAAGTCGAGGCGCGCGAACGGGTCGCCGCCGAGCCGCCGATGGGCGGCGCCGACCTCGCCCGCACGGTGACGCCGCCGGAGCCGGTCCGCTTCGAGGGCGAGGGCCCGCACGTGGTCGGAATCGACACCGGGATCAAGATGAGCATCGTCCGCCAGCTGCGCGAGCACGGCGCCAGGCTGACCCTGCTGCCCTGCACCAGCTCCGCCGAGCAGGTCCTGGCTGAGGACCCCGACATCGTCTTCCTTGCCAACGGCCCTGGCGACCCCGCCGCGCTCGACTACGTCGTCGACAGCGTTCGCGGCATCGTCGGCAAGAAGCCCGTCTTCGGCATCTGCCTCGGCCACCAGCTGCTCTGTCGCGCGGTCGGGCTCGAGACCTACAAGCTGCCCTTCGGCCATCGCGGCGCCAACCACCCCGTCAAGGACCTGGAGACGGGACGGATCGACATCACCTCCCAGAACCACGGCTTCGCCGTCTCCGGCCCGGGCGGGGAGCGGCGGATCGAGGGCGACGAGGCGGTGCGCTGGGAGACCGACTTCGGCGTCGCCGAGCTCTCCCAGCTCAACCTCTACGACCGCACGGTCGAGGGCCTGGTCCTGCGCGACGTCGCCGGCGCCACCGTCCAGTACCACCCCGAGGCCGGCCCCGGCCCGCACGACGCCCGCCACTTGTTCAATCGGTTCTTGTCACTGGCGGGGGACCTGGCCTAGCCGAAAGGACGCATGCCACGTAGAAACGACATCCAGAAGATCCTCCTGATCGGCTCCGGCCCGATCGTGATCGGCCAGGCGGCCGAGTTCGACTACTCCGGCGTCCAGGCCTGCAAGGTGCTGCTCGAGGAGGGCTACGAAGTGGTGCTGGTCAACTCGAATCCGGCGACGATCATGACCGACCCCGAGTTCGCCACCGCCACCTACATCGAGCCGCTGCTGCCGGGCCCGGTGACCAAGATCATCGAAAAGGAGCGCCCCGACGCGCTGCTGCCCACCCTCGGCGGCCAGACGGCGCTGAACCTGGCGATGAGCCTGCACGAGGACGGCACCCTGGAGAAGTTCGGGGTCGAGCTGATCGGCGCCGACGCCGCCGCGATCAACCGCGCCGAGGACCGCGAGGAGTTCCGCACGACGATGAACGAGGCGGGGATCCGCATCCCCTGGTCGATCACGGTCGAGACGCTGGCCGAGGTCGAGGAGGGGCTGGCCGAGGGCCGGATCACCCTGCCGGCGATCGTCCGCCCGGCCTTCACGATGGGCGGTCAGGGCGGCGGCATCGGCCGCGAGGAGATCGAGCTGCGCCAGGTCGTCAGCGAGGGCCTGGCGGCGAGCCCGATCAACCAGGTCCTGGTCGAGGAGTCGGTGATCGGCTGGGGCGAGTTCGAGCTCGAGGTGATGCGCGACCGCAACGACAACGTCGTGATCATCTGCTCGATCGAGAACGTCGACCCGATGGGCGTCCACACGGGCGACTCGGTCACGGTGGCGCCGGCGCAGACGCTGACCGACCCGCTCTACCAGGAGCTGCGGGACGTCGCGATCAAGGTGATCCGGGCGATCGGGGTCGAGACCGGCGGCTCCAACGTCCAGTTCGCGGTCGACCCGCGAGACGGTGAGATCGCCGTGATCGAGATGAACCCGAGAGTTTCACGCTCCTCGGCCCTGGCCTCGAAGGCGACCGGCTTCCCGATCGCCAAGATGGCGGCGAAGCTGGCTGTCGGCTACGCCCTGGAGGAGATCCCCAACGACATCACCCGGGCGACGCCCGCCTCCTTCGAGCCGACGATCGACTACGTCGTCACCAAGATCCCGCGCTTCGCCTTCGAGAAGTTCCCCGGCGCCGACGGGCGGCTCTCGACCTACATGCAGAGCGTCGGCGAGGCGATGGCGATCGGCCGCACCTTCCGCGAGTCCTTCGCCAAGGCGATGCGCTCGCGCGAGCTCGACTCGCCCTGCGAGGCACCGGAGGCCGAAGCGGAGCTGCTGGTCGCGATCGAGAAGCCCTGCGCCGAGCGCTTCGACCTGATCCTCGAGGCCTTCCGCCGCGGCATCGACATCGAGGCCGTGCACGAGGCCTGCCTGGTCGACCGCTGGTTCCTGCGCGAGCTGGAGACGCTGGCGACCGAGGGCGACGGCACCGAGGGCCTGGTCCGCACCTACAAGGCGGTCGACACCTGCGCCGCCGAGTTCGAGGCGGCGACGCCCTACTACTACTCCGGCCACGAGCGCCCGCGCGCCGACGGCAGCCCGCCCGCCTCCGAGGTCCGCCGCCAAACTGGGCGCGACTCGGTCGTCATCCTCGGCGCCGGCCCGAACCGGATCGGCCAGGGGATCGAGTTCGACTACTGCTGCGTCCACGCGGCGATGACGGCCCGCGAGCTGGGCCGCGACGCGGTGATGGTCAACTGCAACCCGGAGACGGTCTCCACCGACTACGACACCTCCGACCGCCTCTACTTCGAGCCGCTGACCGCCGGGGACGTGCTCGCCGTCTGCGAGCAGGAGGACCCCGAGGGAGTGATCGTCCAGTTCGGCGGCCAGACCCCGCTGAAGCTGGCCCGCACCCTGGAAGAGGCGGGGGTGCCGCTGCTCGGCACGCCGGTCGACGCGATCGACCTGGCCGAGGATCGCGGCCAGTTCGGCGCCCTCTTGCGGCGGCTCGGGATCAAGCACCCGCCCTACGGCACCGCCCTGTCCGCCGACGAGGCCCTGACCGTCGCTGAAGAGGTCGGCTTCCCGCTGCTGGTGCGGCCCTCGTTCGTGCTCGGCGGCCGGGCGATGGAGATCTGTTACTCGACCGCGGACCTGACTACCTATCTGCAAGCGCACGTCAAGGCCGACCAGGAGCACCCGCTGCTGCTCGACCGCTTCCTCGAGAACGCGATCGAGGTCGACGTCGACGCGCTGGCCGACGGCGAGCAGGTCTGGGTCGCCGGGATCATGCAGCACGTCGAGGAGGCCGGCGTCCACTCCGGCGACTCCGCCTGCGTGATCCCGCCGCTCAGCCTCGGCGAGGAGATGCTGGAGGAGATCCGGGCGACGACCGAGCGGATCGCCCTCAAGCTGGGCGTGATCGGCCTGCTCAACATCCAGTACGGGGTCGCCGCCGGTGAGCTCTACGTGATCGAGGCCAACCCCCGCGCCTCGCGCACCGTGCCCTTCGTCTCCAAGGCGATCGGGGTGCCGCTGGCGAAGATGGCGGCGCGGCTGATGCTGGGCGAGCGCCTCGCCGACCAGGAGCTGCCCGACGGCCCACCCGAGCACGTCAGCGTCAAGGAGGCGGTGCTGCCCTTCGCCCGCTTCGCCGGCGCCGACTCGGTGCTCGGCCCGGAGATGAAGAGCACCGGCGAGGTGATGGGCATCGCCGCCGATTTCCCGACCGCCTTCGGCAAGGCCCAGGCCGCGGCCGGGGTGCGGCTGCCCGAAGAGGGCTCGGTCTTCATCACCGTCACCGACACCGACAAGCCGGCGGCCACCCAGCTGGCGGCGCGTTTCCATGACCTTGGCTTCGAGGTGATCGCGACCGGCGGCACCGCCCAGGCGATCGAGCGGATGGGCGTCCCGGTGACCCGGATCAACAAGCTGGGGGAGGGCTCGCCGCACGTCGTCGACCTGATCCAGGAGCGCCGCTGCGACCTCGTCATCAACACCCCGACCGGCTCCGGCGCCCGCGCTGACGGCTATGAGATCCGCACCGCCGCCGTCCGCCACGGCATCCCCTGCGTGACGACGATGACCGGCGCCACCGCGGCGGCGCGGGCGATCGCCGCCGGCCGCCAGGGCGACGCCGAGGTACGCAGCATCCAGGAGATACATGGCGCCGCCAATACCACCGCCGCCTCCTCTGCTCCCGTGGATGCCTGAGGAGGCGGCGGGCCTGGCACCTCGCCAGCGGCGTCCGCCTCGACTTCCTGGTCGAGGGCATCGGCCCCGGCACCGACCGCACCTGCGCGCTCGAGCCCGGCGAGGAGGCCTGGGTCACCGGCCCGCTCAGGGGCCTCGAGGGATTCCTGGCCAAGGACCTTCCCCAGCTGGCCGAGCTCCCCGTCCCGCTGATCGTCTCGGTGATGGCGACCAACCATCAGGACTTCTCTCGATTGGTCGGGAGGTGGCCGCGCGCGACGAGGTCGCGGCGATCGAGCCCAACGTCTCCTGCCCCAACGTCCACTCCGGCCTGATCGTCGGCGAGCAGCCGGGGGGCGGACGCGGTCTCCCTGATCAACGCCCTGAAGGCGAGTGCGATCGACCCGCTCAGCGGCGCGCCGGCGCTGG
>JBAQZI010000158.1:0-21422 GCA_049790835.1 Solirubrobacterales bacterium
GCCCACGCCCGAGCCACCAACGCCACCGCCGGCCGCGGCCGTCAACGCGCCGAGCCCGGTCGATGGCGGCGGCCAGATCGACCTCAACTCGGTCACCTTCGAGCAACTGCGCGGCGAGAGCCTCTCAGTCACCCAGGCCACTCGCCTCCTGGCCCACCGCGAGCGCCTCGGCGGCTTCCAATCGGTCGATGACCTCGACCAGGTGGCCGGTTTCCCACAGGATCTGCTGGATGACCTGAAGCGCCGCTCGACGGTCTGAAATGACGGCCCCAGGCGTTGCCTGGCGGCGTCCTCATCGCTCACGTGCGGAGCACGCTCGCTCTTGCGTCCTGGCCAGGCAGCGCCTGGATCTCGTCATTGCAGACCGTCGCCGGTCTTAGCTCTCGTACTTCTCCAGGAGCTTCAGCCAGACCTCGCTGCGGCTGGGGTACGGCGCGATTGCGTGGCGCAGGCGTGAGAGCGGCACCGCGCCGACGATCGCCACGGTGGCGGCTTGGAGGAAGTCGGCGGTCTCGAAGCCGGTGAAGGTGGCGCCGACGATCGTCCCCCGCGCCTGGTCGACGACGAGGCGCGAGGTGCCGCCGGTGCCCTTGCCCTGGAAGCTGGCGCCGGCGGAGCCGTCGGTGGGGGCGTCGATGGCGACCGCGTCGATCCCGGCCTCGCGGGCCTGGTCGAGCGTCCTGCCGACGGCGGCCACCTGCGGGTCGGTGAAGGTGACGCGCGGCGAGCCGATCCCCTCGGCGACCGCCTCGACCTCGCGCCCGAGCAGGTTCTGCGCCGCGACCCAGGCCTGGTACTTGCCCATGTGGGTGAAGAGGGCGCGGCCGTTGACGTCGCCGACCGCGTAGAGCCAGTCGCGCCCCGCGACCCGCAGCCGATCGTCGGTCTCGAGGAAGCCATGCTCGCCGGGCTCGACCCCAGCGGAGTCGAGGGCGAGCTCGGCGGTGTGCGGGACGCGGCCGACGGCGATCAGGATCTCGGCGCCCTCGACCCGGCTGCCGTCGCCGAGCTGGGCGATCACACCAGGCCCACCGGCTTCGACCTTCTCGGCCTGAACGCCGGTGCGGACGTCGACGCCGAAGCTCTCCCGCAGCGCGCCGGCGACCTCCTCGCCGGCGAACGCTTCCTCACGGCCGAGCAGGCGTCCGTTGCCCTCGACCAGCGCCACCCTGGTTCCCAGCGAGGCCCAGGCCTGGGCAAGCTCGCAGCCGACCGGGCCGCCGCCGAGCACGATCATGCTCGCGGGGACCTCTTTGGCGGTGGTGCCCTGGCGGTTGTTCCAGGCTTCGACCGTGTCCAGCCCGTCGATCGGCGGCATCGCGGCGCCGCTGCCGGTGGCGACGACCACCGCGGCGCGGGCGGCCAGCACCTCCTCGCCGACGCGCAGGCGGCGTTCGCCGTCGAAGCGGCCGGCCCCGCGGTAGAGGTCGATGTCCCGTTCTTCGAGCCAGGGCAGCTGCACCGAGTCGTCGAGGTCGTGGATGACCTCGTCGCGGCGCGCGAGGATCGCCTGCGGGTCGAGCTTGGCGTTCGCGTCGACCGGGACGCCCGGCAGCCGCTTGGCCTCGCCCAGCACGTCGGCGGGTCGCAGCAGCGCCTTCGAGGGCATGCAGGCGTAGTAGGAGCATTCGCCGCCGACGAGGTGCTGCTCGACGATCGCCACCTTCAGCCCGCCGTCGGCGAGGTGGCCGGCGCAAACCTCGCCCGCCGGACCCGCCCCGAGCACGATTGCGTCGTAGAACTTCTCGCTCACAGGGTCACCATCCCCGACACCGTACAATTCGAAGCGCAGTTCAGCACGGGGGCGACAGGCTTCGACGTGGTCGACTCGTGCGAAAGGTTGCAGGTCGAGGTTGTCGGAGGCCTCGTTAAACCCCGACACAAACCAATACGTGCGGACCATGAGTTCGCCCTCGCCGCTTAGCTAGAAACTAAGCGCTGTGAGAGTCGGTCCTCCCGCGCCCGCCGGGAGGGCAGCCGGCTTCAAAATGCGGGCTCACCCCGGCGGATCGCCCCGTCTGCCAGGGGAAATTTCAGAGGGCTGTGTCTCCCGTAGTGCCCGCTGGCGCGGACCCCGGGAGACGAGAAAAAAGCGCCAGCTAAACCTGTAGACGCCTTCGCGCCGCGGCCGCGGATCCGAGTTCGAATCTCGGCGCCTCCATCAATCGCTCGCCTGCCCCTCCAGGGGCGGGTGAGCCCTGAGCCAGGCCAGTACCGCGGCGGCGTCGCGGTCGGGCGGAAAGACGGGGTAGAAGGCTTTGGCGATTATGCCGGCGTCGGCGACCATGGTCAGCCGCCGGTAGAGGGTCATCCCCGCCGCTTCGAAGGTCGGCAGGCCCAGCGCGGCGGCAAGCGCGAGGCCCTGGTCACTGAGCAGCGGGAAGGGGATGTGCTCGCGCCGGGCGAACTCGAGCTGGTCGGCGACGCTCTGAGCGCTGACCCCGACCACCGCCACGCCGAGTCGCTCGAACTCGACCAGGCTGTCGCGGTAGGAGCAGCTCTGTGGCGTGCAGCCGCGGGCGCCGGGGATGTCGTCCCAGCCCGCCGGCGATGGCTTGCCCGGCGTCCCGGTCTGCGGGTAGACGTAGACGACCAACCGCCCCCGTGCCAAATCTGCAAGGTCGGTGCTCCCACCAAGCGTTGACGGCAGTGGAAGCGAAGGGACCGCCAGACCAGATAGGCGGTCAGCAGCTCCGTCGTCCTCGGGAACGGGAAGGTTCGGCGGCAGGGCGGAGAAATCGATGCTCATCAGGGGCGTGTCTGAGCTTAGGGGGTCCATAGGGTCCCTAAGGTCAGACACGTCACCCGCGAGGCGTGTGCTTGGCGCGGCTATCGTCCGGGACGATGGAACGCTACGTGGCCTTCCTGCGCGGCATGAACCTCGGCAGCCGCCGGATCAAGAACGACGAGCTGCGGGCGGAGTTCGAGGCGCTGGGCTTCGAGGACGTGGCCACCTTCCGCGCCAGCGGCAACGTCATCTTTGGCGCCGCCAAGCAGAGCGAGGGCGTGCTGACGAAGGCGATCGAACATGGCCTCGGCGACGCGCTCGGCTACGAAGTCCCCGTCTTCCTGCGCAGCTGCGACGAGGTCGCCGAGATCGCCGCCCGGGAGCCGTTCCCCGCGAAGCTCGTCGAGGCTTCGAAGGGCAAGCTCCAGGTCACGCTGCTGGCGAAGAAGCCGACGGCGGCGGCGCGCAGGAGCGTGTTGGCCTTGGCCACCGATGAAGACCTGCTGGCGATCGATGGACGCGAGCTGTTCTGGCTGCCCAGCGGTGGCATGATCGACTCCGAGCTCGACCTCAAGGCGATCGACACGGCCCTCGGCAAGGGCACGCAGCGGACGATGGGCACGATCGAGCAAATCGCCGCCAAGCACTGCTTCGGCTAGGCGCGGGCGGAATCGGAGCGGGGGAGGGCGGCGACTTCGATGTCGCGGCTGACGGCGCCGATCTCCTCTGGCAGCTCGGCGAGCTGGACGTTGGCGACGAACTCCAGGTCTTGGCCAAGGGGCCGGAAGAAGTTGTCGTAGTGGGTGGGGACCACGGCGCGTGGGTTGAGCTTGGGGAGGATCCGCTGCCAGTAGCGCTCGGTGAAGCTTCGGCCGGCGACGCCGGCGAGGAAGACGTCGACGTCGCGCTCGCGGATCGCCTCGTCGACGAGGTTGGCGCTGCCCTGGTGGTAAAAGCGCCGGCCGGCGACGGCGATCGAGATGCCCCAGACCTGGCCGCAGCGGTAGGCGCCGGGGGAGAGGGCGTCGAGGTGCTCGCAGCTCAGTTCGCCGTCGTAGGGGACGGCGAGGCCGAGCAGCAGCTTGGAGTGGGCGCTGGGGGTGAAGGAGACCTCGAACGGCCCCAGCTCGTAGGTGCGGTAGGGCTCGACCACGACCGCGCGCTCGGCGAGCCCGTGCAGAGCCATCAGCCGCAGCAGCGACTCCGAGCCGTAGGCCTTGCAGCCGAAACGCCGGGCGATCGCCGGAGCGTCGACGGCATGGTCGAAGTGGGTGTGGCCGACGAGGACGCCGACGGTCTCGCCGGGTGCCTTGACGAAGCGGTCGAGCGCCGCCGGGTCGGGCAGGGTCGGGCGCCGCAGAACGAGGTCGCGGAAGGGGACGCGGGAGAGGTAGGGGTCGACGAACAGGGTCTGGCCCTCGTAGTTGAGCCGGTAGCCGGAGACTCCGAGCCACTCGACCTCCAATCCGGCCGGCAGCTGTAGCGGCCGCGCCTCCAGCTCGCTCAGCGCCTGGCTGTCGGCGCGCTCGGAGGCGCGCCGCGTCGCCCGCGCCTTCGCCAGCTCGCCAAGATGTCGCAGCGGCCCACCGATGAGGTGAGGTTACGCGGGATCGGCGCTCATCTAAGTTCTGTCGCGATGGCAATTGCTACCGCAACCTCGCTCGACGTCCACGTCGGCGGCAAGCTGCTCTTCGAGGACGTCTCCTTCAAGCTCGAGCCGCGCGAGCGGATGACGCTCTCGGGCCGCAACGGCGCCGGCAAGTCGACCCTGCTGCGCGTCCTCTCCGGCGAGCTCACGCCCGACTCCGGCTCGCTGACGATTCACCGCGGCGCCCGCGTCGCCCTGCACGACCAGCGACCGCCGCGCGACTCGAGCGCCACCCTCAGCGAGTACGTCTACTCCGGCCGCAGCGACATGATCGAGACCGAGGCCGAGCTGGAGCGCCTGGAGGGGCAGATGTCGGGGGGCGCCGGCGAGGAGACGATGGCCGCTTACGCGGCCGCCCAGCACCGGCTCGAAGCCGGCGGTGGCTACCGCTGGCGCGACCAGGTGCTGGAAGTGCTGCGCGGCCTCGGCTTCGACGCCGCGCAGGGCGAGCGCCAGCTTTCGACCTTCTCCGGCGGCGAGCTGACCCGGGCCTCATTGGCGCGAGCGCTGGCGACCAAGCCGGACCTGTTGCTGCTCGACGAGCCCACCAACCACCTCGACATCCCTTCCTTGGAGTGGCTGGAGGGCTATCTGGTCGAGCTCGACGCCGCCGTCGTCCTCGTCGCCCACGACCGCTGGTTCCTGGAGGCCGTCGGCACCTCGGTGCTGGAGCTGGAGGCCCAGCGGGCCCGCTTCTTCGCCGGTCCCTGGCACGCCTGGCGCCAGGAGCAGGCGGCGCGCCAGATCGCCCTCGGCAAGGCGATCGACCGCCAGCAGGCCGAGATCGAGCGGATGGAGCGCTTCGTCGAGCGCTTCCGCTACAAGGCGACCAAGGCCAAGCAGGCGCAGTCGCGACTAAAGCAAATCGACAAGGTGAAGAAGGGCGGGCCGCAGGCCGAACGCCGCGACAGCCGCAAGCTGCGCTTCTCCTTCAAGCCGCCGGAGCGGCCCGGGCGAGTGGTGCTGAAGATGGTCGACGCGACGATCGAGGTTCCCGGGCGGACGCTGCTTGCCGGTGCCGAGCTCGAGGTCGAGCGCGGCGAGCACGTCGTCCTCGTCGGCGCCAACGGCAGCGGCAAGACGACCCTGATCGCGACCCTCGCCGGCCAGCGCCCGGCCGCCGCGGGCGTCGTCCGCACCGGTCACAACGTCAAGCTCGGCTACCTCTCCCAGCACGCCGACACCGCGGCGGGGGCTGGGACCGTGCTCGACGCCGCCCAGCGTGAGACCGGCCTCGCCGGCCCCAAAGCGCGGGCGCTGCTCGGCGGCTTCCTCTTCTCCGGCGCCGACGCCGAGAAGCAGCTCAGCGACATCTCCGGCGGCGAGCAGCGGCGCCTCTCGCTGGCGATCCTGGTCGCCTCCGGGGCCAACGTCCTGATCCTCGACGAGCCCACCAACCATCTCGACATCGAGAGCCGCGAGGCGCTCGAGGACGCCCTGCTCGCCTTCGAGGGCGCGGTCGTCCTCGTCTCCCACGATCGCGCCCTGCTGGAGGCGGTCGGCACCCGCACGCTCGTCTGCGAGGACGGCAAGCTGAGCAGCTACCCGAGCGGCTGGGCCGAGTACCAGCGACGCCGTGACGAGCGCGAGTCGGCGGCCAGCGCCGCCGCGAAGCCGGTGGCGTCGAACGGGGGCGGCGGCAAGTACAGCGCCACCTCGGCGGCCGAGAAAGCGGCGAAGAAGGCGGCCAAGCTGGAGCAGCGGATCGAGCGCGCCGAAGCGACCCTGCGCGAGGTCGAGGAAGAGCTCGCCGACCCCGCCGCCTGGGCCAACCCCAAACGCGCCGAGGAGGCCGAGGCGCGCCACAGGGAGGCCAAGCGCAACGTCGAGGACCTACTCGCGAAGTGGGAGAAAGCGCAAGCGACAGCCGAGTCTGAGGCGACTGCCAGCTAGGCGAGCGACTGCTGGAGTACGACTCGGGCGCCCTTAGCGGGGACGAGGGTGATGTTGCGGATCTTGACCTTTTCCGGCTTCGGCTCCGCGGGACTTAGCTCCGCCCGCTCGACGAACTCGCGCAGGATCGTCCGCATCTCGTATTCGGCGAAGGCGGCGCCGATGCAGCGACGGACGCCGCCGCCGAAGGGGATCCAGGCGTAGTTGTCGATCTTGGTGTCGAGGAAGCGCTCGGGCCGGAACGCCTCCGGCTGGGGGAAGCTGTCCTCGCGGTAGTGGAGGGCGGCGATCGCGGCGAGGACGAAGGATCCGGCCCTCAGCTCGTGGCCGCCGATCGTCGCCGGCGCGGTCAGCTTGCGACCGACGTCGACGATCACCGGCCGCGCCCGCAGCGTCTCTTTGACGGTGGCGGCGAGGTAGCCCTCCTCGCCCGCGGCCAGCGAGTCCCGCAGCTTCGCCAGCACGGCGGGATTGTGAGCGAGGCGCTCGACCGCCCAGGCGAGCCCGGTCGCGGTCGTCTCGTGGCCGGCGCCGAGCACCGTGACCATCTCGTCGCGCAGTTCGCGATCACTCATCGGCTCGCCCTCCTCGTCGCGGGCGGCGAGCAGCAGCGAGAGCACGTCGTCGCGCTCTTCCCGCTCCGCCTCGGCGCGCCGCAGGCCGATCTCTTCGTAGATGAAGGCGTCAAGCGCCTGGCGCGAGCGCACGAATCGGCCCCAGGGGCTGAACCCGCCGAGGTTGCGACGCAGGGGAGGGATCGAGGCAACCAGGCCGACGCGGCGGGCGAAGTCGTCGATCAGCCCTTCGAAGCGCGCAAGTCGGTCCTCGTCATCGACTCCGAAGACGGCGCGCATGATCACCGCCAGGGTGATCCGCTGCGTGTGCGGCCGCATCGCGAACGGCTCGCCGACCGGCCAACTCTCCATCTCGCGGCGGCTGGTCTCGCGGATCAGCTCGCCGTAGCGCTCGACCCGCTCACCGTGGAAGGGGGGGAGCAGCAACTTGCGCTGGCGCAGATGCGGCGCCTCGTCGAGGGTCAGCACCGAGTTCGGCCCGAGCGCCGGCTCGAGCACGGTCGCGTTCGCCTCGCCGGCGTGGAAGACGGCGGGGTCGCCGGTGAAGAGCGCTTTGACCAGGTCGGCCCGGGCGACGTAGACGATCGGACCGAAGTAGGGAAAGCGGACCCTGAAGATGTCGCCGAAGCGGCGCTGCTGGTCGGGGAGGAAGCCGAGCGGGTCGCGCGCATAGTGCAGCAGCTGGGCGACCCCTGGCGCGCGCGAGCCGGGAATCATCAGAAGACGATCGTGCGCTCGCCGTCGAGCAGGACGCGGTCGTCGAGGTGGGCGATCACGGCGCGGGCCAGGACGAGGCGCTCGGCGTCGCGGCCGACCCGGACCAGGTCGGCGACCTCGTCGCTGTGGCTGACCCGCGTCACGCCCTGGTCGATGATCGGGCCGGCGTCGAGGGCGGCGGTGACGTAGTGGGCGGTGGCGCCGATCAGCTTGACGCCGCGCTCGTGGGCGCGGCGGTAGGGATCGGCGCCGACGAAAGCCGGCAGGAAGCTGTGGTGGATGTTGATCGCCGGCGCCCCCAGCTCACTCAGGAAGCGCTCGGAGAGGACCTGCATGTAGCGGGCGAGGACGAGCAGGTCGACGTCGCCCAGCAGCGCCAGCGCCTGCCGCTCCGCCTCCTCGCGGGACCCCGGAGCGACCGCGATGTGGTGGAAGGGAAGGCCGACGGCGGCGACCTGCTCGGCGTGATCGGGGTGGTTGGAGATGACCGCGACCAGCTCGCCGCCGAGCTCGCCGCTGCGCCAGCGCCAGAGCAGGTCGGAGAGGCAGTGGTCTTCGCGCGAGACCATGATCGCCACCCGCTTGGCCTGGCTCGACTCGGCGAAGCGGTGCTCCATCTCGAAGGGCCGGGCGACCTCCTCCTGGAAGCGCCGCCGCAGCTCCGCCCGCTCATCCTCCGGGACCGGATCGAAGACCATCCGCATGAAGAAACGGCCCTCGGCGGTCGAGTGCTGGTCGGCGTCGACGATGTTGAGCCCGGCGTCGGCGAGGAAGCCGCTGACCCGCGCGATCAGCCCCGGCCGGTCGGGGCAGGCAAGCAGCAGGCGCGTGGTCGATTGCTCGGCGATTCTCGGATCATGATGGATGCCCAACTGCATCAAGTTTCCGGCCTTGTGGACCGGAAATTTGATGCAGTTCGGATTTCAGGGGGGGATTCTCCGCCCATCCGTATGCCTGGACAAGTGCGGATTGGCGCTTTCGCAGGCCGTTGTGTGATCGCGATCACCCATCGGGGCCGCAAAGACCGCCACGGTCCTTCGCTTGCTCATAAAACGCACACATATTGCCCCCGCCCTGTTTTTGGCCCTCGCCTTCCCAGCCCCTGCCCTCGCCGCGAGCGGCGGCAAGGGGGATGACGGCATCGGAATCGGCGACGCCGAGGTCGCGCGGATCGCGCCGCTGCAGCGGCCGATCGACCGCTTCCACCACGTGATCGACACGGTCACGCATCAGATCCGGGTCGAACATCGCGCCGCCGTCCGCAAGCAGCGCCAGGAAATGTTCGCCACGCTGCCCGGCGGCGTCAGCATCGAGACCCTCGAATCGATCGCCGCCTGCGAGTCCGGAGGCGACCCGACGATCGTCTCCTCCGACGGCTCCTACCGCGGCAAATACCAGTTCGACTACGGCACCTGGGAATCCGTCGGCGGCTCCGGAGACCCAGCCGCCGCGCCGGAGGACGAGCAGGACTACCGGGCGGCGCTGCTGTACGCCCAGGCGGGCGCCAGCCCCTGGCCGGTCTGCGGCTGACGCCCGGCAAGCGCAGGGGGTCACCCGACTGCTTGCGTACGATCGCCGCATGAACGACGCCGTCCCGACTCCCGACGCCCAGGGACCCACCCGCAAGCCACCCAAAGAGGCGATCGCCGAGGCCAAGGTGCGTGCCCCGACCCGCGGCAACCGCAAGCTCGACGGCTTCCTCGAGGCTGTCAACGGGGACGATCAGGTGCGGGCCTGGTGGTACATGACCCAGGTCCAGTCCGAGCGCCTGGGGATGTCGGACCACTCCTGGGTCCACATGCAGATCGTCCTCAACATCGCCCTGCGGCTGCTGCGGCTGCTGGTCAAGGCGGGGGTCGAGCCGGCGATGGTCTCAGACCACGGGATGCGCGACCGCGACGCCGAGGTCGTCGTCGCCGGCGGCGCCCTGCTGCATGACGTCGGCATGTCGATCCACCGCGCCGACCACGAGGAGTATTCGCTGTTCCTCGCCAGCGGCGCCCTCCAGCGCCTGCTCGAGGGCTCCTATCGCGAGCCCGAGCGCACCGTCGTCGCCTCCGAGATCCTGCACGCGATCATCGGCCATCGCCGCCGCGGCGAGCCCTACACGCTCGAGGCGGGCATCGTCCGCGTTGCCGACGCCCTCGACATGGCCCAGGGCCGCACCCGGATTCCGATCGAGTCGGGGCACGAGGGGATCCACTCGATCTCCGCCGCGGCGATCGACGAGGTCCGGATCGAGGCCGGGGAGGACCACCCGGTGCGGATCGAGATCGAGCTCAACAACTCGGCCGGGATCTTCCAGGTCGACGACCTGCTGGCGACGAAGATCCGCGGCACGCCGCTGGAGGGCAGGGTCGAAGTGGTGGCGAAGATCGAGGGCGAGACGGAGAAGCGCCTACTCAGCGGCTTTCGCCTCAGTTAAAGCGCTGCAGATCCGTGCGGCGGCGTTCCTTGCGCTTCTCCAGCTTGCCCTGGATCAGCGACATCACGATCGGCAGCAGCGCGAAGAAGGCGATCACGCCGAAGCAGAAGAAGGTGACCATCTTGTCGGTGGTCGGGCCGGCCAGGCCGACGCCGTTCTCGGCCATCGCCGCCGGGGCCACCAGGAGCATCGTGGCCAGAATCGAGATCAGGACTGCCGCGGTCCGCTTCACGGCCGGGAATCTACCGCACGGCGGCGGCGGGGTGCCGTCGCACGAGCGCTCCCATCCTTGCTCGAGGCGCCGCCATAGGATGCGCCGCCATGAACACCTTGGAAGCCATCGTCCTCGGCCTCGTGCAGGGGCTTACCGAGTTCCTGCCGATCTCCTCCAGCGGACACCTGCGCATCGTTCCCGCCCTGCTGGGGTGGGATGATCCCGGCGCCGGCTTCACGGCGGTGATCCAGCTCGGGACGATGGCCGCGGTCCTGATCTACTTTCGCGCCGACCTCTGGCGCATCGCCGTCGCCTGGCTGAGCGAGCTGCGGGTGCCGATCCGCCGCGCCAGCCATGAGGCGAGGCTGGGCTGGTTCATCGTCCTCGGCACTATCCCGATCGCGATCTTCGGCTTCGTCTTCCAGGACCAGATCGAGTCGGGCGCCCGCAGCCTCTACCTGATCGGCTCGGCGCTGATCCTCTTCTCCTTCGTGATGTTGCTCGCCGAGCGGGTCGGCACCCAGCAGCGGGCGATAACCGAGATGAACGTGCGCGACGGGCTCTTCGTCGGCCTGGCGCAGGCCCTGGCCCTGATCCCGGGCGTGTCGCGCTCGGGGGCGACGATCTCCGCCGGCCTCTTGCGCAACTTCGACCGCGTCGCCGCCGCCCGCTACTCGTTCCTGCTCTCGGTGCCCGCGGTGGTCCTGAGCGGGCTCTTCGAGTTGCGCAAGGTCGGCGAAAACGGCAGTCCCTCGGCGGCGGCGACGGTGGTCGCCACGCTCGTCGCCTTCGTCAGCGGCTACGTGGCGATCGCCTGGCTGATCCGTTACCTCGGCACCCACACGCTGGGGATCTTCATCGTCTACCGGCTTGCCCTCGGCGTGCTGGTGCTGGCGCTGGCCGCGAGCGGCGCCATCAGCTAACGGCCCGAGCGTTGCTCCGCGGGCGAGGTTGTCGCAATTTGGCGGCTATCTGCCTGTGAAAATCCTGTGAACGCAGGTAGTTCTGCCATCCCGGATGCATACAATCGACCCATCGTCCGTCTCGCGGTAATCGATAACGACAGCGGCTTCGTCACCGTGCTTGCCAAGCGCGCCGACGCGGCCGGCTGGGAGTTGCGCCAGAGCACCGGCGCCGTGCCGCCGCGCGACCTGGTGACGATGAAGCTGAACGCCCTGCTGATCGACCCAGCTCTGCTGGGCGAGGAAAACTGGGATTACCTGGACCACGTTGCCTCGCTCCTCCCCGATCTCGGCCTGGTCGTCTGCACGGGGCGCTCGACGGTCGCGCAGCGGGTGCGCGGCCTGCGGCTCGGGGTCGACGACTGGGTCAGCAAGCCGTGCCACCCTGAGGAGGTGATCGCCAGGATCGAAGCGGTCACCCGTCGGCGCCGTCGCCAGGGCGGCCGCGAGCTCGAGGCGGCGCCGCTCACCGTCGGCGAGCTGGAGATCCGCCCCGACCGCTTCCAGGCCTTCGTCGGCGACGGGCCCCTCGACCTCACCCGCCGCGAGTTCGAGCTCCTGCATCTGCTCGCGGAGGAGCGGGGCCAGGTACTCGAGCGCGAGACCATCTACCAGCGGGTCTGGGGTTATGCGATGGCCCACGGCGATCGCTCGGTCGACGTCTTCATCCGCAAGCTGCGCCAGAAGCTCGAGCGGCATTCGCCGAGCTGGGCCTACATCCACACCCACTTCGGGATCGGCTACCGGCTCGACCCCGAACCGGCCGGCATCGTCAAGGAGGAGCTGCGGCCCGCTCCCGCCGACTCCGGCACCCCGTCGGCCCCTCCTTCACAGATCGTTCACAGGACCTTCACGGCGGGATAACCGCCGCCGCCGCCGTTGCCGCCACGCTCGGGGAGCATGGCCACGGGAACCGAGAGCAGCTCATCGCGACTCGCCGGCGGGCGGCTGCAGATCCGCCCGGCCGAGCACGCCGCCCTGGTCGACGGCCGCCCCCTCAGCCTGACCATGCGGGAGCTGCAGCTGCTGGTCAGCCTCGCGGCCCATCCGCAGCGAATCATGACCCGCGAGGAGCTCTTCACAGAGGTTTGGGGAAGCCAGCCCCGGCGTGACGACCGCTCGGTCGACGTCTACGTCAGCCGCCTCCGCGCCAAGCTCGGCAAGGCGCTACCGGAACAGCGACTGATTCACACCCACAACGGCATCGGCTACCGCTTCTCGCCCGATGGCTGAGGCAGCGGCTGCCTCGGGGACTTTTACATCCTTTTCACATCCTCGATACAGCGAGGTAACAAGCTCCCAGAGGGTCGCTGACAGTGTCCCCCCCGACCTTGGCCTCCGGGCCAAAATCGAGTGAACAACCAGAAGGAGAAAGAGTGACTAGCTCTAAATGGCTCGCGGTCCTCGCCTTCGCATCAATCCTCACCATCGCGGTGGCGGCATGCGGGAGCAGCGACGACGATTCGACCAGCGGGGGCGGTGGCGACCTGTCGGGAACGATCCGCATCGACGGCTCGAGCACCGTGGCGCCGTTGAGCGAAGCGATCGCCGAGCAGTTCCAGACCGAGAACTCGGGCGTCAGGGTGACGGTCGGCACCTCGGGCACCGGCGGCGGCTTCGAAAAATTCTGCGCCGGGGAGACCGACATCAGCGACGCCTCCCGGGCGATCGAGCCGGAAGAGGAAGACCTCTGCAAGAAGGACGGGGTTGGCTTCCAGGAGGTCCACGTCGCCACCGATGCGCTGACCGTGATGGTCAACAACGAGAACCCGGTCGCCTGCCTCACCGTCGATCAGCTCAACGCCGTTTGGGGCCCCGACTCGGAGATCTCCAACTGGAGCGAAATCCCGGGCCTGAAAGAGGACTTCGACGAGACGCTGGCGCTCTTCGGGCCGGGCACCGACTCGGGCACCTTCGACTACTTCACCGAAGCGATCAACGGTGAGGAGGGCGTCACCCGCAAGGACTACAACAACGTCGGCGAGGACGACAACGCCACCGTCAAAGGCGTCGAGGGCTCGCCTGGCGGCATGGGCTACGCCGGCTTCTCCTTCTACCAGGAGAACGAAGGCAGCCTGAAAGCGCTCGAAGTCGACAACGGCAAAGGCTGCGTGCCGCCGGCGGTCGAAACCGCTCAGGCGGGGGAATACGCCCCGCTGAGCCGGCCGCTGCTCATGTACCCGAGCGAACAGGCGCTGCAGAAGCCCGAGGTCAAAGCGTTCATCAGCTACTACCTCGAAAACGTCAACTCGGTGGCCGAATCGCTTGGCTTCGTGCCGCTGACCGAGGCGCAGCTCGCAGAATCGGAAGCGGCCGCGCAGAAAATCGGCGCCTAGCCGACCGGCCCCGCACCGATGAGTTCAGTACCCAAGAGCGCGACGCAGCCGGCGGGGGGGCCACCCCGCCGGCTGCAGGCGTCGAGCAAGCGCTACGGCGAGAAGGCGATCCACGGGTTGCTGGCGCTCTGCGGGCTGCTCTCCGTTCTGACCACGACCGCGATCGTGATCTCGCTGGTCGGACCGACGATCGGGTTCTTCGAGCTCGTCCCGATCGGCGACTTCCTCTTCGGCACCGACTGGACGCCGCAGTTCGAGCCGCCCAGCTTCGGTGTCCTGGCGATCGTCGTCGGCACCCTCAACGTCACGCTCTGGGGGATGCTGTTCGCGATCCCGATCGGGCTCGGCTCGGCGATCTACCTGAGCGAGTACGCCTCGCCGCGGGTCCGCAAGACGCTGAAGCCGGTGCTGGAGATCCTCGCCGGCATCCCCACCGTCGCGATCGGCTTCTTCGCGGTCAGCTTCATCCTGCCGGAGATCATCCAGCCGATCTGGCCGGACAGCCTCCTCGGCGGCGCCGTCGGCAAGCCGTTCATGGCGCTCGCCGCGGGCCTCGGCATCGGCCTGATGATCGTGCCGATCATCGCCTCGATCTCCGAGGACGCGATGTCGGCGGTGCCGCGCGGGCTGCGCGAAGGCGCCTACGCGCTCGGCGCGACCAAGGCCAAGGTGGCGATCCGGGTCGTCTTCCCGGCCGCCCTCTCCGGGATCGTCGCCTCGATCGTGCTGGCGATCTCGCGCGCTCTGGGCGAGACGATGATCGTCGTCCTCGCGGCCGGCTCGACTCCCCAGCTCACCCTCAACCCGGTCGAAGCGATCCAGGCGATGACCTCCTACATCGCGACCACGGCGACCGGTGACATCTCGACCGGATCGGTCGACTACAAATCGGTCTTCGCGGTCGGCACCGTGCTCTTCGTGATGACCCTGGTCATGAACGTGATCAGCATCAGGCTGGTCCGCAAATACCGCGAGGTCTACGACTGATGGCCGCCGCCGACGCCGATGCTCCCCGCAACCGCCTCGCCGTAGCCGGCGCCCGCGCGACCACCCTGGCGATGCTGCGCGACCAGCCCCGCGGCGACGTGATCCGCAATGCCGTCTTCGCCGGGCTGCTGCTGCTGGCGGTCCTGATCGCCCTGGCCGGGTTGCTCGCCCTGCTGGTCCAGGCCTTCGCCAAAGGGTCCTCGGCGCTCAGCCTCGACCTGCTCACCAACCCGCCGTCGACCGCCTTCCCGGAGAAAGCCGGCTACCGGCCGGCGATCATCGGCTCGCTGGAGCTGATCGCCGGAGTGATCCTCTTCGTCGTCCCGATCGGCATCGGCGCCGCGCTCTACCTCGAGGAATACGCCGACAAGAGCCGCTGGTGGAACACCCTGATCGAGGTCAACATCCAGAACCTCGCCGCCGTGCCTTCGATCATCTACGGCATCCTCGGGCTCGCCTTCATCGTCCGCGGGCCGCTCGACCTCGGCTTCATCCTCGCCGCCGGCTCGCTGACCCTGGCGCTGCTGGTGCTGCCGATGGTGATCATCGCCGCCCGCGAGGCGATCAGGGCCGTCCCCGACTCGATCCGCCAGGGCTCGCTGGCGCTGGGGGCGACGAAATGGCAGACGATCCGCACCCAGGTCCTGCCCGCCTCGATCCCGGGCATCGCGACCGGCGTCATCCTCGCGGTCTCGCGAGCGCTGGGGGAGACGGCGCCGCTGCTGCTGGTCGGGGCGACGGTCTTCGTCACCTTCGATCCGACCCCGTTCTCGCCCGACGGCTACTCGGCGATGCCGGTGCAGATCTTCAACTACGCGCTGCGACCGCAGGAGGAGTTCCAGGCGCTCGCGGCGGCGGGAATCATCGTCATGTTGGTGGTCCTGCTCGCAATGAACTCCTTTGCGATCTGGCTACGAAATCGTTACGAGCAAAGGTGGTAGGTGATCTACTTTGGTGGAGAAAATGGCGCAGGAAGATAAACCTCAGGCGAGGCAGGACGCACGTGAGGCGGCCGCGACCAGGGCGGGCATCGCCGTGCGCCCGGATGAGTTCCAGCAGCAGCGCTTCGCCAGGCAGCGGGAAAAGGTCTTCGAGCTGAAGGGGATCGACGTCCACTACGCCGGTGTCCAGGCCGTCAAGGGGATCACGATGGACATCCACCGCAATGACGTCACCGCCCTGATCGGCCCCTCGGGCTGCGGCAAGAGCACGCTGCTGCGCTGCCTCAACCGGATGAACGACCTGATCCCGACGGCGGAAGTGGGGGGCGAGCTGCTCTACCACGGCGAGGACCTCTACGGGCCCACCGTCGACCCGGTCCAGGTCCGCAAGTTGATCGGCATGGTCTTCCAGAAGCCGAACCCCTTTCCGAAGTCGATCTACGACAACGTCGCCTTCGGCCCCCGCATCCTCGGCGAGAAGGAGGACCTCGACTCGAAGGTCGAGAAGGCGCTGCGCGGGGCGGCGCTGTGGGACGAGGTCAAAGACCGCCTCCAGGACAACGCCTTCGGCCTCTCCGGCGGTCAGCAGCAGCGCCTCTGCATCGCCCGCTGCATCGCCGTCGCCCCCGACGTGATCCTGATGGACGAGCCCTGCTCGGCCCTGGACCCGATCTCGACCGGGAAAATCGAGGACCTGATGATCGAGCTCAAAGACGAGTTCTCGATCGTCATCGTCACCCACAACATGCAGCAGGCGGCGCGGGTCTCCGACCGCACGGCGTTCCTGATGGTCGAGCTCGACGCGACCGAGCAGAACCGCTGGGGGCGGCTGGTCGAGTACGACGAGACCGAGAAGATCTTCACCAACCCGGCCGACAAGCGCACCGAGGACTACGTGTCCGGGAAGGTCGGCTGATGGTCGAAGGCGTCCGCGTCCAGTACCAGGAGGAGCTCGAGCGCCTCGAGGCCAGCGCCCTTGACGGCCTCGACCTCGTCAGCGCCGCGCTCGACCGGACCCTGGAGGCGGTCGAGCACCAGGACGTCGAGCTGGCCCAGATCGTCGTCGCCGACGACGACCGCATCGACGGGCGCTACCTGGAGGTGCACCAGAGCCTGATTACGCTGCTGGCGACCCAGTCGCCGGTGGCGACCGACCTGCGCCTGATCTCGGCCCTGCTGCATGTTCTGAAGAACATCGAGCGCATGGGCGACCAGTGCGTGAACGTCTGCAAGATGATCCCGCTCTCGGGCAACGAACCGCCGGCCGACCAGGAGATGGTGAAGCTGATCCTCAGCATGGGCAAGCAGACGCGGACCCTGATCAGCCAGGCGAAGCGGGCCTTTGCCGAACGTGACCCCGAGATGGCACGCGACCTGGTCCGCCAGGACGACGTCGTCGACAACCTCAACCGCGAGTGCTTCCGGCTGGCGCTGGAGATCGGCGACGACGCCGACAAGCGCGAGTGGGCGATGACGATGCTGCTGGCGGCCCGGGCGATCGAGCGCATCGGCGACAACGCGGTCGACATCGGCGAGCAGGTCGCCTTCGTGGTTACGGGGTTGTTTCGGGAGTTCGAGGACGCTTCGCACCCGGGGGGTTAGCGAGCGCCGCGGGGAGGGAGTCCTGCGGGCGGGGCAAACTGGCTCCGTTCTCGGACCCCCTCCCCGCGGCGCCCACGGGAGGCTCGGGTGGGATTCGCTGGGGCTCGTGTGAGATCCGGAGGTTCTGGGAACATCAAGTTGACCCCGAATGCTCTGTGCCGCCATAGATATTGGTTCCAACACCACGCGAGTGCTCGTTGCGGAGCCGGTGGATGGGCAGTTGAAGAAGGTGATGGAGCAGCGGGCTTATACGCGGATCAATAAGGCGCTCGACGGGGACGGCGCGATCGCCGCCGTGAAGGTCGAGGAAGTCTGCGAGGTCGTCGCCACGCAGGTGAGGCTGGCGCAGGAGCTGGGCGCGGAGACGATCCGCGCGGTGGCCACCGCGGCGATCCGCGAGGCGGCCAATGGCGAGGCGGCCGCCAAGGCGATCGGCGAGGCGGCCGGAGTCCAGGTCGACGTGCTCAGCGACGAGGAGGAGGGCCGGCTCTCCTTCATCGGTGCCACCAAGGGGCTGGGGCACCCGGTCGACGGCAAGATCGGCGTCGTCGACGTCGGCGGCGGCTCGACCGAGATCATCATCGGCACCGTCGCCGGCGGGGTCGAGAAGGTGCGTTCCTGGCGGGTCGGCTCCGGCGTTCTCGCCGACGAGCTGATCGGCTCCGACCCACCCTCGGCGGCGGAGATCCGCAAGGTCCGCGACCGCATCGACGACATCTTCGCGGGAGTCGAGGTCGAGCATCCGGCGCAGGCCGTCGCCGTCGGCGGCAGCGCGACGTCGCTGCGGCGACTGGTCGGCACCGTGCTCGAGTACGAGACCCTGGAGCGGGGGATACGCGTTCTCAGCGGCGCCCCCTCCGCCGACGTCGCCCGCCGCTTCGAGCTCGACCCGGTCCGGGTCCGCATCCTCGCCACCGGCGTGCTGCTGCTGGAGAAGGTCTCCGAGCTGCTCGGCCAGCCGCTGCAGATCGGCAAGGGGGGATTGCGCGAGGGAGTCATCCTCGACCTTCTCAACGGCAGCGCCAACGGGTCTTCACCCGCCCGCGTCGCTGCCTGAAGGTGGCGGGAGAGAGACCCCGACACCTCATGCCGGCTGGCCCCGGACCGATCCGTTCCAGGAGTAGGACCGATCCGGGGCGCGTGCTCGGCTCTAGCCGTGCTTGACGACCAGTGCTGGCGCGAAGACGCGCGCTGCCGTGATCTTCATCAGCCACCCCCTTTCGCTGAGTCGGTTGCTCGTTGCCGAGAGACCGATTCCCATCGAATACTAAATTGGACTCCACTAATAGAGAGGGACATGAGGAGTCTTCGCAAATTCGTAGACAGGGTGCCCGTTAATCGGGATACCATCTACTGCGCGAATAATCTTGAGAAAACGAAAGGGCCCCGTTGATCCAAAAACCGAAGGTCGAGAAGCGAAGCGTCGATGAACGGGTCGCCCACGCGATCGGACATCCGGTGCGCATCGACGCGCTATCGATGTTTCACGAACGCACGGCCAGTCCGAAAGAAATCGCGGACGAGCTCGGGATTCCCGTCGGCAGGGTGGCCTTCCACGTCAAGGAGCTGTTCAACACCGGCTGCATCGAGCTGGTCGGGACCGAGCCCCGCCGCGGTGCCGTCGAGCACTACTACCGCGCCGCGCGCCAGCCGATGCTGACCGACGAGGACTGGCGTGAGCTCGACGACGGGGAGACTCGCCAGGAGATCGCCGGTCTTGCTTTCAAGGCGGTGGTCGCCGAAGGCCTCGCCTCTCTGCGCTCGGAAAAGATGGACGACGACGATCTCCACCTCAGCTGGCAGGTGGTGAACCTCGATGCAGAGGGCCGCCGCGAACTGGCCGACCACCAAATGGAGTCGCTGCGACGCACGGAGGCGATACGCGCCGCCAGCGAAGCGCGCCTCAGGGCTTCCGGCGAGAAGGGCACGGCGATCGTCGCCGGCGCCTTTGGCTTCGAGCGCAGCCGTGGTGGCAGCCGGACGTCAGGTGGAGGGAACCGCTCGGCCAAGCCATAGCGGTCGCGCGGCCCTCGCGGGTCACCGGAAGTTCACATCTCCTTTGCCGTCGCTTCACAAGTTCGCCCTGCTCTTGAGGGAATCTGTCGGGGACAGACGGATAACGAGAGGGAGACACCGATGACTTCCCGGGTTGACATGCATTGCCACTCCACCGCTTCCCACCTCTCCAGGCTGGGGGTGCAGCGATCGCTCGGGCTGCCCGAGTGCGCGACTCCGCCGGAGGAGGTCTACGAGCTGGCTAAGCGGCGGGGGATGGACTTCGTGACGATCACCGATCACGACACGATCGCGGGCTGCCTCGAGCTGGAGGAGCGTCCCGACTGCTTCGTCTCCGAGGAGCTGACCGTCCGCTTCGCCGGCGAGCCCCAGGCGGTCCACGTCCTCTGTTACGGGATCACCCGCGGAGACCACGAGTGGCTGCAGGCACAGTCCGGCAACCTCGAGGCCTGCGCCGCGTACCTGCATGAGAACGGGATCGCCTGCGCCCTCGCGCACCCCTTCTTCAACGTCGCCGCGCCGCTGACACGGCGCCACCGCCGCCGCCTGGCGGAGCTGTTTCCGGTCTGGGAGGTCCGCAACGGGTCGCGGGCCGCGGAGCTGAACATGCCGGCTGCCGTCTACGTCGACACTCACGGCGGTACCGGCATCGGCGGCTCCGACGACCACGCCGGCGTCGACATCGGCCGCACCTTCACCGCGGTGCCCGATGCTCGGACGCCGGAAGAGTTTCTGCGCCACCTGCGTCGTGGCGACGCCGAAGCCGGCGGCGAGCAGGGCAGCGCCGCCAAGTGGACGCACGCGGCGATGGCTCTGGCGACCCGCGCCCTCGTTCTGGTGGATCCGGCCGACGAGGACGCACTTGCTCCCGGTATGCGGGAAGAAGTGCGTTCGGAGCATCCGGATCCCGCCGCGGTGCTGAAGATGGCGGAAAGGGTGATCCGCGAGGGATCGGTTCGCGAAGGCAAGGTCGCCGCCGACATCGGCCCCGAGGACGCCCGCTGCCTGCTCGAGGCCTGGCTCGCCGGCATGGAGCTCGACCTGCGCGGTCGCGACCTGATCGCCTACCTGCAGTCCGACGGCTTCTCCCACGCCGACCTCTACCGCCGCGCTCGCCGAATCCACGACCGCCGCCTGCGGACCGCGGTCGAGCAGGGAACCGCCGCGGTCGCCGCCGGCGACCTCTCCGGCGCGATCGGCGGCCTCTTCGAGGCGATCGTCCCCGCCGTCCCCTACGCACCCTCGACCGCCTTCCTCGGCGCCGAGAAGGCGAAGCTCTCCGCTCGCGAGGGAACCAGACGCCGGGTGGCGCTGATCGCCGACGGGATCGGCTCGATGCACGGCGTCACCCACACGATCGAGCAGATTCGCGAGCGTGGCGTGCCCGGCTTCGACGTCGACGTGATCGGGACCGATGCCGGCGTCGATCGCCGCCTCCCAGCGGCGACCGCGCTGCGGATACCGTTCACCGCGGGGATCGAGCTCGGCGTCCCCGGGCTACCCGACCTGGTCGAGACGTTGGCCGACGGGGGCTACGACCTCGTCCACGTCACCGCCCCGGGCCCGGCGGGTGTCGCGGCGACCCTGCTCGGCCGGATAACCGGCGTCCCGCTGCTGGCCAGCTACCACACCGAGCTTGCCGCCTATGCCGGCCTGCGCAGTGGCGACGGCGGCGTCGAGGCGATCGCCCACGCCGCCCTCGGCGCCTTCTACGGCGCTCCCGGCGTCGTCCTCTCGCCGAGCCCGGCGGCCGACGCCTCGCTGGCCGCGCTCGGTACCGAGGCGGGCCGGATCGGTCGCTGGGAGCGCGGCGTCGATTGCGATCGCTTCGACCCGGTCAGGGCCGACCGCGAGGCCTTCCCGGGCGAGATCAAGGTCCTCTACGCCGGCCGGCTGACCCGCGAGAAGGGCGTCGACCTGCTGGCCGAGAGCTTTCTCCGCGCCCGCGACGCCGACCCGCGCCTGCACCTGCTGCTGGCCGGGGGAGGGCCGCAGGAGGGGGAGCTGCGGGCGCGCCTCGGCAAGCACGCGACCTTCCTCGGCTGGCTCGGTGGGGAGGAGCTGGCCTGTGCCTACGCCAGCGCCGACGTATTCCTCTTCGCCAGCAGCACCGACACTTACGGCCAGGTGATCCTCGAGGCCGGCGCCAGCGGCCTGCCGGTGGTGGCGGTCGCCGAGGGCGGCCCGGCGGCGCTGATCGAGAACCGCCACACCGGTCTGCTCTGCCGGCCGGATCCCGACCACCTGGCGGGCTCCTTGCTTCAGCTCGCGTCCTCGCCGGCGCTGCGCCACCAGCTCGGCGCCGCGGCCGTGAACGCCGCCCGAGCGCGCTCCTGGGAGCGGGCGCTGGGCCAGCTGGCGGCGGGCTACCGGCGGGC
>JBAQZI010000159.1:0-14419 GCA_049790835.1 Solirubrobacterales bacterium
CCTGATGGCGCGGGCGGAGGAGGAGAGCGACTCCGGAACCGTCCGCCTGCCGCCGGGGCGCCACGGCTTCTCGCGCGACTTCGTCAGCGAGAGCCAGCGCGAGCGGCTGCTCAACGGCGTCGTCGAGGCGGTCGTCGCACACGGCTACAACGCGACCACGATCGCCCAGCTGATCGAGGCCGCCGCGGTCTCCCGCCGCACCTTCTACGAGCACTTCGCCGATAAGGAGGAGTGCTTCCTGGCTGCTTACGAGATGATCGGCGCCCACCTTGCCGGCGCCCTGCGCGAGGCTGAGGGGCAACCCTCCTGGCCGGCCCGGGTGAGAGCCGAGCTGGCGGCGCTGCTGGGCGTCTTCGCCGCCGACCCGACCGTCGCCCGCTTCGTCCTGCTCGAGTCGTTGGCGGCCGGGGGAGAGGTGACCGCGCGCCACCGAGCGACGCTGCGCTGCTTCGCCGGGAGGCTCAGGCCCGAGCCCCCCGCGGCCGGCGCCGGCGCCCTCGCCGAAGCCAGGGAGCAGGCGCTGGTGGGCGGGATCTCGACCCTGGTGGCGCGCCGCCTACAGGCCGGCGAAGCCGCCCGGCTGGAGGAGCTGCTGCCGGACCTGCATGAGCTGGTCCTGACCTCGTATCTGGGCCGCGGCGAGGGCCAGCGCCTGGCCCGCGCCTCCGCCGCCTAAAGCCTCCCCCAGCCGCACCGGCAGCCGTTTCACCCCGCTCGGAAGCGCGTCGGGGCGCCCTGTCTGGAGCCGATTTCCTTTTCAACAAAAACTGGCACTTGCATTTAGAAACGAAATCTTTTATCCTCCCGTCGGTCGCCTTCCGCAAGAGGGCAACAGGGACGCAGTTCACAGGGACAAACGAGCCCCGCCGGGAACGCCGCAACAGGGAGCGGCAGGCAATCGGGCTCACGGGACAAGGAGACAGCTGGGTGAGACGCCACCGTCGCCATCTGACTTTCGGGTCGCGCTCAGCGATCTCCAAAACGCAACTCGCGTGCGCCGCCTCAAGCGCCGGCACGCCTGAATCTCAAGAGGAGAGGTAAACCGATGCTCGAACGTCTTCGTAGTCAGATCGGCACGGCGGGACTCGTCGTGGCGATCGTCGCCCTCGTCGCCGCACTGGGCGGCGGCGCTTATGCCGCCAGCGGCGGCCCTGACGGCGACAAGGCCAGCGCCAGCGCCAAGGCCAAGCAGGGCAAGCAGGGCAAGCGGGGCAAGACCGGCAAGACGGGTCCGGCCGGGCCGGCTGGCCCCGTGGGACCGGCAGGACCGGCGGGCGCCAAGGGCGATACCGGCGCACCGGGTGCCAACGGCGCCAACGGCGCGCCCGGAGCCAGCGGCAAAAGCGTCGTCCTCGCCAACGGGGCTTCCGGCTGCACCACCAATGGTGGGGCGGGTGGCACCAGCGTCGAAGTCGAAGGCACCCCCGCCAGCAAGAAATTCGTCTGCAACGGCTCTCCCTGGACCGCGGGCGGCACGCTGCCGTCAGGCGCGACGGAGACGGGTGCTTGGAGTGTTGTCGGGCCTCGCCTGGAAGAAACCAGCGGAGGAACCTTCGTCCCTCTGCACATCTACGCCTCGGTCTCCTTTCCCATACCACTTGAAGAAAGCCTCGATGAAACTCAGGTTCACTTCATAGACAGTTTGAATCCTCCAGGCGGAGCTTGCACTGGTTCGGCTCTCGAACCCACTGCCGCCGAAGGAAACCTCTGCATCTATCTGGGCAACGGCCAGCTGACGCTGAGTCCAGGGGAAGGCATTTTCATGCCTGATTTTTCGGCGCTCGGCGCCGGGCCCAGCGGCGCCATCATGCAATTCGTACCCGAACAATCGGTCCCCGCCTTCGGCTTCGGCTCCTGGGCGGTAACCGCTCCCTGATCACTTACCGCGCGTGAAAGACGACCGCTGCATATGCCCAGACGGCGCCGAGAAGCCGTCTGGGCAGCACCCGACCACGAAGAAAGAGACCAGATGAGGACTGACGCCAAAGAGTTGTCGACGAGGTCGCTCCAGCGGCGCCTGATGATCGCCCCACTGCCCCTCCTCGCGATTCTCGCCTTCCTGGCCCTCATCGCCACCCCCGCCAGCGCCAGCAAGACTCACCTCTTCCAGGAAAACTTTGGCAGTGTCGCCCAGCCGAGCTTCTCCCGCGCCAACAGCTTGGCGGTCGACCGGTCCACGGGAGATCTGCTTGTGATCGACGCCCAGGCCAAGACGGTCTCCCGCTTCAACCCCGACGGCACCCCCCACAACTTCTCCGCTTTGGGCACCAACGTGATCGACGCCAAGGGCTCGGGTCAGTGTGCCACCGTCCCTGCCGACTGCGACCAGACGCCGCAGAACGGATTCAGCTTTGGCAGCTTTGCGGGCGATCAGCAGGTCGCCGTCGACAATTCCGGCACCGCCACCGACGGCAACATCTACGTTACCCAGGGTAAACAGGCAGCCGGAAACCTGGTCGACATCTTCGCAGCGGATGGAAAATACCTCGGCCAGCTCACCGCCGCCGGGGCGACCAAATTCGGCACCACCGGCTTCCCCTTCTCCCCATGCGGGGTCGCCGTGGACTCCAGCGGCAACCTCTTTGTCGCCGCAGGATACGAAAACAAGATCTACAAGTTCGACCCCACGGCCAACCCGCCGGTCAATACCGATAACACCGCGACGTTCACCGTTAATGAAAGGGTATGCAACCTCGCTGCCGGGGCCGGGCCGACCGCTGGCTCCCTCTTCGTCAACACGTTCTTCACCTTCAAAGAACACAGTGTCCTAAAGCTCGACAGCACCAGCGGCGCACTCCAGTACATCGTCGACCCGGGCGAAAACACGCTGGTGAGCGTGGACCCGACCAGCGGTCATCTCTACGCCATTGGGGGCACGCTCAATGCCGGCTTCTCTCTAGAAGACTACACGCTCAAAGAGTACGATGCCTCCGGCGCCAGCGGGAATCTGTTGTCCACCACGCCGATGCACCACATTCTCCCTCCTCAGGGCCTGGCCGTCGACGGCGGCAAACTCTACGTAGACATCCCATCAAGCGGTTCCTCCGGTCCCGTCCTGGTTTACGGCCCACTCGTCGCGGTCCCCGACGTCACCACCGGCACCGCTTCGATCACGGGGGATACGAGCGCCACCGTCAACGGCACGGTCAACCCCGACGGCGTCGCTCTCGAAGAATGCTTCTTCGAATACGGCCCCACCACCGCCTACGGCCAAACCGCCCCCTGCGCGGAGTCGGTGGCCGAAATCGGCACCGGCCCGAAAGCGGTCCACGCCGATCTCAGCGGCCTCACTCCGGAAGCCCTCTACCACTACCGCCTGGCGGCGAAAAACGCCAACGCCACGATCAAAGGCTCCGACAAAACCTTCAAAACCCCCAGCAAGCCGGCGATCGTCGGACTGTGGTCGGCCGACGTCGGCTTCGGCGAAGCGACGCTGAAGGCGCAGATCAACCCGGAAAACTCCCCGACCACCTACCGCTTCGAATATGGCCCGGACGCCTCCTACGGCAACAGCACGGCGGAGATCGCGGTCGGCTCCGACAACACCGATCACACCGTGGGCCTGGTGCTGAACGGACTTCAGCCCGGCGCCACTTATCACTACCGCGTCATCGCCACCAACAGCATCGGCATCAGCGAAGCCGTCGACCACGCCTTCACGACCTTTCCGCCGAGCCCGCCGTCCAAAGCCGACTGCCCCAACCAGGCCTTCCGCACCGGACCCTCGGCCAACCTGCCCGACTGCCGCGCCTACGAGATGGTCTCCCCGGTCGATAAGAACGGCGGCGACATCAAGGTTCTTGGCAGCGTTCGAGACTTTCCCGCCCGCCTCGACCAGAGCTCGACCGGAGGCGAGCGCTTCGCTTATTCCTCGGTCACGGCCTTCGGCGACGCGGTGAGCGCACCCTGGACCTCCCAGTACATGGCCACCCGCAGAGAGGGGGAGGAGTGGTCTACCAAAGCGATCTCCCCGCCGCGGGAATCCACCAGCCTCACCGACAACTCATACGGCAAATTCGACGTTCAGTTCAAAGCGTTCTCGGCCGACCTCTCGGGCGGGTGGCTCATCCATGACACCGAACCGGCGCTCGACGGCTGCGCGGTGCCGGGCGTCCCCAACCTCTACCGCCACGACAACGTCAGCGGCGGCTATGAAGCGCTGACCACCGCCAAACCGTTGACCGGAGCCGCCAGCCAGTACCTGCCTGAACTGCAGGGCCTCTCCACCGACGGCTCCCACGCGGTCTTTCGCGCCAATGCCAAGCTGACCGAAAACGCGGCGAACAACACTGGCTACCAGCTCTATGAGCACGTCAAGGGCGAAGGGTGCGGTGAACTGCGCCTGGTCAGCGTGCTGCCCAATGGAACCGCCTCCCCGTTGCAGTCTTCGGCGGGGACGGGTGGACCCTCACCGGGCGAGTCCCGCGACGGCACGGTCGCCCATGCGGTCTCGGCGGACGGATCGCGGATCTTCTGGACCCCTGGCCCCACCACCACTGGCGCTGGGCCGCTTTACGTACGCATCGACGGCCAAGAAACCGTCCGGATCTCGATTGCCGACGCCCAGTTCTGGACGGCTGCCGCCGATGGCTCCAAGGCGATCTACACGGTCGGCAAAAACCTCTACGAATTCGACGTCGAGACCAAAACCTCGACGCTGATCGCCGAAGGCACCAAGGGTGTGGCCGGCGCCAGCGAGGACGCCTCGCGGATCTACTTCGTCTCCGAAGACGCGCTCGGCGGCGAAGGCGAAGCGGGGAAGCCGAACCTCTACCTGCACGAAGGGGGAGGGGCGAGCAGCCTCGTCGCGACGCTCAACGGCGGCGGCCCGACGTTCTCCGGCGGGGACCTCGGGCCAAACTTCATCCTCTTCGGCTTCGCTGTCGCCCAGCGGGCTCCGATCTCAAACGGCGTGCGGGTAACGGCCGACGGCAGCCACCTGGCCTTCGTCTCGACCGAAAGCCTGACCGGCTATGACAACACCGACGCCGTCGACGGGCGGCCCGACCTCGAGATCTACCTCTATGACGCCGAGACGGGCAAGCTCGCCTGCGTCTCCTGCAACCCCAGCGGCGCCCGGCCGACGGGGCGGGCATTCGGCCCCCAGGACGGCATCGTGCGCAGGGTCGCCGCCCAGATGCCGCCCGGGGAGAACCAGCTCTTCGCCCCACGCGTCCTCTCTGAGGACGGCAACCGCCTCTTCTTCGAAAGCTTCGAAGCGCTGCTGCCGCGCGACACCAACGGCCAGGCGGACGTCTATGAGTGGCAGCGGGCCGCGAGCCAGGAAGAGTGCGAAGAAAGAGGCGCGGAGCTGTTCGTTCCCAGCGCCGGCGGCTGCCTCAGCCTGATCTCCACCGGACAGAGCCCCAGCGACTCCGAAATCGCCGACGCCAGCCCCGACGGCTCCAACGTCTTCATCAGGACCGCCTCGAGCCTGCTGCCGCAGGACCCCGGCCAGGTCGACGTCTATGACGCGCGGGTAAACGGCGGCCTGCCCCAGCCTCCCAGCCCCCCCGCGGCGTGTGAAGGGGAAGCCTGCCAGGGCCCGCTCGCGCCGCCCAACGACCCGACCCCGGCCTCCGCTGCCTTCCAGGGCGCCGGCAACGTCAAGAAAAAGCCAAAGGCGCGCTGCGCCAAGGGCAAGGCCCGCCGCAAGGGCCGCTGCGTCGCAAAGAAGCATCGCAAGCGCGCCCAGCGAGCCAGCCACAAGCGGAGGGCGCAACGATGAGCAAGCGCGTCGGATCGATCCTCGCCGCGGCCTGCCTGGCGGCGCTGCTGCTCGCCTCCTCGGCCCTCGCCACCTTCGGCGTCAGCGACTTCGACGTCACCTACACCAACGGCGACGGCACCGCGGCGACCCAGGCCGGCTCGCACCCCTTCGCGATGACGACCACGATCGACTTCAGCGCCAAGGCCGGGCCCAAACCGGGGGAAATGCTCCCCGACGGCTCGCCCAAGGACCTCACGGTGGCGCTGCCGCCCGGTCTGGTCGGCGACCGCGCCGCGGTGCCGCCCTGCCCCAACGCGGTCTTCGTGCGGCTCGACGCCGGCGGCGCCAGCGCCTGTCCCGACACGGCCGCGATCGGGGTCCTCTACGTGCGCACCCCCGGGCAGAGCGGCGGCGGCGACATCACCCCCGCCTTCAACCTCGTGCCGCCGCCCGGCGCGGCGGCCAAGATCGGCTTCGTCGTCCTCCATGTGCCGGTGGCGCTCTTGATCGGCGTCAACCCCGCACCCCCCTACAACCTCGTCGCCTCCCTGCAGAACACCTCCGATGCGGTTGCCGTTGGCGGCTCCACGCTGACGATCTGGGGCAACCCCGCCTCCGCTCTGCACGACGGCGAACGCGGACACTGCGCCGGGGCCACCGAAGCCAAATGCCCCGTCGCCACCGCCGAAAAACCCTTCCTCACCTTGCCGCGCGCCTGCACCGGGCCGCTCGGCACGAGCTATGAAGCGACCTCCTGGGAGGAACCGAGCGCGGCCCCGGTGCGCGGCACCTCCCTCAGCTCCCTGCAAACCAACGGCTGCGGCAAACTCGCCTTCGGCCCGACGATCACCGCCAAGCCGACCACCCTGGCCGCTCAGTCCCCGACCGGCCTTGACTTCTCACTCGACGTCAAGGACGAGGGCCTGACCTCGCCGACCGGCCTCGCCAACGCCGACGTCAAGAAGGCCGTGGTCACCCTGCCCGAGGGGATGTCGGTCAACCCCTCGATCGCCGAAGGGCTCGCCGTCTGCAGCGCCGCTCAGCTGAACGCCGAGACCGCCTTCTCGGCTCCCGGCGCCGGCTGCCCCAATGCCTCCAAGATCGGCACCGTGGAAGTCGAAACGCCGCTCCTGGATGAAAACGTCAACGGCGCCATCTACCAGGCACCGCAGGACGACCCGGCCACCGCCGCTCCGGGCACCGAGAACCCCTTCGACTCCCTGATCGCCCTCTACATGGTGATCAAGAACCCGACCCTGGGGATCATCGTCAAGCAGCCGATAAAGGTCGAACCCGACCCCATCACCGGCCGCCTGACCACGGTCGCCGACAACATCCCCCAGCTGCCCTTCTCCCACTTTCGCCTGCACTTCCGCGAGGGCACCAGATCCCCGCTGGCCAGCCCCCCCGGCTGCGGCACCTACAACGCCACCGCGGTACTGACCCCCTGGTCGGGAGGCGTTCCGGTGAGCACCGACTCCGCCTTCCAGATCATCACCGGCCCCGGCGGCGGCGCCTGCCCGAGCGGCGGAGTGCCGCCATTCAAGCCGGGCCTTGAAGCCGGAACGTTGAACAACGCCGCCGGCAAATACTCGCCCTTCTACCTGCGCCTCTCTCGCAACGACGGCGAACAGGAGTTCACCCACTTCTCGATCAAGCTCCCCCCGGGCCTGGTCGGCAAGCTCGCCGGCATCCCCTTCTGCCCCGACGCCGCGATCGAAGCGGCGAAGAGGAGGACCGCGGCCGCGGAGCTGGCGAGCCCCTCCTGTCCAGCGGCCTCAGAGGTCGGGCGCACCCTGGCCGGCGCTGGCGTCGGTCCCTCCCTGGCCTATGCCCCCGGCAAGGTCTACCTGGCCGGCCCCTACCACGGCTCCGCCCTCTCGATCGCGGCGATCACCGCGGTCAAGGTCGGGCCCTTCGAACTCGGCACCGTGGTGGTCAGGGACGCGCTGAAGGTCAACCCCGAAACCGCCGAAGTCTTCATCGACGCCACCGGCTCGGACCCGATCCCCCACATCATCGATGGCATCCCCGTCCACGCCCGCGACATCCGCGTCTACGTCAACAAGCCCGACTTCGTCCTCAACCCGACCAGCTGCAAGCGCACCTCGACCGCCTCCACCGTGCTCGGCTCCGGGCTTGACTTCGGCTCTGGCGCCGACGACCAGCCGGTCACGGTCACCTCGCCCTTTCAGGCCGCCGACTGCGCCTCCCTTGGCTTCAAGCCGAAGCTCTCGCTCTCGCTCAAGGGCGGGACCAAGAGGGGAGACACCCCGAAGTTCAAGGCGGTCTTGAGGGCGAGGCCCGGCGACGCCAACATCGGCGCCGCGCGGGTCACCCTGCCCCATTCGGAGTTCCTCGAACAGAGCCACATCAAGACGATCTGCACCCGGGTCCAGTTCGCCCAGGGAGCGGTCCCCGGAGAAAAGTGCCCGGCGGCCTCGATCTATGGCTACGCCAAGGCGATCACGCCGCTGCTCGACGAACCGGTCCAGGGCCCGGTCTTCCTGCGCTCCTCCTCTCACAACCTGCCCGACCTGGTCGCCGCCCTGCACTCGGGCAGGATCGACGTCAACCTGGTCGGCCGCATCGACTCGGTCAAGGGCGGTCGCATCCGCAACACCTTCGAGGTTGTCCCCGACGCCCCGGTCACCTCCTTCACCCTGACCATGCAGGGCGGTAAGAAGGGCCTCCTGGTCAACAGCACCAACCTCTGCCGCTCGACCAACCGCGCGATCGCCGACTTCACCGGCCAGAACGGCAAGAAGCGCGTCTTCAAGCCGGTCTTGAAGCCCGATTGCGGCAAGGGGCGCAAGGGGAAGAAGCAGCGGCGCCCAGGTTCAAAACGTCACTAGGACAAAGCAGCTCACCAGTCAATAGTCACGGCCTCCGGCGGCTCAGTCGCCGGGTAGGGAGGTAAGCAGTGAAACGGATCAGAAATCTGGGTCTCGCTGTAGTTACGGCGCTGGCTCTCACCGCAGTGCTTGGCGCCGCAGGGGCGTCGGCTACGTCATTCGTATCGGAAAAAACCCCAGCTACGGTCACCATTTCGGGTCAGGAACCGCCCAATTTTACCTTCAACAACGGCGTCTACTACAGATGTAATACGCCCAGCTTCTATGGAGCTTTGACTACTACCCACGCGGCTCATCTATGGATGGCATCCGGGAATACTAAATGCAATTTCGGAAGCTTTATAGGTGAAGGTACGATGGAAATGCACGGATGTGAACTCGACTACCATCTTCCTGCCCAAAAAGAAGGCAGCTATTTCCAAGGCACGTTCGATATCGTCTGCCCGGGGCCAAATGTGATCACGTTCCAGCCCGTCTCGAGCAAAGCCTGCCTGGTGACGGTCCCCGCTCAAACCGGTCTCCCGGCGAGCTTCCGCAACGTCGGGAGTGGCAGCGAAAGAAAGGTGGAAGTGGAAACCGCGTTTATGGGGGGGCTCAAATACTCCCAGGCCAGCGGCCCCTCCTGCGAAACGACGGGCACGTTTACGAACGGCGGCTGGGGGAGCCGCTGGACGCTGCAGGCCTCCCAGGAAGGCAACCCCGTGGGCATGTATGTGGGGAACAACCCCATCTCCATTTCGGGCACTCCGCCCAAACTCACAGCCGAAAGCTACCCCGTGCGGCTTGGGGGGGAACAGACCACGGTCGGCACGATCAAAATGCAGCCTGGAACGGCAAAATGTACGACTGCGAAGTTCAACTCGAGCGCGTCGAGTTCGACGGCCCAGTTGGCGGTCGAAGCTGAATACGGGGGTTGCACGACGTTCGGCCTCCCTAGTGCGATCAATATGAACGGCTGCACCTACACGTTCAACATCCTCAACCAGGCGCCCGTCGGCTCGACCTACGCCGGCCACGCCGACATCGCCTGCCCGGTCGGGGCAGCGATCGAAATCCTCGTCTACACCTCGAGCAGCAACCATAAAGTGCAGTGCACGGTGACGATACCGGGGCAGACGACCGATAGCGAAGGCCTGACGTTCACCAACGAACCGTCCTCGACCATCGCGCTCGGTCTGGCGATCAAAGGCATCGACTACCACACGCAGGAAGGCTCCGGCCTGGCGCGCTGTTCCACGGCTGACTACACCGACGGCACCTACACCGTACCGATCACCCTGGTGGGTCTGTAAGGCGTGATCTACCGCAGTTCAGCACCTTGTGGCGGTAGGCGCCACGAGGGAACCGGGGAGCGGGGCCGCGAGCAATCGTGGCCCCGTTTTCGCCGGTAGAGTAAGTCGATGATGGGGTATAAGGGCCATCCCATTGGGCCGCCGCCATCCGCGCCGCCTGTGCCCGCTTGAAGGCGATCAGGCCGCTGGCGAGCTGCAGCAGGGCGACCCGCGGATCACCGTGCAGTCCCAGATCCAGCCCTTCAAGCTGCCGCGCACCGGCACCGCCCCGATCGCCGTCTTCATCGCCGGCCACATCGCCACCCCCTCCGGGCAACCCCGCCGCAGCTGCAGGAGATGCGGATCAAGGTCAACCGCCACGGCCTCCTGCAGTCCAAGGGCCTGCCGACCTGCACCCTGGCCCAGCTGCAGCCGGGCTCGACCGAACGGGCCCTGGCCAACTGCGCAGACGCCTGGTCGGCTCCGGGCGCTTCTGGGCGACGATCGTGCCCCCCGACCAGCGCCCCTACCCGACCCGCGGGCGCCTCCTCGTCACCCTGCGCCGCAAGTACGACTGACCGGGGTCCGGTCACCTCCTCATCATTGCCTCCAAGGCGAGGCGTGGGATCGTCGCCAACGCTTCAGTCGAGCGTCGCGGCGTCGATCTCCGCGATGAACGCGCGCACCTCATCGGCTGCCGCCTCGACAGTTGCCGGCAGCGCGCCTTCGACTTCCTCGATTGCCGCAGCGTAGGGCTCGGCCCAGGAGTCGGGAACCGCCAGCTGGGGCGGCCAGATGTGCATGCTCCGCCTCTCGAAGGTCTGAAGACACGCCACGCGGAGTGCACCGCGTGCAGCTTCTGGGCAATCTGGTATCGCAGCGAGAGGCAGGCGACCCGCTCGGGGCCGTCCAGTTTGAAGTCGTCGATGCTGATTGCGACTGGGACCAGTTCGGCTTCGGCCACTTCGGGGGGCGCCACCTCCAGCTGGAGGGCAGCGAAATGGGTGGGAACGTCAGCCCGTCGGCTTTTTGTTCCTACCCGTGTTCCTATCTCGCGATTTGGAGGTCGAGCCAGTCCGGCCATTGGCCCTGCAACTGGCTTTCCGAAATGCCCCGAGCTGGATTCGAACCAGCGGCCTATCCCTTAGGAGGGGATCGCTCTATCCAGCTGAGCTATCGGGGCTCAGCTGGGGATTTTCTCTCACTCGCGGCTTCTGTGCCGAGATCGGCACATTCGGCGCGCCACGGGTGAGATTTGGTCTTGCACGATTACCGGCATGAACGCACTCCGATCGATGGACATGTCCGCCACACCCTTTAATGTGCTGCACATGCCCAAGATGATCCAGGTCAGAAACGTGCCGGACGATGTGCATCGTGCCTTGAAGGCGGCTGCGCTGGCCGAAGGCATGTCGCTTTCGGACTACATCAAGCGAGAACTGGCGACGATCGCGGGCCAGGCCAGCTTCGAGGAAATCGACGCTCGGATCCGGGCGCGCGGGCCATCGGGGCTGCGCAGCGAGACGATCCTTTCGGCGCTGCGCGAGGCGCGGGGAGACTGATGCCGGTCGTCGACGCCTCCGTCCTGACCGAGTACCTCGGCGATGCCGAGAGAGCCGCGGTGGCCCGGCGGCGCCTGATTGCCGATCGGGCCGGGCTCTGGGCACCCCACCTCATCGATGCCGAGGTGGGCCACGCCCTGCGCCGTGGCGTTCGCCGCGGGGAGATCGCCGTCGATGCCGCCAGCGACGCGCTCGACGACCTGATCGCGATGCCACTTCGCCGGGTGAGGCACAGGCAGTTGATTCCCCGCGCCTGGGAGCTGCGCGAGAACGTCAGCTTCTACGACGCGTTGTACGTCTCGCTGGCCGAGCTCCTGGGGGAGCCCTTGATCACGTTCGACGGCCGCTTGGCTCGCGCCGACGGGGTCCGCGCCGAGGTCGAGGTCCTGGCCTGAGGCAGCCGACTCAGCTGTAGAGGCTCTCGGCGGCCAGCTCCTGGCCGCGGGCGCTCCAGAGCTTGACCTGCATGAAGAACTCGTCGCCGTAGCCCTCGAGGGCGTCGAGGGCGATCAGGGTGAAGCGGTCTTTGGAGATCTCTTCCTGGTCGACGACCTCGCCGTCGAGCTCGGCGGTGGCGGCGACGGCGTTGCGCAGCAGCGGCCGGCCCCAGACCAGGGTGACGGCGCCGCCGCGGCCGTTCTCCCCGCGCCAGCGGCCGACGACGTCGTCATTGAGGTCGATCCGCCAGTCCGGGTTGTCGGCGGCGAGGACGTCGGTGAAGTCGGCCTTGGCCTGGAAGTCGGAGGGGTCGCCGCCGGGGGGCTGCACGTAGGAGACGTGGCCAAACAGCTCCAGGGTCCCCTCGGCGCTCTCGGTGTTGGCGGAGCAGGGCACCCAGATCCGTCCGCCCCAGGCGCGCTCCGGGAACCAGTCGATCTGATCCGGCGTCGCGGCCCCCCCCGGCAGGTCCTCGATTCCCTCGACCGCTTCGCGGAAGGCCGTGGTCAGGCGCTCGGCGAAGCGCCCGTGCGGAATCCCCTCCTGGGTCGTGTCGGCGATGAAGCGCGGGATCGGTCTCGGGTTCGGGGCCATGGCGACGACCCTATCGGCCTCAGGGGGAGAACTCGCCTGCTCGGGAGGCTTGGGAGCGAGTGCCGCGACTTGGATGGGATCAGGGGGTATTGCCTTGGGTATATACTCGCGCTATGGCGAAGGTGATGATCTCGATTCCCGATGCGCTTCTCGACATGCTCGATGGAGAGGTGGAGCGGCGACGGACGACCCGAAGCGCGCTCCTGCAGAACGCCGCTCGCCGTGAGCTGGGCCTAACCCGCCGTGATCGCGAGTCGGTCTGGGCGGACCTCGACGAGTTGAGTCGAGACTGGGACGGGCCTCTTGACGCCGCCGCTCTGATCCGCGCCGATCGCCGCCGCGACGATTGACCGCGCCGGCCCCCGCCAACTCCGATGCCTGGATCGTCGACGCGAGTGTCGCGGTCAAGTGGTTCCTCCCCGTAGAGCGCGAGCCGGAAGGTCAGTTGGCCCGTGACGCGATTGGCCGGCTTGCGATGCGTACGACCAGCCTCGGGTTTTTCGAGGTCGGCAACGTCCTCACCACCCGTTCCAGCTGGAGCGGCGAGAGGGTCGGTGCCGCTCTCGGCCTGTTGCTGGAGATTTGCGGCGATCCTTTCGAGCTGACCCCAGGGGACCACGGGGCGGTGGCGGAACTGGCACGCGCTCACAACCTCACCTTCTACGACGCCTCCTATGTGGCGATCGCAAATCGGGTCGGGCGCGGAGTTCTCTCGGCCGACAGCGACCTGGTCAAGCCTGGCCTCGCATCCACTCTCGCGACCGCACTGGGTTAGCTGGCGAGGGCTTCGCGCAGGTCGCTCGCCGCCCGCTCCGGCGGGTAGACGTTGATGTCGACGCCGGTGCCGAGCTCGAAGCCGGCCTTGATCGTCAGGCGGGGGGCGATGTCGACGTGCCAGCCGAACTGGTCGTCGGTGCCGCGGGGGGCGGTGCGGACCCAGAGGTTCAGCTCCGGCGGGCCGTCGAAGCGGGCGGCGAGGACGCGCATCGCGGTGCGGATCATCGCCGCGCCGCCCTCGTCGTCGGCGAAGCTGGCCGCGGCGCGGCGCGGGATCACCCGCAGCTCGAAGGGGGAGCGGGAGGCCCAGGGGCAGATCAGCGCCGCCTCCTCGTCGATCGCGACCAGGCGCTCGCGGCGGCGGACCTCCTCGACCAGGATGTCGCCGAGCAGCCCGGAGCCGGCGGTGCGTTCGGCGTAGGCGCCGGCGCGCTCGCGCTCCCGGGCGACCGCGGCCGGGACGAAGGGCAGGGCGTAGAGCTGGGCGTGGGAGTGCTCGAGCGAGGCCCCGGCGCCGCCGCCCTCGTTGACGATCAGCTGCACGTAGGAGGCGTCGCCGTGGGCGCGCATCCGCTCGCGCCAGGTGGCGACGGCGGCGCCGAACTGCTCTTCGCTCAGCTCCGCCATCGCGGTCACGTGCTGGGCCGTGTTGATGATGACCTCGTGGTCGCCGCTCGCCGGCCGCGAGGAGAAGAGGTCCGGTTCGCCCGCCTTACGCGAGGCCAGCAGCGGGTCGCCGCTGCTGGCGAAGGCGCCCGCTTCGGCACCCGTGGCCCCGGCGCCGCCGTTGCGCGGTTCGTTTCCCACGCCATTGGTGGATTTGGAACCGCGCGACGGGTCGCCCAGCGCCGGGTAGAGGTTCGGCACCACCCGGGTCAGCCAGCCGGGGCTGTCCGCCGGGCCACCGCCCGGGCGCAGGGCATATCGCTCCGGCGGCGTGCGGTCCTCGTGTCCCTCGCAGAAGGGGCAGTTCTCCGGCCCTTTCGGCTCGGCCGTGGGCGCCGAGAAGTTGTCCGGGCGGTCGGCCCGGCCGGGGGCGAGGATCGTCCTCAGCCCGCTCAGCTGGTCGATGCGTATCTCCGGTGCGCTCAGGAGCGGGAGGGGGGGAGGTCGTCCACGTCCACGTCGAGATCGGGCGCGGGCGCGGGCGGCGGAGTGGGAGCCGCGGGCGGCGGAGTCGCCGGGCGCTCCCCGTCCCGCCCGCCTTTGGAG
>JBAQZI010000160.1:0-4646 GCA_049790835.1 Solirubrobacterales bacterium
CCGTCGAGCCGCGCCTGGACCGACGAGGCAAAGCGCACCTCTCTCCAGACCCGCGCCGCGTCCTGCCGCAGCTCCCGCAGCTCGCCGAGGGCGCGGCCGGCAGCGGCCCTCCCGAGCCCGAGCCGGCTGGCGCCCACCTCGACCGATCCGAACAGGAAGCGATGGCCGGCGAGCGCCATGTTGAGCCGCATCGCCCGCTCCTTCAGCGCCGCAAACGCCATGTTCCCGCTGGCGAAGCCGACACCCGCGCAGGCCGCGGCGACGTCGTTGAGGTGGTTGTAGAGCCGCTCCAGCTCGAGCAGCACGGTCCGCGCCCGCCGCAGTTCGCGGGAAGGCATGATGCCGAGGATGCCCTCGCAGGCCTGCGCGTAGGCGACCGAGTTGCTGACGGCACAGGCCCCGCAGGCACGCTGGGCGAAGGCCAGCCCCGCGGAGAGCCCCCGTCCCTCCGCGGCCCGCTCGAGCCCGCGATGCTTGTGGAACAGGCGCGGATCGAGGTGCAGGATTCGCTCGCCGACCACGTGGAAGCGGAAATGGCCCGACTCGATGACGCCGGCATGAACCGGCCCGACGGCCACCTGGTGAACGCCTCTCCCCTCGACCGGGACGGTCCAGCTCGACGAGTCGGGCGGGTGGTCGACAAGTGGCCGCAGGGGGTCGTGACCGTCGAACCGCAGGTCGTAGAGGTCGTGTGCCTCACGCTCGTCCCACTCCGCCGCCGCGGTCAGGTCGACGATCGTCGGCAGCTCCCGGCCGTCGAGCGGAGTCCTCAGGACTTGCGTCCTCGGGCCGGTCGCGAACATCGCGCTCCAGTGGCGGCCGCTGGCATAGGCGCCGCAGAAGCGACCGCCGCCGTCGAGCGCACGGCGGCAGGAACCGCGCCAGGCCGAGCGATCGACCTCGACCAGGTCGACCTCCTCGCGCGGTTGCGCCCCACGCCGTCCCATCGACCGGCTCACGGCCCGCCCCCGATCAACGCTTCGACGATTCCCGAGCCCGGGAGCGCGAAGGCAACCGCGGACAACGCCAGCAGCGCCACGGTTGCCGTTCCGGCCAGCAGCGCCACGGCTCGAGCGGAGCGGGAGGTCGGCCGGTTCCCTCGGCCCTGGGGGTCGCCCAGCAGCCCTTCGATCAGGGCGTGGGCGAGGCCGAGGAACCCGAGGGCGAGCAGCACCGTGGCGAGCGCGGAGACCGCGATCAGACCGGCGTCCATGCCACCCAACAGCACCATGAGCTCGGAGACGAAGAGCGGCGACGGCGGCAGGCCGGCGAGCGAGAGCAGGCTCACCGCCATCGCCGTCGCGGTCGGCACGCTGGACCGGGCGACGCCCCGCGGCGCCACCTTCGCGCTGGAGGGGTCCTGCCGAAGCAGCGGGATCGTCGTGTAGAAGCCGAGCGCCTTGGCGATGCCGTGTCCGGCCACGTGGACGACGACGCCGGCGATCGCCAGCGGCGTCCCGAACCCCACGCCGAGGGCGAGGATTCCCATGTGCTCGAGGCTCGAGTAGGCGAGCAGGCGCTTCCAGGGCAGCGGCCGCCAGAGGAAGGGGACGGCGATCGCCAGCGAGAGCAGGCCGAAGCCGACGAAGAGCTGCTGGACCGCGCCGGTGCCAAGGGCTGGTTCGAGGGCGAGCTTGGTCCGCCAGGCGATCAACAGCACCGTCGGCAGCAACGCCGCGGAGAGCATCGCGCTGACCGGCGGCGGCGCCTCGCTGTGCGCGTCCGGCAGCCAGTTGTGGACCGGCGCCCAGCCGATCTTGCTGGCCAGGCCGACCATGATCAGGACGAAGGCGACGAGCGTAGTCTGCGCCGGCAGCTCTCCAGCTCCGTCCGCCAGGCTTTGCCAGTCCAGGCGGCCCAGACCGGCTCTGCTCTCGCCGACCGCGACGAAGAGGACGACGATTCCCAGCAGGGCGATCGCCAGTCCAAGGGTGGTCAACACGATGTACTTCCAGCCCGCCTCGAGGGCGCTGCGCTTGCCGCTGAAGGCGACCAGCAGCGCCGACGCCGCGGTCGTGGCCTCGATCAGCAGCCAGGCCACGGCCAGGTTGTCGACCAGCGGCAGCGCCAGCAGCGCCGCCCAGAAGAGGTTGAAGGCCGCGTAGTACCAGACGTGCGAGCGCCGCTCGCCAAACCAACTCCGGCCGGCGTGGCGCAGGTAGACGGGCGAGACCACCGCGCTGGCAAGGCCTACGGCCGCGACGAGTGCGAGGAAGACACCGGTGGCCGCGTCGAGCACGAACCAGCTGCCGCGGGCGGCCTCCGCCGGCGCCGCGGCCAGCGCCAGGACGGAGAGCGCCAGCGCCAGCGCCGCCGTCAGGGCGCAGCTTGCGAGGTTGAGGCGATCGGCGGCCCGAGCCGTCGGCATCGCCGCCATCAGGGCGGCGGTGCCCAGCGGCAGCGCGAGCATCGCGATCGCGAGGCCGCCGTCAGTCACGCAGCCCCCGCAGCAAATCGGTGTCTCCCGTGCCGACCTCCTCGTGGATCTTCTCGCTGAAGGCGACGGCGACGGCTACGACCAGCGTCAGGTCGAACAGCACGCCGAGCTCGACCACCGAGGGAAGCCCGCCGGGCACCGAGATCGCCAGCAGGTAGACGCCGTTCTCGGCGACGAGGACGCCGAGGATCTGCAACAGCGCGGGCCGTCGCATGACGACGGTCGCGAGCCCGAGGCAGAGCAATGCCACGGCACCGCTTTCGGCGGCGCGATCGCCGAGGCCGAGCGGCGGGACCGAGGCCACGGCGAGGAGCGTGGCGGCACCGGCGACCAGCAGGCGAACGACGACCGTCGTCGCCGGAGCGACGAGGACCGGCTCGGGCGTGCGGCGACGAGTGAGGGTCAGCAGCACCGGCAGCGCCACGGCGCGGACGAGGAGGATGGCGCCGGCCACCGCCAGCCCGGCGCGTCCACCCGCGAGCGAGAGTGCACCTATGCCCAGGATCAGCGCTTGCAGCGAGACCAGCAGCGTGGCCAGGCTGCGACGGCGCACCAGCACCACCCCGAAGCCGAGGGCGACGATCGCCGCGACCGACGCGGCGCTCACGCCAGGCCGCCGGTCAGCGCGCTGGTGAGCCCGACGAGGGCGAGCAGGCAGCCACCGGCCAGCAACGCCGGTACCCGCAGGATCCGCATCTTCGCCTGCGCGGTCTCGGTCAGGGCCAGGGCCAGGCAGAGAAAGGCGACGCCGGCGGCGAGGCAGGCGAGCTGGGGGCCGAACCCTCCCCAGTGGGGCAGGAACAGCTCGGTGCCGAGGACGAGCACGATCCAGTGCCGCGCCGCCGCGGTCCACTCGAGCAGCGCCAGGTCGCGGCCGGCGTACTCCAGCAGCGGCCCCTCATGGATCATCGTCAGCTCCAGATGGGTATCCGGGTTGTCGATTGGCTGGCGCCCGGTCTCAACCAGGACGACGAGGGCGAAGGCCCCCGCGGCGCACCAGTGAGCGGGCTCCCCCCAGGGAGCCGAGCCATTGGCGGCGGCAGCCATCGCGACGAGGTCGGTGCTGCCCGCCGGCAGCGCCGCGAGGACGATCGCGAGCAGCAGCAACGCCTCCGCGAAGGTCGACAGAGTCAGGTCCCGGCTCGATCCCATCAGGGAGAAGCCCGACCCGGTGTCCCAGCTGGAGGCAGCGAGGGCGAAGCGCGCCAGGGCGAGCAGCCCGACGAGGACCAGGGCGTCGTTGCCCAGCGACCAGGCCGGGGCAAGCCCGGCAATCGGCAGCAGCAGAAGCGCCAGCGCGGTTGCGGCCGCGGCCAGGCACGGCGCCAGCCGGTAGACGATCGTGGTCGGCCACGGATCGGCGAGGGTCTTCCCCCAGAGGCGCCGGAGCTCCCAGTAGGGCTGCAGCGGCGAGGGGCCGCGCCGACCCTGCAGGCGGGCCTTGAGCGACTGGATCGTCCCCGGCAACAGCGGCGCCAGGGCGAGCCCGCCGACCACCTGGATCGCCGCCGCCAGCGCGGTCATCCGATCGCTCCGATCCGGAGCAGGAGCAGCATGGCAAGCAACAGCCCGAGCAGGTAGCCGGCGTAGGCACGGACGCTGCCCGACTGGATCCGGCGGGCGACGCGAGCGCCCACCAGCGCCCCGCGCCGCGCCGGCCCGTACAGCGCCGTGTCGAACAGATGTGGGATCTCGCCGCGATAGCTGACCGAACGCACCAGCCCGCCCTCCCCCACCGTCTCGATCTCTCGTCGAGGCCGCAGGATCCCCTCGAGAGCGATCCGCAGCGGCTTGGTGAACCCGGCGGAGCTCCAGGCGAGCGCCGGCTCGATCGGTTGCCCGCTGGCCCAGACGGGAACCGGCGCCGCCCGCCGCGAGCCACGCAGGCGCCAGAGCAGCGCGCTCAGCACGACGATCCCGAGCAGGAGCCACGGCGAGGGCAGCGAGCCGGTGCCCGGCACGAGCAGGCTCGGCTCGGTGACGAGACTGCGGGGCCGTGGGGCAAGCTGCATGAGCGAGGGGATCAGCAGACCGGGCGCGGCACCGAGCGCAACGCAGCAGCCGCCGAGAAAGACCGGGGCGAATCTCATCCCGGCCGGTGCCTCGACCGCCCTTGCCGCCGCGGACCGCCGCGGGGTGCCGAGCAGGACCAGGCCAACGACCTTGACGAAGCAGAACAGGGCCAGTGCCGCCGTCGCGGCGAGGCCGG
>JBAQZI010000161.1:0-1899 GCA_049790835.1 Solirubrobacterales bacterium
GTCGATCCCAGATCGACAAACCGGCCCATCGGCCGGCTGTAGGGTTCGGCCCGTGCCGTGGATCTGGAAAGCGGGAATGGTGGTGCTGATCGTCTGCCTCGTCGCCTCGATGGCGATCGCGATCTACCGTCTGGCGACGACGCCGACGGAGATTCTCGGCGACGGCTTCCGCGGGCTCCCGGCCCGCCAGCGTTAGTATCGAGCCCGTTCAGCGACCGAGCAGAGGAGACGGCGTGTTCACTCGCATCGTGGTTGGCACCGACGGGTCCGAGACCGCCGGCGAGGCAGTGCGGCAGGCAGTCGACCTCGCCAAACTGGCGGGCGCGACGCTCAGCATCGTCAGCGCCTACGCGCCGGTCCCCGAGCGCAAGGTCAAGGACCAGCAGCGCGACGCCCCGGCCGACGTCCAGTACGAGCTCAACCCGCGCGAGGACGTCAACCTCGTCCTCGACACCGCCGCCGCCGACGCCCGTAAAGAGGGGATCGAAGTCCAGACCCACCCGGTCGAGGGCGACCCCGCCGAGGGAATCCTCAACGTCGCCGAAGAGACCAAAGCCGACCTGATCATGGTCGGCAACAAGGGCATGACCGGCGCCCGCCGCTTCCTCCTGGGAAGCGTCCCGAACAACATTTCCCACCACGCCCCCTGCAGCGTGATCATCGTTCGCACTACTTAGGGGATCGGCGAGGGCTTAGGGCCACGCGGTTCCGTGGCCGCGCCGGCGTCGATCAGGCCGGCGCCCTGCTGCCGTTTCAACAGGCCCAGGTCGCGGGCGGTCTTGCGCAGATGCTCGGCGACCTCGTTCGCTCGGATTTTGGCTCCCTGAGCGGTTTCCGGTTTGAAGCGCGGCCCGCCGTAGGTGTCGGCGGCGAGGACCATCGCGGCGACAGCGCTGACGTGGGCGGCGGCCATCGAGGTGCCGACGTAGTTGGAGGGGATCGCGAAGGTCCGCGTCGATTCCGCTTTCAGCGTCACCTGGTAGATCGGCCGCGCCGAGACCGACGCGCAGGCGGAGACCGGAGTCCCGCCGCCCGGTGCGAGCAGGTCGATTCCCCGGCCGCTCAACGAGTAGTTGCCGAGGCAGCCGCCCTCGGTGGTGCCGCTGACGCCGATCACCCGCGGCCCGGTCGCCGGCGCCGAGACGCAGGTCTCCGAGCCGGCGTTGCCGGTCGAGGCGACGGTGACGACGCCGCTGGCATAGGCCTCGCGCAGCGCTTCGTCGACCTCCGGCACCTTCTTGCCGCAGCCGAAGTTGAAGCTCATGTTGATCACCTGAGCGCGCTGGGCGACCGCGAAGCGAATGCCCTTGGCGATGTCGCTGGCCTGGCCGCGGCCGTTCCTGTCGAGCACCCGCACCGGCATCAGCTTCGCCCGGTAGGCGAGGCCGGTGAGCGCGACCGCGTTGTCGGTCTTCTCGCCGATCGTCCCGGCGATGTGAGTGCCGTGCCCGTTCTCGTCGAGCGGGACCCGGTCGCCGTCGATGAAGTCGTAGCCCTTGGCGAACTGCCCCGGGGCGAAGTCGGGGCTGCGGATGAACCTGCTGCCCTGGTCGCGGTAGGCGATGCCGGTGTCGAGCACGGCGATGGTGATGCCCTGGGCGCCGGGTCGCCCGACCTCGGCGAGGTTGCGCCAGGCGCCGACCGCATCGATGCCGCCCGGCGAAGTCAAGACCCGGCCCGTCGAGTCCCCTTCCATGGGCAGGAAGTTCCACTGCTTGAAGGCCCAGTCGCCGGCCGAGGCGGCGGCTTCGGAGGCGCCGTCGAGGGTGCCGGGGTCGTTGGGGACGATGAAGTCGGAGTTGGGTTCCGCGGCCGAGGCGGTGGCGATGTAGTCGGGCTCGGCGTAGGCGACGCGCGGGTTGTCGCGCAGGGCGGCCGCCGTCCGGCGCACGCCGGCGC
>JBAQZI010000162.1:0-14259 GCA_049790835.1 Solirubrobacterales bacterium
GCCCGCCGCGGCGCCCGAGGCCGAGGCGCCCGACGAGGGCCCCGCCGACGAGGAGCAGCCGGCGATGGAGCACGAGCCGATCGCGGACTCCGGCCACTCGACCGAGGAGCGGCACGCGATCGCCGATCAGCCGACCGAAATGTTCGACGTCGAGGCCCAGTTCGAGGACGCCGCCACCGAGTCCGACGCTCCCTCCGACGACGATCTCGTCGATGCCGAACTTGCCGAGCCGCGCCTTGCCCCGGTCGACCCGCTGGCCGGGATCGAGGCCAATGTCGGCACTGGCGCCCCCGCCGAGCCCACCGCCGAGGGGGAGGAGCCGGCCGACGAATTCGACGAGTTCTTCAGCGAGCAGCGGCTCTCCGACGAGCTCAACCAGGCGCTCGAGGCGCCGCTTCCGGACGAGCCCGGCGCCCCGCCCACCGAGGAAGCGCCCGCCGTCTTCATCGACTTGGCAGAGGACGACGTGCTGGTCGAGGAGGATCAGGCGGTCGAGGACGATCCCGCTGATGACGAACCGGACGCTGTCGAGGAGCCCTCGGCCGAGCACGAGCTCCCCAGGCCCGAGGCGCCGCCGGCGCGCGAGGAAGACACGTCGCTCCCACCAGCCCCTTCCGCCTCCAGCTCCCAGCACGAGGACGTACTGGAGGACACGCCGGAGTTCCTCGAGGACGCCCCCGAGGACGACAACCTCTGGTTCGAGCAGAAGCCCCCCAAGGACTTCGACTTCGACGACTAGGGCGTTCGGGGAGCCCTCGGTCCAGCCGAGGTTGAGCAGTAGATAAGTTCCCCGGATCGCAACCGACCTCGCCATCGAAGCAGAAGGCCTGCGCAAGTCATACGGCGACGTGCGCGCGCTCGAAGGCGTCGACCTGCAGGTGCCCGCCGGCACCGTGCTCGGCCTGCTCGGGCCCAACGGCGCCGGCAAGACGACCGCGGTTCGCATCCTCACCACCCTGCTCCCGCCCGACGGCGGCAGCGCCCGCGTCGCCGGACTCGACGTCACCCGTCAGGCGCCGCAGCTGCGGACCCAGATCGGCCTCGCCGGCCAGTACGCCGCGGTCGACGAAAACCTCACCGGGGCCGAGAACCTGGAGATGGTCGGCCGCCTCTACCACCTGCCGAAGGGCGAACCGCGCGCCCGCGCCGCCGAGCTGCTGGAGCGCTTCGACCTCAGCGACGCCGCCGACCGCCTGGTGCGGACTTACTCGGGCGGGATGCGCCGCCGCCTCGACCTCGCCGCCGCCCTGGTCGCCCGCCCGCCGGTCCTCTTCCTCGACGAGCCGACCACCGGGCTCGACCCGCGCAGCCGCATCGCCCTCTGGGAGACGATCGAAGGCCGGGTCGCCGACGGCACCACGGTCCTGCTCACCACCCAGTACCTGGACGAGGCCGACCGCCTCGCCGACCGCATCTCCGTGATCGACCGCGGCCACGTCATCGCCGAGGGCAGCTCCGACGAGCTCAAGGACCAGATCGGCGGCGAGCGGCTCGACGTGACGCTCGAGGACGAGGCCGACACCGAGGCGGCGATCGCCGCGCTGGAGGCGATCGCGGCCGAGCGCCCGACCGTCGTCGACGGCTTCCTGCGGATGCCGATCCGCCAGCGCAAGGGAGCGATCGGCGCGGCGGTGATCCGGCTCAACGAGGCCGGGATCGGGATCGACGACGTGGCGATGCGGCGGCCGTCGCTCGACGAGGTCTTCCTCACCCTCACCGGCCACGCCGCCGAGCCCGAGGACGGCGACGGGGCAGACCCGGAGGCCGAGCGATGAGCGGCTTCCGCTACGCCTTCTCCGACACGCTGGTGCTGGCGAAACGCAGCCTCCTGCGCATCCCCCGCGCGCCCGACCTGCTGCTCTCCTTCACGGTGCAGCCGATCATGTTCGTGCTGCTCTTCGCCTACGTCTTCGGCGGCGCGATCGAGACGCCTGGCTTCAGCTACATCGACTTCCTGATGCCGGGGATCATCGTCCAGACGATGTCCTTCGGCGGCTTCGTCACCGCGCTCGGCTTGTCGGAGGATCTGAAGAAGGGACTGATCGACCGCTTCCGCTCGCTGCCGATGTCCCGCGCCGCCCTCCTCGCCGGCCGCACCCTGGCCGACATCGTCACCAACTCGATCTCGATCGTGATGATGCTCGTCGTCGGCGTCATCGCCGGCTTCTCCTTCGACGCGCCGCTGCTGCACATCCTCGGCGGCATCCTCCTGCTGCTGCTCTTCGGCTACGCCTTCTCCTGGGTCTTCGCATTCGTCGGCCTCACCTCGACCTCGCCCGAGGCCGCCCAGTCGCTCGGCTTCATCGTCATCTTCCCGCTCACCTTCGTCTCCTCGGCCTTCGTCCCGGTCGACTCGATGCCCGGCGCCCTCCAGGCCTTCGCCGAAGTCAACCCGTTCACGATCGTCGTCGACGCCATGCGCCACCTCTTCCTCGGCGCCCCCGTCGGCGACAACACGGTCTGGGGCGCCGTCGCCTGGTCACTCGGCATCACCGCCGTCTTCGCCTTCCTCTCGGTGCGCCGCTACAAACGCGCCGTAGTTCGCTGAGCGGTGGCGAGCGGCGCTGCGGCCGCCTAAACTTCTTGGCGAGGGGCCATAGCTCAGCTGGCAGAGCGCCGCGTTTGCAACGCGGAGGTCGTCGGTTCGATCCCGTCTGGCTCCATCACCCCCTTACCCGCCAGCTTTGATGCTGCCGAGGCGCTCCGGGCACTGCTGGACGCCGACCCCCTAGCCGGCGAGTCCGATCATCAGCTGCGAGTGGTCGTTCGGGTCGACCTTGACCGGGACCTGGGCGCCGGGCTGGAGCTGGCCGATGATCGCGGGGGAGACGACCTGGGTATGGGTGACGGTGGAGACGGAGCCGCCGACGTCGACCGACATCTGGAACTGCAGCTCCGGCTGCATGTTGATCGTCTGGCCGGTGGCGACCATCTGGATGATCGTCGCGGTGCCGTCAACGCCTTCGTTGGCGAGCTTCTCGGCCAGCGCTTGGTCGGACTGCACCTGCTGCACGGCCTGGTTTGCCTGGGCGAGGCCGTCTTTCATCATTTTCAGGCTGCCGCCGCGTTCCTTCTGCATCTGCTTGCCGGCCTTGCTGAGGTCCCTCATGTCCTTGAACATGCCCATAGCTGTTCGCTCCTCGGGTCTGGGGGACGCCCTGCCGCATCCCATTTTGTGACGCGACCCTAACTGCTCTGTGCGGACTCTGGGATAGATTCGACGCGTGTTCGCCGTCGGAGTCCTGATGATCCTGCTCGGTCTGGCCATGGTGGTCGGCGGGGTCCTGGTTCCCGTCGATGCGGCCAAACCGGGGCTGATCATCGGCGGCATCGCCGTTGGCCTCAGTGGCCTGCTGCTCGCCTACCTCGACGCCCCCCGCCGCCGCGCCAAGCCTCCCGAGGGAACGCTGCCCGCCAGGGCGACGATCCTCGATGCCGCCGCCACTCCTGGTTCCGTTGCTGGCTACCAGATGGTCGAGTTGACGCTGGAGGTCCAGCCCAAGGACGGCCTGCCCTTTCAGGTCAAGCGCAAGTTCTCCGCCGGCCGTCTCGGCCGCATCGAGCAGGGCCGCCGGATCGACGTCGTTTACGACCCGGCGAACCCGAAGAAGGTCGAACTGCCCTGAGGCGCGCCCGGCGGGCCTTGCGCTCAGGCGATCAGGCTCTCGGCCCGCTTGCCCTCCGGCAGGTTCTGGTCCGCGTGGTAGCTGCTGCGGACCAGCGGGCCGGCGGCGACCGACTCGAAGCCGAGCTCGTAGGCGGCCTTCTCCAGGGCCGCGAACTCGTCCGGGTGCCAGTAGCGGGTGACCGGCAGGTGGTTCTCGGTCGGGCGCAGGTACTGGCCGACGGTGAGGACCTGGACGCGGTGCTCGCGGAGGATGCCGAAGGTCTCGACCATCTCCTCGAAGCTCTCGCCGAGCCCGACCATCAGCCCGGACTTGGTGACGACGTCGGGTCCGCCCATCTCCTTCGCCATCCGCAGCACCCGGGCCGAGCGCAGGAACCGGGAGCCGCGGCGGGCGACGGGGTAGAGGCGCGGCACGGTCTCGACGTTGTGGTTGAAGACGTCGGGCTTCTCGTGCACGACCTTGGCCAGCGGCATCTCCTGGCCGCGGAAGTCAGGGGTGAGGATCTCGACCTTGCAGGTCGGCGCCTGCATCCGGATCGAGCGGATCACGCCGACGAAGGCGCTGGCCCCGTAGTCGGGCAGGTCGTCGCGGTCGACCGAGGTGACGACGGCGTGGCGCAGGCCCATCTGCTTCACCTGGTTGGCGACGCGCAGCGGCTCCAGCGGGTCGTTCCAGGTCGGCTTGCCGGTCTGCACGTTGCAGAAGCCGCAGCGGCGGGTGCAGACGTCGCCGAGGATCATGAAGGTCGCGGTGCCGCGCTCCCAGCACTCGCCGACGTTGGGGCAGTTGGCCTCCTCGCAGACGGTGTGGAGGTTGTCGGAGCCGATCGTCGCCTTCAGGCGCCGGTAGTTGGGCCCGCCCGGCGCCGGCACCTTCAGCCACGGCGGCTTGCGGGCGCGCTTGAAGGGGACGGTGCCGTCAGCCGCGGCCGCCGTTCCGCCCGGCTTGGCGCGGGAGCGGGTGACGTGAACGCGCTCGGCTGGCGCTGCCGTGGCCTCGGCCGGTCCGGTCTGCTCGATCGTCTCGCTCATCGGGGGATACCGAGCGTAGCGGGCGGCAGGTCCAGGCCCAGATCGGCGGGATCGGCGGCGACCGGGACGCGGTCGTAGACGGTGGCGAAGCGCGCCGCGAGCGTGCCGGCGAACGCCCCCAGGTCCTGCTCGGCTCCCAGCTCCCGCGCCAGCGACGTCATCGCCACCCCCTCGATCCCGCAGGGCACGATCCACTCGAACGGCTGCAGGTCGTTGTCGACGTTCACCGCCAGCCCGTGCGTAGTCACCCCCCGGCTCACATGCACCCCAATCGACCCAATCTTCCGCTCACCGGGGGTCGATGGGCCGATATGTCGAGCCTGACTAGACATATCGGCCCGTCGGCCGGCGGTTTGGGTCCAGACGCCGGTTAGGCCCTCGATGACGCCGGCGGCGACGCCGTGCTCCGCGAGCGCCTCGATCATCGTCCGCTCCAGCCGCCGCACGTACTCGTGGACGTCGTCGCCGTAGGGGCGCAGGGAGACGATCGGGTAGGCGACCAGCTGGCCGGGGCCGTGGTAGGTGACGCGGCCGCCGCGGTCGGTGTCGCGCACTTCGATCCCCTGGCGCTCGTACCACTCGGCCCCCATCGGCAGCTCCTCCGGCGTCGCGCGGCGCCCGCGGGTGTAGACGGGGTTGTGCTCGAGCAGCAGCAGGACATCCGGCACGCCCCCCCGTTGACGCGCTCCCTGCAGCCGCAACTGTGCCTCGCGCGCCTCCTCATAAGGGACGATTCCGCAGCGGACAACCAGGATCTCGGCGCTCACCCTTGAAATCGTCGCATGTGAGCGCTTTATGCTTGCCGTGCTTCGGTGAGTCGGCCCAGCTCCTTCCGCGCCGCCTTCCGACCCAACCCCGCGGCACCCCAGCCTGAGAGTTACGGACAGTCACGCACAGATGCCGATAGACCGCTGGCGATACCCGGCCCTCGACGCCGACCGCTTGATCGAACCGAACGCGGCCGCCCGCGCGATCAGCCCCACACGCGCCGGGCTGCTCTGGGTCGGCGTGATCGCCCCGATCCTCCTCGCCGCGCTCGCCTACGTGGCGCTGCAGCCGCCGAGCGTCGACCTCGCGGCGCAGCTGTTCCGCACCGAGCTCTTCGCTTCCCACGGCTTCCTCGCCTGGAACAACTACTGGTACGGCGGGCACTACCTGCTCGGCTACAGCGTCCTCTTCCCACCGCTTGGGGCGGCGCTCGGGGCGACCGTCGTTGGCGGTTTCGCCGCGGTTGCCGCCACCGGCCTCTTCGGCCTGCTGGTCGATCGCCATTACAGCTCCGGGGCGCGCCTGGCGACGCTCTGGTTCGGGGCGGGGACGATCACGATGCTGCTCAGCGGCCGGCTGACCTTCGCCCTCGGCGTGGCGATCGCCTTGGGGGCGCTCGTCGCCCTGGACAGGGAACGCCCCCTGCTGGCGATGCCGCTGGCCTTCGCCACCTCCTGCGCCAGCCCGGTCGCGGGCTTCTTCCTGCTGCTGATCGGCGGCTCGCTGTTCCTGGTCGGCCGGCGCCGCCAGGGCGCGCAAATGGGGGCCTGCGCCGCCACCCCGATCGCGGTCATGGCCCTTGCCTTCCCGACGACCGGCGCCGAGCCGTTCGTCCTCTCCAGCCTGCTCGGCGTGCTCGCCGTAACGTTGGGCGTCTTCGTCGTCCTGCCCCAGCGCGAGCGCCTGCTGCGCGCCGCCGTCGTTCTCTACGCCGGCGCCGTGCTCGCCGCCTTCGTGATCCCCAACGCGATGGGTGGCAACGTGGTCCGCCTCAGCACCCTGCTGGCGGGGCCGCTGGTCGTGCTGGCGCTGGCCGGCCGCCGCCATCTGCGCCTGCTCGCCGTCCTGATGGCGCTGCCGCTGATCTACTGGCAGTGGCAGGGCGCGGTCCGCGACGTCTCCCGCGCCTCGGCCGATCCCTCTGTGCAGCGCGACTTCTACACGCCGCTGCTGGCCGAGCTGAAGGCGCGCACCGGGGGTGAGCCGGTCCGCATCGAGATCCCGCCGACGCTGGACCGCTGGGAGGCCTACTACGTCTCGCCGGAGTTCCCCCTCGCCCGCGGCTGGGAACGGCAGGCGGAAACGGACGAGCTCCACCTCTTCCGCTCCGGCCTCTCGCCGCGCTCCTACCGCAACTGGCTGCAGGCGAACGGAGTCAGCTACGTCGCCCTCCCGGACGCTCGGCTCGACTACCTCGCCCACCGCGAGAAGCTGCTGATCGACCGCAACCTGCCCTACCTGGAGCCGATCTGGAGCAACGGCGACTGGCGCCTGTTCGCGGTGCGCGACGCCACCGGCCTGGTCGACCGGCCGGCGCGCATCAGCTCGATCGGGGCCGACTGGTTCGACCTGCGGATCCCCCGCGCCTCCCGCTTCGAGCTCCGCATTCACTTCAGCCCGTACTGGAAAGTGACCGGCGGAGCCGCCTGCTTGCGGGAGCGCGGGCCGTGGACGCTGGTCGAAGCGAGCGGGCCTGCGTCGATCCACGTCGGCACCGACCTCAGCGCCGCCGCCCTCTTCGGGCGGCACCGGGTCTGCTCGGAGGGTTAGTCAGGCCCGCCCTGTGCTGCGGTGAGGCGACGGGCGCTGCGACGGTGGCGCAGCGCTTGTGGCGCCGGTCGGGCCGGGGTGGGAGAAGCCCCGCTCATCGACGCCTCCTCGGGGTGGTGAGGTCACGCTGCCTGCGCGCCCGCCGCCGTACCGCCTGCTCGCGCAGCCGCATGCCAGCGAGCCCAGCCGTGGCGGCCGCGATCGGCGCCAGGCTCAGCGCCGTCTCCTCGACTGGGACTCCGACGATGTGCGCGAACATGGCGCGCACGCTCTCAGACGAATCCTGACTACACAAGCGTTTTCAAAAGGTAGGTAGGAAATTCACACTCTTTCCACCAATTAGGCGTGTTCTTGGGGACCTCGCAGGAGGTCAGAGAGCCAGCGAAAGCGGCTCTTCGAGCAGCGTCCGCACCCGCGCCAGGAACTCGGCGGCGGGAGCGCCGTAGAGGATGCGATGGTCGCAGGCGAGGGTGACGTAGAGCATCTGGGCGGTGGTGAGGCCGCCGTCGCGGACGACCGGGCGCTCCTTGATCGCGCCGACGGCGAGGATCGCCGCCTGCGGGGTGTTGATCACGGCGCTGAAGTTGTCGATCCCGTACATCCCCAGGTTGGAGACCGTGAAGGTCCCACCCGAGAGCTCCGGCGGCGTCACCTGGCCGTCGCGGACTTTCTGCGCCAGCGCCCGCGACTCGGTCGCGATCTGCCGCAGGCCCTTGCGGTCGGCGTCGAAGACGGTGGGGACGACGAGCGCGTCCTGGGCGGCGACGGCGACGCCGACGTTGACCCGCGAGTAGAGCTCGAAGCGCCCGTCGCGATAGGCGCCGTTGGCGCGCGGGTGGTCCCGCAGCGCCAGCGCGCAGGCCTTGACGATCATGTCGTTGAACGACGGCACCACCTCGCCCTCGCCGGCCGTCGCCTTGATCCGCGCCCGCGCCTCGACCGCACGCGACATGTCGATCTCCGCCTCGAGGTAGAAGTGGGGGGCGGTCGCCTTCGACTCCGACATGCGGCGGGCGATCGTCGACTGCAGCTTCGACAAGTCCTCGTAAGTCGTTTGGCCCTTGGCGGTCTCGAGGCTTGAATGATCGGGATGGGAGCCCTCAGCTGCGGGTCCCGCCGCGGCGGCATCCCCCACGGTGCTCGCCGCCTCCGGCGGCTCCGCGCCGCGGGGGACCCCCGCCACCGCGTCACCCGCAGAAGAGGCGGCGACCTTCTTCACGTCTGACTTGACGATGCGGCCACCGGGTCCGGAGCCAGTGATGGTGGACAGGTCGACGCCTTTCTCCTTAGCTATGCGTCGCGCGACAGGTGAGGCTTTGATGCGGTCCCCGGCGCCCGGATCGGCGCCTTGGGAATCCCCCGCTTCGTCTCCCGTGCTCTCAGGCGTCTCACCTGCGGGTGGCACCGTAGGGGGGCCCACCCCCGAGGAAGCTTTAGCTACCGCAGGGGGTGGGGGGTCCCCTGCGGTGACAGGCCCCGCAGCTGAGGCGCCTGAACCCTCGCCGCCATCGCCAACCCGCGCAATCGGAGTCCCGATCGCCAGCGTCTCTCCCTCCTCGGCGAGGATCTCGGTCAGCGTCCCGGCAACGTCACTCTCGTACGCCATATTCGCCTTGTCGGTCTCGATTTCCACGATCTCATCGCCAACGCTGATCTCGTCCCCGACCTTCCGCATCCAGGCGAGGATCGTTCCCTCCTCCATCGAGTCAGACAGGCGCGGCATGACGATGTCCGGCATCAGGCGTCCCCCCTAGATGGATCCTCGCGCGGGTGGCGCGGGGGCGGGGGTCCCCCGCGGCGCGGAGGCGCGAAGCGCCGAGCACCGTGGGGGATGCCGCCGCGACAGGACCCGCGCGCCGGGGCCACTAGAGCGACCCCTCCAACGTGGCCAATGCCGCGCTCACCACATGCTCCCCATGCGGAATCGCCGCCTGCTCCAGCCGCTTGGAATAGGGCATGTGGACGTCAGCGCCGGTCACCCGCTGCACCGGCGCGTCGAGGTCGTCGAAGGCCTGCTCGGTGATCAGCGTCGCCAGGTTGGCGCCGACGCCGCCATGCGGCCAGCCCTCCTCGACGATCACCGCGCGGTTGGTCTTGCGGACCGACTCGAGGATCGTGTCGAGGTCGAGTGGGCGCAGCGTGCGGGGGTCGATCACCTCGGCCTCGACGCCATGCTTCTCGGCCAGCACGGCCGCTGCCTGCTCGGCGACCTGGGCCATCTTCAGCACGCCGACGATCGTGACGTCGCTGCCCTCGCGCCGCACCGCCGCTTCGCCGAAGCGCAGCACGCCGTCTCCATCCTCGCCCTCGGGCACCTCGCCTTTGACCCCGTAGAGGCTCTCGTGCTCGATGAAGATCACCGGGTTGTCGTCGCGGATCGCCGCCTTCAGCAGCGCCTTGCCGTCGGCCGGGGTCGAGGGGCAGGCGACCAGCAGGCCGGGCACCTGCAGGTAGAGGGCCTCGAAGCTGTGGGAGTGGGTGGGGCCGAGCTGGTGGCCGCCGCCGCCCGGCATCCGGATCACCATCGGCACCCGTGCCTGGCCGTTGAACATGTAGGGGATGGCGGCGGCGTGGTTGACGATCTGGTCCAGCGCCAGCAGCGAGAAGTTGACCGTCATCAGCTCGACCACCGGCCGCAGGCCACCCATCGCGGCGCCGACGCCGGTGCCGACGATCGTGTTCTCGGAGATCGGCGTGTCGCGCACCCGGCGCTCGCCGAACTCGTCGAGCAGCCCCTCGGTCACCTTGAAGGCGCCCTGGAAGACGGCGACGTCCTCGCCCATCACGAAGACGCTCTCGTCGCGGCGCATCTCCTCCGCCATCGCGTCACGCAGGGCCTCGCGCATCCGCAGCTCGGCCATCAGCCCGCGTCCTCCTCGGTGCTGGTCGCCTGCTCGGAGGCGAGATCCTCGGCCTCGTCGCCGACCTCGCGCTCGGCCGAGACCCGCGACTCGGACCCGTCCTGGGCGTCGCCCTGCAGGGCCGGGTTCGGCCGTCGGCCGTCGTCGGGCTGCTCGGCGTAGGCGGCGCCGGCCTCGGCCAGCTCGCGGGCGGCGTCGGGCATCCGGTCCTCGCGCTCGCCGCGGTGCGGCTCCGGGCTGCGCTCGTCGACCGCGTACCAGCCGCCGGGTTCGTCGAGCGCGTAGAGGTTCTCGTACATCGTGTCGAGCGGCGGCTCCGGCGAGGCCTCGGCGAACTCGACCGCCGCGACCACTGCCTCCTCCGCCGCGTCGCGCGCCTGCTGCACCTCGCGCTCGCCGAGGACGCCCGCCTCGACGCAGCGCCGCGCGAAGCTCTCGATCGGGTCTTTCTCGCGCCACTCCTCGACCTCCTCGCGCTCGCGGTAGACCTCGGGGTCGGCGGCGGAGTGACCGCGGTAGCGGTAGGTGACCACCTCGAGCAGCGTCGGCCGCTCCTCCTCGCGCGCCGCGCGGATCCCCTCGGCGACGGCCTCGCGCACGGCGACCACGTCCATGCCGTCGGCCCGCGCGCCGGGGATCCCGTAGCCCTCGGCCTTCTTCGAGAGGTCGGTCTGGGCCGAGTGGCGCTCGACCGCGGTCCCCATCCCGTAGAGGTTGTTCTCGACCAGGAAGAAGACCGGCAGCTTCCAGAGCGCCGCCAGGTTCATCGTCTCGCCGAAGTTGCCGGTGTTGGAGGCGCCGTCGCCGAACATGCAGACGGTGACCGCGTCTTCGCCTTTGTATTGGGAGGCGAGGCCGAGCCCGGCCGCGAGCGGCAGGTTGCCGCCGACGATCCCGTAGCCGCCCATGAAGCGCCGCTCGGCGTCGAAGATGTGCATCGAGCCGCCGCGGCCGCCGCTGGTCCCGTCGACCCGCCCGAACAGCTCCGCCATCACCCGCTTCGGCTCGGTACCGCGGGCGATCGCGTGGCCGTGGGTCCGGTAGCTGCCGATCAGGAAGTCTTCGTCGCGCATCACCGAGGTGGTGCCGACGATCGTCGCCTCCTCGCCGATCGCCAGGTGCAGGAAGCCGCCGGCTTTGGCGCGCTGGTACTGGCGGCCCGCCTCCTCCTCGAAGCGGCGGATCAGGGCCATGCGCGCGAGCAGCTCGTAACAGGCGGCGGCGTCGGGCAGATCGGCCATCGATCTCACCTTAGCGATGCGCGGCCGCCCGAAATCGTGCCTCCCGCATTCGTTGTCGTATTGACCCCACCAGGGTGGGGAAAAGTCGGCAGCGGATCAGGCCGCGGCTTCGACCGCCTCCAGGAGGCGGTCGTCCCCCCAGAAGACCTCGTCGCCGACGACCAGTGCCGGCACCCCTTCGACGCCGCGATCGCCTGCCGCGTCGGTGGCCTCGCGCAGGGCGTTCTTGACGATGTCGGTCTGGACCGCTTTCAGCAGCGCCCGCGGGTGCAGCTCGCAGGCGGCGCCGGCGATCATCACGTTGTCGGGGTCGCCGAGGTCGCGGCCGGCGGCGAAGGCCTGGCGGAAGGCGGCGAGGGAGAAGGAGACGGTGCGCCCGGTCTGCTTGGCGAAGGTCGCCACCCGCATCGCCGTCAGCATGTTGCCCGGCCAGGGGTCCGGCCACTGGATCGGCGGCAGCCCGTAGGCGAGGGCGCGGCGCTCGACCTCGGCCATGCCCTCGTCCCGCGCCGGCGTCTGCGACCAGGAGCCGCGATCGAAGCGCGCGAAGAGGCCGCCGAGCAGGACCGGCTGCCACTCTGGCTGCTCCAGCCCCGCTTCCGTGAACAGCCCGCTGACCCGCTCGGCGGCGAGGTACGCGTAGGGGGAGCCGAGGTCGAAGTAGAAGCTGGCGCGGGGCGCCGTCAAGCGTGAGTCGCCCAACCGTCCACTGCCCTTGCTGCTTCGAAGATCGCCTCGGAGATCGTCGGGTGGGGATGGACGATCCGCGCCAGCTCCTGGTAGCCCCCCTCGAGCGCCATCGTCGCCACCAGCTCGGCGATCATGTCGCAGGCGCGGTTGCCGACGATGTGGACGCCGAGGATCTCGCCGTACTTGGAGTCGGCGACGATCTTGACCAGACCTTCTTTGTCGTCGTAGACGGTGGCGCCGCCGACGCCGCCGAGCTTGAACTTGCCGACCTTGACGTCCTTGCCGGCCTCCTTCGCGGCCGCCTCGGTGAGCCCGACGCTGGCGACCTGCGGGTGGCTGAAGGTGGCGCCGGCAACCAGGTTCTGGTCGACCGGGTGGGTCTCGGCGCCGGCCGCGGCCTCGACCGCGACGATCGCCTCCTCGCCGGCCTTGTGGGCCAGCGCCTTCTGGCTGACCAGGTCGCCGATCGCGTAGACCTTCGGGTTCGTGGTCCGTTGCAGCCCGTCGACCTTGACCTTGCCGTTCTCCTCCAGCTCGACCCCGGCCTCGCTCAGGCCCAGTGGCTCGGTGTCGGCGCGGCGGCCGCCGGCGATGCAGAGGTAGTCGACCTCGGCCGACTCGCCGCCGTAGCTGAACTTGACCGAGTCGCCGCTGACCTCGACGTTCTCGACCGGGTTGCCGGTGGCGACGGTGATGTTCTGCTTCTTGAAGGCGCGCTCGACGACGCGGACCACGTCCTTGTCCTCGGCCGGCATGATCTGCGGCAGCATCTCGATCAGCAGCACGTCGGTCCCGAAGCGCCCGTAGGCGGAGGCGATCTCACAGCCCGAGGCGCCGGCGCCGACCACGGCGATCTTCTTAGGCACTTCCGGCAGCGACCAGGCGCCCCAGGTGTCGACGACGCGGTCGCCGAACTCAACGCCGGGGATCGGCAGCGCCACCGAGCCGGTCGCGAGGATGACGGCGCCGGCCTCGTAGACGTCGTCGCCGACCTTGACGTTGCCCTCGGCGGTCAAGGAGCCCTCGCCCTCGATCACCGTGACTTTGTTTTTGTCCCAGAGCATCTTCACCCCGCCCGAGAGCGACTCGGAGACGGCCGCGCGGCGGGCGTGAACGGCGTCCCAGTCGAGCGAGACGTCCTTGGCGACGACACCGAGGTCGGCGCTCTCGCGCGCCTCGGTGTAGATCTCGGCCGTGCGCAGGATCGTCTTGGCGGGGATGCAGGCGTAGTTGAGGCAGCGCCCACCGGCCTTGTCGCGCTCGACCACGGCGGTTTTCTTGCCCAGCTGGGCGGCACGGATGGCTGCGACGTAGCCACCGGGCCCGCCGCCGATCACGATCACATCGAAGGAATCAGCCATTGCCCTGAGCCTATAGAACGGCGATTGCGCGGTTCCTTATCCACGTATTTCGTGGATAAGGAACCGCGGAACGCGGGGATGCTGTCCGTCAGCCCTTCTTCTGGCCCGGCATCCGGCTGGCCAGTCGGGCCATCGGCTCGACCGCGCCCTGCAAGGTCTCGACGCTGGCGCTGAGGCCGGCCACCGCGGTCAGAATTCGCTCCATCAGCTCGCTCAGCTGTGCCGTGTGCTCTTTCATCGCCGCCGGGTTCTCAACGATCTCGGGGATCATCCGCAGCGCCCCGAGCACGTCGGCGGGCAGGGCGGAGATGCGGTCCAGGGAGGGCAGGCCGAGCGGGGTCATCGGCTCAGTCTCGCGGAGCGCGCTCCGGCATCTGGATCCGCGCCATCGCCTTGACCATGAAGAAGAAAAAGGTGCCGGAGACCGCGAGCAGGCCGAGGGTCGCCGCGAACTGGGCCACGCTCGAGGCCTGCACGGCGAGCCCGAAGACGGCGCTGAAGATCAGGAAGACGAGGATCAGCTGGAAGCCGAGCACCGCCCAGTAGCGGGCGCGCCACATGCCCCAGGCCATCACGGCCATGATCAGAGCCGGGGCGAGGACCTGGGCCAGGCGCGGCTTTTCGCCGTCGACCTCGACCCCGGCCAGGTAGCCGGCGACGATCGAGAGCGCGATCAAACCGGCGACGATCGCCCCGATCGTCACCACCCTCGGCCGTTCGCCCTCGGCCAGCGGCGTCAGCGCTTCGCGGGCCGCGTGGTTGCGCTGCTCGGCCTTGGCGTAGCCCTGCTTCATGCGGTCGCCGCCGCGTTGCTTGCGCTTGCGCGGCTCCCCGCCCGCGGGGCGCTCGTCAGCCACCGGGCGCGACTCCGCGCCAGGACGCCGGCTCGTCCAGCGGCTCCTCCTGGC
>JBAQZI010000163.1:0-3079 GCA_049790835.1 Solirubrobacterales bacterium
CGACCGCGACGTGGGAGGCGGCCGGCGAGGCGACGATCAGCGCGTCGACCGGCGCGGCCGCCAGCAGCTCGGCGGCGTCGGCGAAGCCCGCGGCCGCGTCTGCCCCTCGTTCCCAGAGGTCCTGGCACTGCCGCAGCCGCCGGGCGTCGGGATCGGCGAAGGCGGCAATCCGCACCCCTGGAGTCGCGAGCGCGGCGGCGACATAGCCGCGTTCGACGATGCGACCGCAGCCGGCGACGCCCAGCCGCAACTCGTCGGGATGGGTGAGGCGCTTTTGTAACCCCATGGGTGACAAAAGCGCCTCGTCGCGGCCGCTGCTCACTCGCCGCTCCGCTCGAGCCGGTGCAGCAGCGCCGCGACCGGCACGGAGGCGACCGCGCTGAGGTGATGGAGCTGGTGCAGGCCGATCCCGGCAAGCAGCAGCCGCGGCCCCCCGCGGCGCCCCAGCAGCGCGTAGAAGTCGCGGTTGACGAGGACGCTGGCGAGGAGGATCGCCAGCGCCGCACGCGGGCGCCGCAGTACCAAGGCGAGGGTGAGGAGGACCGCGGCGGCGGCGCTCAGGCGGTGCCTCGCCTCCAGGTTGAGGACCGCCTCGCCGCCGCCGTCGCGAAGCAGCAGCCGCGCCCAGGGGACGCCGCGGCGCCAGAAGTCGGTGCGGACCATGCTCAGCGGCGTCCACGCTTTCAGGTGCCGGCCGCGGATATCCGGGTCGAGCAAGATCTTGGCGCCGCCCCGCCGCAGCCGCATCCCCAGCTCGACGTCCTCGACGCTGGCCGTGGGGAAGCGCGCCTCGTCGAAGCCACCGCTGGCTTCGAAGGCGTCGCGGCGGACGGCGCCCAGGCCCGCCCAGAAAGTCTCCGCCTCGCCGGGCGAGCTGACGTGCACGTGGTGATGGAGGAGGTTGCGGAAGCGGGAGGTGAGGCCGGGCGCCGCCGGGTCCTCGTCGTAGGCGCCGAAGACCGCGGTCAGATCGGGGTCTTCGGCGAAGCAGCGCTCGATCCGCGCCAGGGCGTCGGCGTGGACCTCGACGTCGGAGTCGACGAAGACGAGGACGTCGGCGCCGCTGCGGGCGGCACCGCGATTGCGTGCCCGCGCCGGGCCCACGGCCGGCGGCTCGCGTTCGACGATCAGCTGGTCGGGCGGCCGCTCGCCGGCTTCCAGCGCTGCCGTGCAGCGGGCCAGGCTCGCCGGCCGGTCGGTGGCCGGGATCACGGCCGCAAGGGTCTCCATTTAGGGATACCTAATAGCATCTCGGCCCCCGATGGAGGCGCCCGCCCAAAGCCGAGACGCCCTCCCCGTGGCTGTGCTTGGCGCCGGCCCGGCCGGCCTGACCGCGGCTCTGCGGCTGGTCGAGCGCGGCGTGCCGGTGGTCTGCATCGAGGCCGGCGGCACGGTCGGTGGGTTGGCGCGCACGGTGGTCGCAGACGGCTACCGCTTCGACCTCGGCGGGCACCGATTCTTCACCAAGAGCGGCGAGGTCGAGGAGCTGTGGGAGCAGCTGCTGGGGCCGGAGCTGCTGGTGCGGCCGCGGCTCTCGCGGATCTACTGGCGCGGGCGCTTCATCCAGTACCCGCTGCGCCCCGCCGACGTCCTCGCCAAGGTCGGGCCGCTGGAGCTGAGCCGCTGCCTCGCCTCGTATGCCCGCGCCAGCCTGCGCCGCCAGGCCGGCGGGGAGAGCTACGAGGAGTGGGTCAGCGCCCGCTTCGGCAAGCGCCTCTTCGAGCTCTTCTTCAAGACCTACACGGAAAAGGTCTGGGGGGTGGGCACCGGCGAGCTGCGGGCGGAGTGGGCGGCCCAGCGGATCGCCGATCTCTCGCTCTGGGCGGCGGCGCGCTCGGCGCTGCCGGGCCGCGGCGGCGAGAAGCCGAAGAGCCTGATCGAGGAATTCCGCTATCCCCGGCTCGGCCCCGGCCAGATGTGGGAGGAGATGGCGCGGCGGGTCGAGCGCGACGGCGGCTCGGTGCGGCTGCGGGCGCCGGTGCGCGGCATCGAGCTGGACGGCGACCGGGTCGTCGCCGTCACCGCCGGCGCCGAGCGGCTGCCGGTCTCGGCGGTGATCTCCTCGATCCCGCTGCGCACGGCGGTCGGCATCGCCGCTCCGAGTCCCGGCGCTGACGTCGCCGCCGCCGCCGCCGGGCTGCGCTACCGCGACTTCCTCACGGTCGCCCTGGTGGTCGAGGGCGAGCCTCCCTTCCCCGACAACTGGATCTACGTCCACGACCCCAGCGCCCGCGTCGGCCGCATCCAGAACTTCCGCGCCTGGAGCCCCTGGATGACGCCGGACCCGCGGCGCTCCTGCCTTGGCCTCGAGTATTTCTGCTTCCGCGGCGACGAGCTCTGGAGCATGGCCGACGCCGAGCTGGTCGAGCTGGCGCGGCGGGAGGTCGCGGCCCTCGGCCTGATCGACGCCGCCCGGGTCGTCGGCGGCCACGTCGTGCGCGTGCCCAAGGCCTACCCGATCTACGACAGCGCCTACGCCGAGCGCGTCGCCCGCATCCGCGGCTGGGTCGACGGCATCGCCAACCTGCAGCAGATCGGCCGCAACGGCCTGCACAGGTACAACAACTCCGACCACTCGATGCTGACGGCGATGCGGGCGGTGGAGAACCTCTGCGACGGCGCCCGGCACGACCTCTGGGCGGTGAACGCCGACAGCGCCTACCACGAGCGGATCGAGCCCGACGAGCAGCCCTACCGCTCGGCCCCGGAGACGCCGGCGATGGCGCGGCCGCTGGAGGACGTCAGCGCTTGAGGGCGACGGCGGCGCGGTAGCCGGAGGGGCACGGCAGCCGGGTCGCTTCCCAGCCGCCGGCGCGGGCGATGCGGACGCCGCCGGGGATCGGGCGGGTGGAGAGCGCGATGCCGTAGAGCGGATGGCGCTTGACCGGCACGGCGGAGATTGGCTGGTCGAGCTTCCAGGCGAGCGCGGTCTGGGAGAGCAGCTGGGTGACCCGGACCGAGCCGCCGCAGGAGAGCAGGCGGGGTGACCCGACCTGGTCGGCGAGGTCGAAGAGGTCGTCCAGCGACCGCGTCTGCGCCTCGATTGTCCGCAGGTCCCCCGGCACTTCGCCGGCCCGCA
>JBAQZI010000164.1:0-2082 GCA_049790835.1 Solirubrobacterales bacterium
AGCGAACTCCGGTAGCAAGCTTGCGGCAGTCCTTTATGTCGCATAGCGGACCAAAGGACTGCCGCAAGCTCTTCCGGCAGACTCCCCGGTCGTGAACCTGATCGAGGATCTGATGGAACAGGCCCCCGCCTCGCGGCTGGGGATCGTCGCCGTCGACGCCGAGGCGAACCGGCGCGACTGGCACTTCGGCGAATTGATCGCTTGCTCGGCGGGGCTATCCGGCGCCTTCGCCGCTCGCGGCGTCGGGCGCGGGGATGTGGTGATGACTCTGGTCGGCAACCGGATCGAGTGGGTGCTGACGCTGCTCGCCTGCTGGCGGATGGGGGCGGTGGCCTTGCCCTGCAACACGATGCTGCGCCGCCATGATCTGGAGCACCGCGTCGCGGCGGCGAACCCGAAGCTCTGCGTCGGCGAGGAAGGCCTGCTGGGCAAGTTGCCGGACGGAGTCCCGACGATGACGATGGACGAGATCGCCAGGGTGCTCGACGAGGACGTGCCGCAGGAGACGCCGGCTCCGGTCGCAGTGATGGACCCCGAGGACCCGGCGCTGATCGTCTTCACCTCCGGCACCACCGGCGAGCCGCGCGGGGTCGTTCACGCCTACCGCTACCTGTTCGGCCAGGAGATCCAGGCCCAGCACTGGTTCGGCTCGCGCCAGGGCGAGCTGGCCTGGTGCACGACGGCGACGGGTTGGTCGAAGTCGGCCCGCAACGTCTTCCTCGCCCCCTGGCTGACCGGCGCCGCCGCGGTCATTCACGACGGGCGCTTCGACGCCGAGGAGCGGCTCGAGTTCGCCACCGCGCTCGGCGTCAACGTCCTCTGCCAAGCGCCGACCGAGTACCGGATGCTGGCCAAGCGCACCGCCCTGCGCCCGCTCCCCGCCCTGCGGCGGATGGTCTCGGCCGGCGAGCCGCTGGACCCGGAGACGATCGCCGCCTTCCGCGAGGCGACCGGGCTCGAGCCGGCCGACGGCTACGGCCAGACCGAGACCGGGCAGGTGACCGCCAACCTCGCCGGCGAGCCGGTGCGCCTTGGGTCCATGGGGAAGCCTCTGCCCGGAATCGAGGTCCGCATAGCCGCCCCCGGACGCGAAGCGGAGGGGGCGGAGACTGGCCCGGGAGAACTGCAGCTGCGCGCCGCCTCCTCCCCCACCTTCTTCAGCCGCTACCTCGACGGCGAGCGCTTCGAGGGCGAGTGGTGGCCGACCGGCGACCTCGTCCGCCTCGACGCCGACAGCTACCTCTTCTTCGAAGGCCGCGACGACGACATCATCCTCTCTGCCGGCTACCGGATCGGCCCCTTCGAGGTCGAGTCGGCGCTGCAGTCCCACCCCGCCGTCGCCGAGGCGGCCGCCGTCGCCGCCCCCGACCCCGAGCGCGGCGCGGTCGTCCGCGCCGTCGTCGTCGCCCGCGAGCGCGAGCCGAGCGCGGAGCTGGCCCACGAGCTGCAGGAGCACTGCAAGCGGGTGGCCGCTCCCTACAAGTTCCCCCGCATCGTCGAGTTCGTCGCCGAGCTGCCGAAGACGAGCAGCGGCAAGATCAAGCGAGCGCAGCTGCGTCGGGAGTAACCTGGTTCCGTGGCCACCAGCGAGACGACCGACGCCGCAACCGTCGCCCGCAGCTACTTCGAGGCGGTCGGTCGGCGCGACCTCGACGCGATGACCGAGTTCTACGCGCCCGGCGGGATCGGCGAGATCTACGGGCTGGTCACGCTTGAAGCGCCGACCAGCTACCGGGCTTGGTTCGGCGACCTCTTCCGCGCCTTCCCCGACTTCGAGATGGAGATCGTCGAGGTCGTCGCCGAGGGCGAGAAGGCAGCCGTGCGCTGGCGCGCTACCGGCACCTTCGACGGCAGCGCCAACTTCGAAGGCCTGGCGCCCAACGGCGCCGGCGTCGAGGTCCAGGGCTGCGACGTACTGACCGTCCGCGACGGTCGCATCCAGCACAACGACGCCTATATGAACGGCGCCGAAATGATGCGCCAGCTCGGCGCTCTGCCGCCCGTTGGCTCGGCCCCCGAAAAGGCAATGACCGCGGCGCTCAACCTGAAGACGCGCCTCGCCGCCGGGGTCGCGGCGCGGCG
>JBAQZI010000165.1:0-9852 GCA_049790835.1 Solirubrobacterales bacterium
GCGATTGCCCGCGGTTCGGCGCCGGCGCGACACCCGGCTGCTCCGGCTCGGGCTCGCGGCGCTCGCGCTGACCGTCTTGGCGGCGACACTTGTCACGCCCGGGGGCGATTCCGCCGGGGCTGGACCCATCCTCGGCCTGCGGGTCGAGGTGCTCGACGTCGGTCAGGGGGACGCGATCCTGCTCCAACCGGCTGGGGCTCCGGCAGTGCTGGTCGACGGAGGGCCGCCTGGTGGCGATCTCGCCGCCAAGCTCGAAGCCGCTGGAGTCAAGCGCCTGGGAGCCGCCGTGGCCAGCCATGACCAGTCCGACCATGTCGGCGGCATCGAAGAGCTATTCGGCCGCCTCCCGGTCGCCAGGCTCGTCTACGCGCGGCTGGGACGCCAACCGCTTGCAGCGGCCCGGGACGCCGGCGCCGTCCCGCTGCAAGCATTTGCTGGTGCCGAGCTGCGCTCGGGCGGCCTCCGGCTCGAGGTCCTCTGGCCGCCGCGCGAGTTGGCGTCGATGTCTCTGGCAGGCACCGACCCGAACCAGCTGGCGCTGGTCCTGCTCGCCCGCTGGCATGACTTCTCGATGCTGCTGAGCGCCGACGCCGAGGCCGAGGCGGTTCCGCTCGACCCCGGCCCGCTCGACGTTCTCAAGGTCGCCCACCACGGCAGCGACGACGCTGGCCTGGCGGCTTTGCTCGACCGCGCGCGACCGCGGGTGGCGGTGATCTCGGTCGGCGAGGAGAACTCCTACGGTCACCCGACGGCGGCGACCCTGGCGGTCCTCGCTGCGCACGGCGTACGCACTCTGAGGACCGATCAGGAGGGCGACGTGGTGATCGACGTCGGCCGCCATTCGGTCGTGGTCGGCGCTCAGGGCTGACTCGACTCGACAGATGACCCAATCGAAACTGGGAGTTCCGACACCTGGCGCTATCGGCGTGGGCGATCCGGGCCGATGGTGGGCCAGATGCTCTTTCGGAGAGGACAGCGGCTGTCGCGATTCGCGGTCAAGCCCAACATCGCCGGTCGCGGCTTGGTGGAACGGATGCGAACCACAGCCTTCGCCCTGCTCGGGGTGACCACGGCGATGGCGCTCGGACTGGTGGCGCTCATCTCCCAGCAGAGCTGGCATTACCTCCCGGTCGGTCCCGTCCCGAGCTATCAGGCCGTGCACGGCAAGCTCGACAGCGCGATCGCCTTGGGGCCGGCAGCGGCCGAGCTCGGCCTTGCCCCCGGCGCCCCGATCCATCCCGTCCCTCAGGGCCGTGTGACCGCCGTGGCGGGGTCGAGCGAGTCGCGTCTCTCGGGATCCCGCCGCGTCCCCCAATCTGCCGCTGCGAGTCCAGTGCCCGCACAGCCCGACGGCGCGATTGCTACCCCGCCGGGCCCGGGGGCGGTCCCGGCGGATCGGGCGGAGCAACCCCCTGCGTCACCTCCGGCCGGGACTCCTTCCTCGCCGCCGACGAATCCCTCGCCAGCGCCCGGGCCAGCGCCGACGCCCTCGCCAGCGCCGACGACGCCGCCGGCCGCGGTCGCGAGCGGCAATCCTGGCAAGGGGCACGCCTACGGCAGGCAGAAGGCGAGCGCCCCGCCGAAGCCCAAGCCTTCTCACCCGGCGCCCGCCGCGACCGTTCCCGCGGCGGAACCGAGCCCCTCCCCGTCGGCGCAGGCCGCGCCGTCAGCCGCCGCGCCTGGCCTGCCCGGCGGCCCGGGCAATGGTCACGGCCACGCTTACGGGCACGACAAGTAGCCCGCCAGGCAGGGGCCGCCCCGCCATCTAGACTCGCCTCGTGGCAGATGAGATGCGAGCGCTGTACCTGATTGCCGGCACCGACGGGGCAAAGATCGACGCCACCCGTGCCCGCCTGCGCGCCCGCGCCGAACGCGAGGCCGGGTCCGACGCGCTCGAGGTCTTCGAGCCCGGCGAGGGGCGGGGGATGCCCGACCACGAGGCGCTGCTGCAGGCGATCCCGGCGATGTCGCTGATGCAGTCGCGGCGCTATCTGCTGGCCGACGGCATCGAGCGCTGGCGCGACCGTCAGCTCGAGGCCGTCGCCGCGGTCGTCGGCGCGCTGCCGCCGGATCTCACCCTGGTCCTGATCTCGCGGGCCAAAGCGCCGGCCAAGCTCTCGAAAGCGGTCAAGGCCGTGAAAGGTGAGATCCATGAGTTCGAGGCGCCGAAAGCACGCGAGATGCCCCGCGTCCTCGTCGCCGACGCTCGGCGCCTCGGCTTCCGGCTCGACCCCGCCGCCGCCCGCCTGCTGGTCGAGCGCATGGGGGCCAGCCCGGTGCGGCTGCAGCAGGAGCTGGAGCGGCTGGCGCTGTGGGCGGGGGAGGGGGGCACGGTCACCGCCGCCGACCTCGGCGAGATGATCGCCGATACCTCCGAGGCGGCCGTCTGGTCTCTGTCCGACGCGCTGATCGAACGCGACGCCGCCGCGGCGCTGCGGATCGGCGAGCGCCTGATCGACCAGGGCGAGAACGTGACCGGACTGATCTACGGCCTCGCCTCGCGCCTGCGCGGCGCCTGCTTCGCTGCCGGACAGCTCGAGCAGGGCATCCCGCCGAAGCAGGTCGAGTCGGCGCTGAAGATGCATCCCTACGCGGCCAAGCAGCTGGTCGGCCGCCTGCGCGACACCAACGTCGCCGACCTGCGTATGGCCACGGAGGCGCTCGCGGAGCTGGAGCTGTGGTGCCGCGGCGGCGCCGACTACGGCGACGAGCTCGCCTTCACGCTCACCCTCCAGCGCTGTGCCGCCTCGTAGGCGAGCGAAAGCCAAGCAGGCCAAGGAGGAGAGAGGGAGCGTGCTTCGCACGTGACCGAACGACGACGCCGGTATGCGCCGGCTTGCAGCCGCCTACGAGGCGGCGATGCGGGCGGCTTTGGACTTCTTGCGGGCGCCCGTGTTCTTGTGCATGGCGCCCTTCTGCACGGCCTTGTCGATCTTCGAGACGAGATCGCGCTCCTCGGTGGCGATCGCGTCGGCGTCGCCACCCTCCACGGCGCTCTCGAGGCGGCGGAAATGCGTCTTCACCGTGCTGGTCAGCAGCCGGTTCTCCGAGCGCTCGCGCTCGCTGCGTAGGATCCGCTTCTTCTGTGAGGCTATGTTGGCCATGAGTCAAGTGCCGGGGCTGACGACGTGCCAGCCCCAAGCGGCCGCCGACTATAGCGACTGAGAACCCAGCTTGGAGACGCCCAAGGCACCCGACACACCCGGAGACGACGAGCGGGCGGCAATCGATGCCGATGCGGCTCTGCGCGAGGCGGAGGCGTTCGACCCCGGCGAGGACCTTGCCGGCGAGCCCGCCCCGGGGCGCCAGGCGGGCCGGATCGCCCGCTCCACCGCCTTCTTCTCGATCGCCACCGCCGCCTCGCGGGTCGCGGGCCTGGTGCGGGAGGTGGTCGCCGCCAGCTACTACGGCATCAGCGGCCCGATGTCGGCCTTCACGATCGCCTTCCAGGTCCCGAACCTGATCCGCAGCCTCTTTGCCGACGCGGCTCTGCAGCCCGCCTTCGTGCCGATCTTCACCGAGCAGCTGGAGGCCAAGAACTACCGCGAGGCGTTCCGGCTCGCCTCGACCCTGCTGCTGGTCGTGACCATGGTGCTGGGCGCGATCACGGCGCTGTTCATCCTCGCCGCGCCCGTGGTGATGCCGCTCTTCGCCCCGGGCTTCGAGGGCGAGATCCTCGACCTCACGATCACCCTCTCCCAGGTGCTCTTCCCGATCTTGATCCTGCTCGGGATCAGCGGAGTCGTGGTCGGGATCCTCAACAGCTATGACCGCTTCGGGGCATTCGCGATCGCGCCGCTGTTCTGGAACCTGACGATCATCGCCGTGCTGGTCTTCGTCGACCCGCTCTTCGACGGCCAGGACCGCATCTACGCGTACGCGATCGGCATCCTCGCCGGCACCCTGGTGCAGCTGCTGATCCCCGTCTTCGACCTCCGCAACACGCCGTTCAAGTTCAAATGGAGCTTCGATTGGCGCAACCGCGACATGAGGCGGGTGCTGTTGCTGATGTTGCCGGTGACGATCAGCCTCGGCCTGATCAACTTCAACCTGCTGATCAACAGCTTCTTCGGCAGCCTCGTCAGCGACGAGGCGCCGGCGGCGATCGACAAGGCCTTCCGGATCTACCAGCTGCCCCAGGGGATCTTCTCGGTGGCGATCGCCACGGTGCTGTTCCCGACCCTGGCTCGCTTCGCCAGCCGCGGCGCCTACGACGACCTGCGGGCGACGATGGCGAACGGGATGCGGCAGATCCTCTTCGTGCTGATCCCCGCCGCGGCCGCCGTCCTCGTCCTCGCCGATCCGATGATCCGGCTCGTCTACCAGCGCGGCGCCTTCGACGCGGCCGAGACGGAGGTGGTCTCGACGGCGCTCTTCTGGTTCGCCTTCTCGCTGCCGACTAACGGCCTCTTCCTGCTCCTCACCCGCACCTTCTTCGGCCTCCAGCGCCCCTGGATCCCGACCCTGATCGCGGCCGGGAACCTGGCGGTGACGGCGCTGGCGGCGCTGGCGCTCTACCACCTCGGCGTCGGCGGGATCGTCGCCTCGACCGCGATCGCGACCACCGCCAGCGTCGTCGCCCAGGGGGCGATCCTGCGGCGCCTGCTCGGCGGCCTCGAGCTGGGCCGGCTGCTCGCCGTCAGCATCCGCATCTGCATCGCCGCGGCGGCCCTCGCCGCCGTCAGCTTCGGGATCTGGGAGGTGCTCGACGACCTCCTCGGCCGCGGCCTCGCTGGCCAGATCGTCTCCCTCGGCTGCGGCCTGGCCGTCGGCGGCGTCGTCTACCTGGCTGTCGCCAAGTTGCTGCGGGTGGCCGAGCTGGAGCAGATCACGCGCCTGCTGCGGCGCCGCTAGATGCTCGGGCCGGGCCGTTACCTGCTGGGTGTGGTCGAGATCGTCCTGCTGGTCGGCTTCGCCTGGCTGGGGGCGTCGGCCCTGCGCTCTCGGCTGCTTCCCCGGGTCGCTGGGCCGCCTTCTCAGCTCGCCTCCGCTGTCCTGGCGATCGCCCTCCTGCTCTGGGTTGCTGAGCTCCTCGGTTCCCTTGGCGCCTGGAAGCCGGTGCCATATCTCGCCGGCGTCGGTCTCGCGAGCGTGGCGTGCCGCGCTCTCTCCGGCGGGTGGCGTGGGGGCGGGGGCCCCCCGCGGCGCGGAGGCGCGTCAGCGCCGAGCACCGTGGGGGATGTCGCCGCGACAGGACCCGCCGGCCGAGTGCTCGGTCTCGCAACCCTCATCTCCTTCGCCGTCGCGGCAATCGCCCTCGTGCATTTCGCCGCTGGCGCAAAGACGCGGCTCTCGACGGGGATGACCGGGTTCGATTCGACCTGGTACCACGGGCCGTTCGCGGCGGGGTTCTTCCAGAGCGCCAACACGATGGACCTGCACTTCATCGCCCCTCAGTTCCTGGCCTGGTTCTACCCGGCGAACGGGGAAATCTTCCACTCGGTGGGGATGCTGGCGTTTGGGCGGGATGTGCTGTCGCCACTGCTGAATCTCGGTTGGTTCATGGGGTGCTTGGTCGCGTGCTGGTGCATCGGAAGGCCGTATCGGGTTGCTCCCTGGTCGCTGATCCTCGGCGCCATCGCGCTCAGCATCCCGGCGCTCTCCGATCAGGCGGGTGAGGCGCGGAATGACATCGTCGGGATCTTCTTCCTGCTCGCTGCCGTCGCCATCGCCTTAAACGCTTGGGGGGCTCGGGAGGAGGGCAAGAGGGGCCTCGGGACTGGTCCGCTTGTGGTCGTCGGGCTTGCCGCGGGACTTGCGGCCGGTACCAAGCTCAACTTCCTCCTGCCCGCCGTCGTGCTGGTCGCCGGCCTCGTCGCGATCGCTCCGCGGGGCGGCAGGTGGCGAGCGTTCGCGACCTCCGGCCTGGCGGCAATCGCCGGCGGCGGCTACTGGTACCTGCGCAACCTCGTCCACAGCGGCAACCCACTGCCCTGGGTGCACGATCTCGGCCCGATCTCCCTGCCCGCCCCCGGTCAAGCGTTGGGCGGCCGCGAAGCGCACAGCGTCCTCGGCTACCTCACCGACGGCACCGTCTGGTCGGACTGGTTCCTGCCGGGGCTCCATGGCGGCCTCTGGATCGTCTGGCCGCTACTTAGCCTTGGTGCCCTGGCCGGCCTCGTCCTTTGCCTCGATCCTCGCCGCCGACGGTTCCGCGGTTCGAAACCCGCCACTGGCGTGGAAAAGGAACCGCGCAACTTGGGGGGGGACAGTTGGAGCCCCGTCCTGGCCCTCGCCGGGCTGGTCGGCCTGGCCACCGCGCTGGCCTGGCTCGTCGCCCCGACCTCCGCCTCCGGCCCCCGGGGAATGCCCCGCGGCTTCGAGTCCGGCCTCCGCTACCTGGCCCCGGCCCTGGTCCTGGGCCTCGCCCTGCTGCCGGCGACGCCACTGTTGCGTGACGCTTTCGCGCGCCTGAGCCGAGCGCGGTTGTCCTTTGTCACCCATGCGGATACAAAGGACAACCGCACCCATGGGTGGCTATTCGGAGCCGTCCTGGTTTTGCTGGCGGTCGCGATCGGGTATCCCGTTCAGCGCCATTACCTGGAGAGCCGCTACTCGGACCCGACCTTCACGACCCCGGGCCTCAACGCCGCCTTCAAATGGGCGAACGGCATCGGCGAGGCCCGCATCGCCACCACCAGCACCCGCCAGTACCCCCTCTTCGGCACCGACCTCTCCAATCACGTGCGGTTCATCGGCATCGAGCTCCCCCACGGCGGCTTCGAAGCCCCGTCCACCTGCCGCACCTGGCGCGAAGAGCTCAACGAGGGCAACTACGACTACGCCATCACCACCCACGACCGCATCGAACCCGGCAAGCCTCCATACCCCGAGCAGGCCCGCTGGACCGAAGGCCCCGGAGCCAAACCCATCCTGAGAGAGCCCCCGACGGTCGTCTTTCAGCTCAACGGGCAACTGGACCCTTCGACTTGCCCGTGACCTGAAGGCGCTCCTCCGGGGGGTGGCGTGGGGTGGGGGTGGTGTTCCGCCGCGCGGAGTCTGCGAAGGGCACTCCTTTGGCCCTAGCGGGGCTCGCATCCCTCTGCCCTGAGCAGATCGAAGCGCAAGGAAGGCCACCCCCACCCCACGACAGGACCCGCCGGCCGACCGCCCTCGTCCCTCATACTTCCGCACGCCCATGGACCACATCCGCAACTTCTCGATAATCGCCCACATCGACCACGGCAAGTCGACGCTTGCCGACCGCATCCTCGAGGTCACCGGTGCCGTCGATCCGAAGAAAATGCAGGCGCAGATGCTCGACTCGATGGACCTCGAGCGCGAGCGCGGGATCACGATCAAGGCGCAGGCGGTGCGGGTCGAGTACAAGGCTGCCGATGGGCAGGGCTACCACCTGCATCTGATCGATACGCCCGGCCACGTCGACTTCTCCTACGAGGTCTCGCGCAGCCTCGCCGCCTGCGAGGGCGCGCTGCTGGTCGTCGACGCCGCCCAGGGAGTCGAGGCGCAGACCGTCGCCAACACCTACCTGGCGATCGACGCCGGGCTGGAGCTGATCCCGGTGATCAACAAGGTCGACCTGCCGGGCGCCGAGCCGGAGCGGGTGGCGACCGAAATCGCCGACCTGACCGGCGGTGACCCGGAGGAAGCGCTCTGGATATCGGCTAAGACCGGGATGGGCGTGCCAGAGGTGCTGGAGGCGATCGTCGCGCGCATCCCGCCGCCGCGGGGCGAGCCCGAGGCGCCGACCCGGGCGCTGATCTTCGACTCCGAGTTCGACCAGTACCGCGGCGTGATCGCCTACGTGCGGATCGTCGACGGCTCCTTCCGCAAGCACCAGCGGATCCTGGCGATGCAGAATGGGACCGAGGCCGAAATCGACGACATCGGCTTCTTCCGGCCGGCGATGACCGCGGTCGACGGGATGGAGGCCGGCGACGTCGGCTACCTGATCACCGGCATCAAGGACGTGACCAAGCTGCGGGTGGGCGACACCCTGACCGCGCGCGAGCGCGCCGCGGCGGAGCCGCTGGAGGGCTACCGCGAGGTCCGCCCGATGGTCTTCTGCGGCGTCTTCCCGATCGACACCGACCGCTACGAAGACCTGCGCGACGCGCTCGAGAAGCTGGCCCTCAACGACGCTGCGCTGTCCTGGGAGCCGGAGACCTCGGAGGCGCTCGGCTTCGGCTTCCGCTGCGGCTTCCTCGGCCTCCTGCACATGGAGATCGTGCGCGAGCGGCTCGAACGCGAGTACGCCCTCGACCTGCTCTCCACGACCCCGAACGTGCGCTACGAGGTCCACCTCACCAACGGCAGCTCGAAGGAAGTCCGCAGCCCGACCGACCTCCCCGACCCCGGCACGATCGAGTCGGTCGAAGAGCCCTACATTCGCGCCACGATCATCTGCCCCTCCGAGCAGGTCGGTGCCGTGATGGAGCTCTGCCAGCAGCGTCGCGGCACCCACGTCGACATGCACTACCTGAGCCCGGTGCGGGTGCAGATCCGCTACGACATGCCGCTGGCGGAGATCGTCCTCGACTTCTTCGACCTGCTCAAGTCCTCGACCCGCGGCTACGCCTCGCTCGACTACGAGCCAATCGGCAACCGCGCCTCCGACCTGGTCAAGGTCGACATCCTCCTGGCCGGCGACAAGGTCGACGCGCTCTCGATCATCGTCCACCGCGACTTCTCCTACGAGCAGGGCAAACGGCTGGTCGAGCGGCTGCGCAAGACGATCCCGCGCCAGCTCTTCGACGTCCCGGTGCAGGCCGCGATCGGCTCCAACATCCTCGCCCGCGAGACCGTCAAGGCACTGCGCAAGGACGTCACCGCGAAGCTCTACGGCGGCGACGTCACCCGCAAGAACAAGCTCTTGAAGAAGCAGAAAGCGGGCAAGAAGCGGATGAAGTCGGTGGGCAGGGTGGAAGTGCCGCAGGAGGCGTTCCTCGCGGTCCTGCAGATCGACGAGTAGCGGCCGCCGCCTGGCTGGGCGGCCAGTTAGAGTGCCCGCCCATGCCGATCAAGACTGACGCCATAGGTAAGGAATGGCCCGGGACGACCTACCAGGTCGGCCGGGAGAAGATCAAGGAGTACACGAACGCGCTGGGGATCGACAACCCCGTGCACTTCGGGGTCGAGGCGGCCCGCGCCGCCGGCTTCCGCGACGTCGTCGCGCCGCCGATGTTCGCCGTCGTCTACAGCGGCCCGGCCCTGGGCCCGGTCCTCTTCGACCCCGAGGTGGGGATGAACTTCGCGGCTATGGTCCACGGCGGCCAGGTCTTCGACTGGGGCGAGCCGGTCTGCTCCGGCGACGAGATCACGACCAGCTCCAAGTGCCTCTCGATCGAGGAGAAAGACGGCAAGGGCTTCTACGTCTTCGAGACCGTCTCCGTCAACCAGGACGGCGCCGAGGTAGTGCGCGGCACCTGGACCAACATCGTCAGGGGAGTCTGAGATGAGCGATCTGAACGTGGGGGACGCGGTCCCCGAGCTGAGCGTCACGCCCGGCAAGTACCTGCCGCACATCTACGCGGGCGCTTCGGGGGACTTCAACCCAATCCACATCGATCCGGAGTTCGCGAAGGCCGTCGGTCTGCCGCGCAACATCCTCCACGGCCTCTACTCGATGGGCCTCGTCGCCCGCGCCAACGCCGCGGTCGCCGGCGGCGACCCGCGGGCGCTGAAGCGGCTCGCGGTCCAGTTCCGCGGGATGGGGATGCCCGAGCAGGAGATCGTCGTCTCGGGCACGGTCAAGTCGGTGGACGGCGATCGCGTCGTCGTCGACACCGTCGCCCAGCAGGGCGAGACCACGATCATCAAAAACGCCGAAGCGGAAGTTGCGCTGTAGGAGAGCCGGGTGACCCCTCCCAAACGCTCGGCGGGAGCCTCGCT
>JBAQZI010000166.1:0-23421 GCA_049790835.1 Solirubrobacterales bacterium
GCTCCGATCGCCCTCCGGGCTCACTCCGCGAGGCGGCGGTCGACCCCGCTACGGTGCATGTCGATACCGACCACGAACTCTCACTGAGGGTGGACCGGTAAACGGGGGCCGGTCAGATGAGTGTGTGCGCCAGGCGGGTACTTCGGACGCCCTTGTGCTGATCGTCAGCGACGAGGTCACGGATATAACCCGCAAGGAGTACGAGGCTGCTTACGCTGCTCGAGCACCGATCTTCGCGATGCTGCAAGCGGGCGTTGACCGTCCGGCTGATGTGCGGGACTTCGTGGCGCTTTTGCGTGAGCGGGGGATCACCGCGACCTTTTCCACTCCGGGGGAGCTGGCGAGCCAGGTGACGGCGGCGCTGCGGACTTGGCTTTTTGCGTTCCGGGCGCGCTGAGCAAGTGCGTCGTCGCGAGGGTCGTAAGGCCGCCTCTGCAGCCCGTGTCATGGCTGAGGAAGTGGAGATCGGCTACGGGCTTGAGGGGCCGATGGAGCCGATCAGCGACCTAGTCGAGAAGGCGAAGGCGACCGTCTCTGCGGAGGAACCGCAGCGCGCCCTTGAAGACCTCTGGGACGCGGCTCAGGGTGCCCGAGATGCAGGCCTCGGATGGCTTGCTCTGGAGCTGCTCGGCGTCCTGGAAGAAGAGGTGCCGCAGAGCCAGATCGACAAGCGCTGGCAGGGCTGGATCCTCAACACCCGAGGTCTTGCTCTTTCCGATTTGGAGCGCCACGACGAGGCCGAGGCCACTTTCACGCGAATGCACCAGATCGGTCGGGAGCTTGAGGACCTCGATCTGAAAAGCACCGCCTTGCAGAACCTCGGAATCTGCGACGTGCTGGACGGGCGCTATGAGGAGGCGAAACCTCGCTTCAAGCAGAGCATCGAGCAGAAGATGGAGCTTGGGGATCTCCACGGCGCACTCGGAGTCCTGACGAACATGGTCAACCTTCTCGTCCCGCTCGGCCGTCTCGATGAGGCCGACGCGTTGATCGACGACGCGTTCGAGCTGCTGGGTCGACATCGTGACCCGGCACTGCGGAACACCCTTTACGGCCACCGCGGGATCGTTGCCACCGAGCGCGGTGACTACGACCTTGCGCGCAAGAACTTCCAGCACGCCTTGGCGGCAGCGAGACGGGCGAAGTCAACTCCACGGGAGATCACGACGATGCAGAATCTCGGCTCCAATGCTGCCGACCGCGGAAAGCCCAGGGAGGCGGCGCGCTGGTACAGCAAGACCCTGGAGCTGGCGGAGACCATCCAGAACGGCGCCCAGCGCCAGCGCCAGCGACAAGCGCTGGCGCTGGCGCTGATGCGCTCTGGGCAGCCTGGCCAGGCTGCTGAGCTCTTTGAAGTCGCTGCGCGGGAAGCGGAGCAGTTGGGCGATAGTCGTAACGCGGCGATCGCGATCGGCGATGCTGGCGCTTGCCGGCTGCGGGACGGCGATGCGAGTGGCGCGCTCGAGGCGACCGAGCAGGCGCTGCGACATCCTGGTGGCACCGAGGACGAGTGGCGCGCGGGCCAGCTACGGAATCGTGCGATCGAGTTGGCGAAGCTAAATCGTCTTGATGAGGCCGTGGAGAGTGCTTTGCAGGCGGCGAACCTCGCCGACTACTGGGAGGACGAGGTGGCGGCTCTATCCCAAGCGGCCGAGATCGCGATGGAGGACGAAGCCGCAGGCGACCGCCTGCGCGAAGCGATCGAGCGAGAGCTGGCCTTGCGGCGAGAAAACCAGTCCGATGGTGAATGGGCTTGGCGGGCCGCTGAATTCGCCACCGAACTGCAGCAGACTCCGCACGCAGCCCTCGCGGTGGAGTACTTCTCGCTTGCCCTTCGTTCCTATGCCGGGCGGCGTGCTCGACGTCAGAGCTTTTTCATTAGGAACGACCGCGCAATCGTCCGCGCTGATCTCGGGGACTTGCGTGGGGCTGCCGCCGATCTGCGGGCCTGTCTGAAGCTGGCAGAGGAGCTCGGCGATCATGTCCTCGCTTGGCAGGCACATCGCAACCTTGGCGAGATCGAAAGGCGGCGGGAGCGTCTCAGGCTTGCTCGCGATCATCTTCAGGAGGCACTCGCGATGGCCGGGAGCCTGGACGATCCGATCGCTGTGGGCGAGGTCCAGGCCCTCCTTGGTCTACTGGACATCGATGAGCAGAATCTGGATGGCGCGGACGAGCGATTTGCTGCGGCCGCGGAAGGTGCCGCTGCGGTTCGGTCACTCCCGTTGACAGCCAGTGCGCTGAAGGGCAAGGCCCACGTTGCCTTCCTTCGAGGCCGCTTCAGGGATGCGGCGCACCTCTACCGACGAGCGGCGCGGGCTTTGAATGGCGAGCCATCGCATCAGTTAGCCGAGAGCCTCGACGGCGTCATCCTCTCAGAGGCCAGCCGTGGGGTGCTAGCGGAGGAGGAGATTACTGCGCTCGACCCGGTTTCCCAGAGAATTGGATGGGATCCCCATTGGATTGAATCGCTGCAAGGCGCCTGGTTCGCGATGCGGCGGGCAAAGGGTACAGCTGAGGATGTTGCCGCCCTGGCGGTGGTGATGTTGCTCGTCTCGTTCAGGGGGCTGCATGACGAGGACGAAAAGGAGGTTTCCGATAGAGACGCCCTCGAGCCGGAATTCCGTCAAGCGCTCGCCGGCGCAATGATGGTGCAGGCCTGGATCGCTGCGTCCTCAGAGACCTCCCGACGGGACGCGGTAACGGCCGCTGCTGACGAGATTGGAGGTGAGGATGCAAGCAAATTCATCGACGAGATCATGAATTTGGTTGCACGTCTGCCACCTATTGATGACCCTCTTGCCGAAACGGAGCCGTCGTGCAATTCTGCAGGCTCGTAGGGGGCCGACTAAGTGCCTCGCAGCTTCGAGCCCCTACTCTCCATGGCAGCAGGAAGACGGCCTCCCAGTCGTGTTGGAGAGCGGGAGTCAGCTCCACCCAGGACGCGGCGGTGAGCAGGTTCCCGTACCTCTGGAACAGGCGAACGATTAGGTCGATTGCGTCGAAGGAGTAAGTCGTTGACGACAACAAGTTGAGTCCGTCGCTGCGGCTAAGGTCGCGTGATGGCAAGGACGACCTGGGTTGTGGACTTCGACAGCGATGCGGTCATCGACTTCGAGGACGTGAAGTCGCGGGGGGAGCGCAAGGCGGTCTTCAACGTCGTGGAGAAGCTGAAGGATCTCGGGCCGGATTTGCCGTCGCCCCATATGAAGTCTTTGAAGGGCGAGGCGAATCTGTTCGAGCTTCGGCCGAAGCAGGGGGCTTGCGAGGCTCGGCCGGTCTATGCGCGATTCGGCGGTCGATTCGTGGTTCTGGCGGTAGCCGCGAAGAAGAAAGATTTCGACCGAGCCGTGGTGGCAGCACGCGATCGCCTGAAGCGCCACGGTTGACAATAGATAATAGAGCTATTATCATGGCCGCGATGGCGGCTTCACGCAAGAACTTCGATGCTCTCTTGGCCGAGGAGCAGCTGGCCGATCCGAGTTTCCGGGGAGAGTGGCAGAGACTCGCTCCTGCGCGGGAGTTTGCGGCAACGCTGCTGCGGTATCGCGCCGAGCACAAGCTGAGCCAGAGGGCTCTTGCGAAGAAGCTGGGCGTTTCGCAGCCCCGCGTCGTCAAGCTCGAGTCCGGGGAGCACAACCCGGAGGTCGACACCATCATCAACGCGGTTCGGTGCCTGGGGGTCGAGTTTGTGCTCGACGTGGCGCCCGCGAGCCGCAAGCCGGCGCTCGTGACGGCGCGCGCCCAGAGGCGCGGGGCGATTGCCCACGACGATGTTTCTGTCGTGGCGGCTTCTTCCGTGTAAATCTGGCTAAGTCTTGAGCTCAGCGCGCCGGACGACATCGAGGTCAGCGTAGAGGCCTGAATCGGCCGGTGCCTCGCGTCGTATTCGGCGAAGGTCCACAGACGGGACCCAGGGGTCGCAAGGCCGCATTTGCTTCACCCGTTCGGCGGCATTGCCTCTATGGGGGCCGGTGTGGTGTAGCAGGGTCTGCATCTTCGCCGCACGGTCCGCTCGGCGGCGTCGCAAGGCGGTGTACGTGAGATCCCGCATGACGGCGCTGCGACTTGCGCCCGTGCGGTCAGCTTCGGCATCGATCTCAGCAAGAAGATCGTCAGGCATGTAGACAACAACATTCCTCATATAGACCATTATGCCTCGGTCAAAGGTGGCTGCGCCGGATTCCGCTCCTGGGGCAAGAAATGGGGCAAGGTGCCCCACAGATTCCAGCCGATCTCCACGTAGTTCGATCTCGCGAATGCCGCTTGAAACCTAGCCCCACGTAGTCCAGCCGATCCAACGGATCAGACTCATAACCCGAAGGTCGCAGGTTCGAATCCTGCCCCCGCTATAGGACGGAAACCCGCTTACAGAGCGGGTTTTCGCGTTTTTGGGAGACCCCAAAATCGGCCAAAAAACGCCCTGGGGCAACGCCTGGGGCAACATGAGGTCTGAGAGAGGTCGATTCCAACTCTTGCGCAGGGTGTGCGAGCCGGCGCTTGACATATTCTTATATGGGTATGTATATTCCTCGCCATGGCAAGAGCGGCGACTACCAGTGACGTCTTCAACGCGGTGGCGGAGGCGCGGCGGCGGGAGGTGATCGAACTGCTCGCCGGTGGCGAGCGCTCGGTCGGCGAACTGGTCGCGGAGCTGGGCAGCTCGCAGCCCCAGGTCTCCAAGCACCTGCGGGTGCTGCTGAAGGTCGAGCTGGTGAGCGTGCGCCGCGAGGGCCGCCACCGGCTCTATCGCCTCGAGGGGGAGGGCCTGAAGCAGATCCACGACTGGGCGAAGCGCTTCGAGCCGCTCTGGCAGGAGCGCTTCGACCTGCTCGAGGACGTCGTCAAGGAACTGAAAAGAGAAGAGGAAGGAGTCCCGTCAGATGAGCAATAGCCCCGAGGTGGCGAACAGCGGCAAAGCGGTGGTGACGACGATCGGCGATAAGCAGATCGAAGTGGTGCGGGAGTTCGACGCGCCCCGGCACCTCGTCTTCCGCGCCTACACCGAGCCCGAGCTGATCAAGCGCTGGTGGGCCGGTCGCCGCGCCACCGTGACCTCAGTCGAGTCCGATCTGCGGGTCGGCGGCTCCTACCGCTACGCGGCGCGCGCCAAAGAGGGCTTCGAGGAGGGCTTCGAGGTCGCCTTGCGCGAGGTCGCCTTCCGCGGCACCTTCAAGGAGGTGGTGGCGAACGAGCGCCTCGTCTACACCGAGATCTTCGAGGCGCAGCCGCAGGAAGAGGCGCTGACCACGGTCACCTTCGAGGAGAACGACGGGCGGACGACGCTGCGGATGATGATCGAGATGGGCAGCACCGAGACCCGCGACCTGATGGCCGGCCAGATGGAGGACGGGGTGCAGGAAGGCTTCGACATCATCGACGAGATCGTTCGCGAGCTCGGCGAGTAGGCGCCGGCGCCAACGGCTTCATCGTCAGCTGGGGCAACAAATGGGGCAACACGCCCCACAGACTCCAGCCGATCTCAGCCGATCTCGATCCGGCGGAAACCGCTCTAGGACGCGCTCCACGTAGTCCAGCAGGACGCCCGGTTCGGGCTCATAATAGGACCGTCCTTGTAGGAACCCGAAGGTCACAGAGGGTCCGGGTGCGCTTCGCAATCGGACGCTCGCCACGCCGCTAGGTGACTGCGACGGGTGTGCTCGGTCGGGCCGTCGATGGACCGAGAAATTGCCCGTCCCCAGGGAGCCTAACGCTCCGCATGGCGACCTTGGGAGCCCGAGTCCTCGGGGCATGTCGCACCGAACGGCTCAGGCCTCAAGGTGCGGCAGCGAGAACAAGCCCAACGAGCCTCCTGCGCGGCATCGTCTGGGTGCCAGGTGGCCTGCGGCCTGGCGGCATGGGGGCGATTGGCGATTACGAACCGCCGGCGAGCGGCAGCGAAGACTCAGAGGGGATCGACGATGAGCACTGAGGCCCTTGTCGAGCGCTTCGGCGTCAACCTCGAGCGCTGCCGTCGGCGTGCCGAGCTCAGCCAAACCGAGTTGGGCGTACGAGCCTCACCGTCGCGACAGGCGATCGGCCTGATCGGACAGCGCAAGCCCTACGACGGGATGGCCCAGAAAGCCGCCGTCAGAGATCGGACGAGGCGTCGAGAGGCTCGCCACACTGCTCCAGCGTGCTGAACATCTTGCCAGCCTTGCAAGGTTTTTCAGTCTTCCCGCCACTAGAGCAATAGATGGACACCGAGCCAAGAGAAATACGAGAACTCGTCGCCGACCAGGTGCGGCGCTTTCGTGCGGGCGATGGCGACGCGGCCGAGCCGCTGGCCCGCCGTGCGCTTCGCATGTCCCTGCGCACCGCATCTGCCTTGATGCGAAGCCGGGAGGACGCCGCGGACGTCGCCCAGGAGGTTGCCGTAGACGTCCTGGGCTCGCTGGGAAAGCTCCGCGACCCCGAGGCCTTCGATGCCTGGGTGCATCGCATAACCGTGCGGCACGCCATGCGCCGGTTGAAGAAGGGGCGAAGCACGCGGAAAGTCGAGGCGCCGCTCGCGCTCCTGGACGAGGAAGGCCTCCGTGGGGCGATCCCAGACAGCGACATCGACTCCAGGCTCGCCGCGCGGCATGCGCTGGTCGGAGCCCTCTCACGACTGCCGGCAAGGCAACGCATGGCGCTTGCGCTTCGCTACGTCCACGACCTTCCCGACGCCGAGATCGCCGCCGCCCTCGGCTGCCGGGTGGGGACCGTCCACGCTCTTTTATCTCGCGGCCGCAAATCGCTTCGTGCGGATCACCAACTCGTCGAGCTTACGCTCGACATAAAGGAAGGTTGACCATGCTCTCCCATGATGATGAGGCTCTCGCTAGAGCAGCCTTCGCTCCGGTTCGGGATATGGAGCCGGATGAGGACCTCGTAGCCCGCGTGGTCGCACAAGCGAGCCGAAGGAAGAAGCCATCGCGGCGTTTCGCCCTGGCACCCGCGCGGCCACGCTTCGCCCTGCAGGCGCTCGCGGCGCTGGCACTTCTCGGGGCGGCCCTCTACTCGGTGCCGCCCACCCGGGCGGCGATCGAAGGAGCGGGAGAAGGCGTCGGCGGCGTCTTCTCCGCCTGGCTCGGCGGCGACTCCGCCGAGGCCCCCGGAAAGCCGCTCGAGGCCGGTGAAAAGCTGCCCGAATATATGGAATATCTCCACGACAGCAAGGAACCGCGGGTGATCGCCGAAGCCGGCCGCTACAAGCTCTACTCCTACATCGGCTCCTCCGGCGGCCTGAACTTCGAATTCGGCGGCACCGGTGTCGGCCTCGGCTATGAAAGCGCGGCGGAATTCGCGGCGGAATTCGGCGACGCCCCGTTGCATCTCCTCGATCCGGGCGCGCGGCCTCACGCCGACGCCCAGGGCCATGTCCCGGTCTTCGGGATCGCGACCCGATCGGTGGGCAGCGTCGAACTCACCTACGAATCGGGGCCCCCCCTCCGGGTCTCCGGGGTCGACGGGGGCTTCGTCCTGCTCGCGGAACCGGGCCGCGGGCCGACCGAAGTGATCGCCCTCGACGCGGAAGGCAAGGAGATCGGCCGGGAAGCGATCGACTACCCACTGCTCCTCGACGAATCGCCCGAACCGCCGCCGGGGGCCGAAGGGAGCGGCCATGGGTCGTCGGGGAGCCACGAACCCTGAGCCTCCTCAGGGCACGTCCATAGCTGCATCTTTGGCGCTCGTCCGAACAGGGGCCGCTGGCTCGGCGGTCGCGATTCGCGTGCAGGTCGGGCAGACGGGCCTCGGAGACTGAGATCGGCAAGCTCATGGGGCAACAGATGGGGCAACAGGCGCCACGGATTCCAGCCGATTCCAGCCGACCTCGATTTCGCAAAAAAACCGCTTGAAACCGTGCCCCACGTAGTTCAGCGGGGCGGCCGGTTCGGCCTCATAACCCCGAAGGTCGCAGGTTCGAATCCTGCCCCGCTATTTCACGAAAGCCGGTTTTCGTCTTTCTGGAGGCGCAGACAAAGGGGTTCAAAATGGGTCGTGGGGCAACGCCTAGGGCAACATGAGCTTCGAGAGAGGCCGATTTAGGCCTTGCGCGGGCACTCCGGTCCACCTACGTTCGGCCGCGACATACGCCAAATAAATGTCCCGGCGGCGGTGGAACGCTCCGGGACATTCCGGGCCGGAGCTCTTCGTCGCGTGTAGGGTTCGCTGCGTGCAGCTGGCCGTTGAAAAGCCGGATCTGACGATGGGGAAATCCGCAGGAGGTTGAGTTAGGTGCGCCGGTCTTTCAACAGAGGAGCAACCGCCGTGCTCGCCGTCTGCGCCGGCCTGGCGGCGCTTGCGTCTTTCGTGCTGCCCGCCGCGGCGGGTGCGAAACCGGCGCGGGGAGGGGCCGCCAAGGTCGTCAGAGCGATCAACCGGATCGAGAGCAAATCGCTCTACCGCCAGTCGGACTGGGGCTATGCGATCCTCGATCAGGGGAGTGGCAAGGTGCTCGCCTCGCAGAATGCCCACAAGATGTTCGACCCGGGGTCGACGATGAAGACGTACTCGGTGTCGACCGCGCTGCGGATGTACGGGCCGAACTATCGGTTCCGGACGCCGGTCTACCAAGAGGGAACGGTGGCCGGGGGCACGCTGAGCGGCAACTTGGTGTTGGTCGGATCGGGCGACCTGACGTTCGGGCTGCGCGAGCTTCCCAACGGAACCCTCTCTTACGAGAACCTCCCGGCCGTTGACCACAGCTACGCCGACGAGTTGCCGCATGCGGTCGAGCCGTTCGGCAGACCACTGTCCGCACTCGATGAATTGGCCGCAAGCGTCCGCGCGGCGGGCATCACGCATGTGAGCGGAAACGTCATCGTCGATGACCGGCTCTTCGCGCCCTACGAGTTCCCCGACGGGCTGATGTCGCCGATCTGGGTCAACGAGAACCTCATCGACCTGCTGGTAAAGCCGGGGGCGGTAGGGCAACCGGCGTCGGTCGACATGAAGCCCGAAACCTCGTCCTACGTCGTCGACAGTCAGGTGACGACCGTGACGAAAGGCAAGGCGACGACCCTCAACGTCAGCGAACCTTCGCCTGGCACGATCGAGATCTCAGGCCAGATTGCCGCCGGCGAACCGCCGACCCTGAGGGTGTGGGAGGTCGCCGATCCGGCAGCCTTCGCCCGTACGGCGTTCATCGAAGCGTTGGCGCGCGCGGGCGTCACCGTCGCCGCCCCGGTGACGGGGCCCAACCCGTCGGTCTCGCTGCCACCGCAGGGGAGCTACAAGCCCGCCCAGATGCTCGGCCAGCACGTGTCACTGCCTCTTGCGCAGTACGCCAAGCTCATCCTCAAAGTCAGCTACAACCGCGGGGCGGACCTGATGGCCTGCCTCGCCGCGGTCAAGCTCGGCAGCAGGAGCTGCCAGCGAGGGATTGGGGCGGAGGTTCAGACGGCCACCGACCTCGGCGTCAGGCGGTCCGAAGTCATCCCGTTCGACGGCGCGGGCTCAGACGACCGGGGCCGGACGACGCCAACTGCGCTGGCCGGTTTGCTGCGGGGTATCCCGCGGACCAGCTACGGCAAGACGTTCGTCGGCGCCTTGCCGATTCTCGGACGCGACGGGACGCTCGCCAATGTTCTCAGCCACGCCCCGGTCGCCGGCCACGCACAGATCAAGACCGGCAACCGCGTCGTCGGCGGCAACGGCGCCGGTCAGATCAACGTGCTCGGCAACAGCTTGGCGGGCTACGTGACCACCAGCAAGGGCCGCAGGGTCGTGTTGGCGATCGCCGTCGGGAACGTGCCGATCAAGACGCCCGAAGGTTTCTTCGGCGTCGTCAACGACCAGGCGGAAATGATCGAGGCCGTCTACGAGCACCTCTAGATGTAGTTCCTCCGCGAGGGCAAGATCGCCTTGGTCTTCGCCGCTTACGACAGCATGGATTTCGCCATTCAGGCCGGCCTACTGCCGACCATAGGATCTCCCGCTCAACGGGCAATGGTCCGTGCGATCGACGCGATGACGGCGCTGCGTCGGCGGGTGCGCCGGTAAGCGTTGGCGCACGCGGCGGGGCGCCGAGCATTTAATGCCTGAGCTATGGGCTCCTGCTTTGCGCGAAAAGTGGTCGATTTCGAGCACGGCAGCCGGAACTTCCGAGTCTTCGCGGTGGTCAGGCTCGCCGGGGCGCTGGGGGTCGACCTCGCAGACCTGTTCTCGGGAGTTGGGGGCTGGTACGTTCGACCGCTCCCCGCCCCCGAATACGGCCCGGAAGATCATCCGCCGACAAAGGTCGAGCATGACGCTCTGCTCGCGCGCCTTTGGCGGGAAGGACGACCCGAACGAGACATCGCAGAGGAGCTTGATTTGAAGGTCGGTGCCGTCGGTCCTTACGTCCGCGAACTTCGCGACGAAGGGAAGCACCTTCCTTATCGCCGCCCGCCGCGCCGCATGGCCGAGCGGGCAGCCCGCTCTCGACGCCTGGGTCAACGCAGATAGAGCCGTGTGTGCAGTCCTCCGATCACCACGGTCGGCTCTCCGAAACGTCGACCGGCGGCTGACGACGATCTGCGTCTTCGGGTTTGAAGCCGGCCGGGCATGGACCTGAGAATTGTTGCCGCCCTAAACTCGCCAGCTGAAATGGCACGCCGCGACTTCTACGCCTCGCCGTTCGGCGTCGCCTACAGCACCTATATGGAGCGGCCTCGTCTGAGCCGCCTCGTCAGCCGCGTCGTCTGGGGCGGGGACAGCAAGTCCTACTACGACAGCATGGGCGCCGTCGCCGAGGTCGGCGACGGCGGGACGATCATCGACTGCCCGTGCGGTGCCGGGCCGGCGCTGCGCGCCCTTCGCCCTGAGGCCGAGGTTCGCTACGTCGCCACCGATCTCTCTCCCTCGATGCTTCGACGGGCGCGAAAGCGAGCGGCATCCCGGGGCCTCGGCCGGGTCGAGCTGATCGAAGCCGATGCCGCCGATCTGCCCCTGCCGGCGGAGAGCGCCGACCTGTTCCTCTCCTTCTGGGGCCTGCACTGCTTCGAGGACCCCCCGGCGGCGCTCGCCGAGGCGGCACGAGTGCTGAAGCCCGGCGCTCGCCTTGTTGGCTCCTGCTTCGTTCGAGGAGACGACAGCTTGCGCCAGCGCCTCCTGGTTCGTCCCGGTTCCGGCGACTTCGGCCAGGTTGGCACCGAGCCCGAGGTCGGCGCTTGGCTGGAGGCCGCCGGTTTCGAGGCATCCAGAGTCGATCGGTCCGGGCCGATGCTCTTCTTCGATACTCGGCTCTCCGGTCAACGTTCCTGACTGAGCGCACCGCGGACAAAGTCCGACTTGGCGTTCGTGTAGGCCTCACGATCGCGCGCGAAGCGGCGTCCGAGGTCGCGCTTCAAGGCGAAATATTCCGCGGCAAGGTCCGGGTCCGCTCGGAGGCGGTTGCGGAACGCGAGCTCGTCGGCATAGCGCTTTGAGTCGACCGGAATGAGGTGGAGGTGGTGCGTGCGGTGGCTCGGATGCGGCTTGCAGAACCAATGCATCTCCTCGGAGAGGTACGGCGCGTACAGGTAGTCAAGGCCAGCCAGCGGCTCGAAGCACGCCCGCGACTCATCGAGATCGCGGACCCCGGCCAAGATGTCGATGATCGGCTTCGCCGCGAGCCCAGGTACCGCAGTGCTGCACGTTGCCAGCAACGTGTATTGGCCGGGCTGGACCGAAATAACGATCCAGCATCGAGCAGCGGAGAAGGGAGCCGCAGTTCCAGACCTCCTCGACGCGTGCGCCCTTTCCAACGTCGATGTCATCGCGTGTGGCGACCACCTGAACGACCTCGGTCTGTTCGTTGCGGCAACGCACAGCATCGTCCCGGCGAAACGCTCACCCAACCGTGCTGGAGAGTGCCACGGAGATCGTCGGGTCATATGACGAGGACGGTGTCGTGCGGCACCTGCTCGACCGCCACGCCGCATTTCAGTAGGCACTGTCTCGCTGAGGTACAAGCTCAGCGTCGCCCGCACGAGAGGGTCCACCGCGCGGAGGATCGGATCAGCGAAACGACGATCCCGACGGTCGGCCCAAGGGATTGGACGGATTCACGATCGCTCTGGTTGGGCCGAAGCCGGGCGTTTACTTAACGGCAACGATCAAGGCCAGCTCAAGCCACTTGAAGTGGCATTCCACCTCCGAAAAGCCCGCTTCTCGTAGCCAGCCGATCTGGTCGCCGAGCCCTGCGAGTCGGTCAGTCGGGTCGTCCTCGACCCTGCCGATCTCGCGGCGAAAGCGCTCATGTAGACGCGAGGATGCCGAACGCACGAGATCGAGATTTGCGAACACACCGCCCGGTGCGAGAAGGGCGTGTATTTCCCCAAACAGCTCTTGCTTGCGCGCATCCTCTAGATGATGGATCGCCAGCCCCGATACGAAGGCATCGTTCATTCCCATCTTCGGAAGCCGCCCCCGAAGGTCATGCTCCTGCAGCTCGACCAGGGGATCGCCGTCGAATCGCTCTCGGGCTCGACCAAGCATGGGTGCGGAGGAGTCGAGCCCTGTCCCTTCGGCGTCGGAGTATTGGGTGCGAACGAGAGCAAGCAGCCGTCCGTCGCCAGCGCCGAGGTCGACAAACCGCGCGACGTGCTGAGGCAGAGCGCTCAGCAGCATTTCCTCGGCGATATCTCGATGAGGTATCTCCCGCGAGAGATACTCGGCGACTCGCCCCCTATCGGACCACTCGCTCGACACTAAGCGCCGGCTCGCCCGTAGTCGTCAGCGAGGCGTACAACGTCGTCGAGCTCGGGCGTGGAGACCTCGACCACGATCACGTCCTCGAGCGCCTCGATCGTGTGGACCTGCCCCGGCTCGCTGCGCCAGGCAGCGCCGGTCTCCAACTCGGTAGTCACCAGCGAATCGACGCTCGACCCCTGGCTCAGGCGCAGGCGCCCGGAGAGAAGGTAGGAGGTCTCATCCTTCTCTGCGTGGTACTGGATCGAGAGGCGCTGCCCGGCCCGGACGTGGAGCAGCTTGCCGGCGTAGCGATCAGTCTGCGCGAACCACAGCTCATGCCCCCAGGGCTTGTCCACGCGACGCGGCAGCTCCCCGTCTTGCATCTGCGGCAGTCTGTCTGATCCGTTGCCGTTGCGCATCGCCGCGAGGTGAGATGACGACCTCCACCAAGAACTTCGATGCTCTCTTGGCCGAGGAGCAGCTTGCCGATCCGAGCTTCCGGGCGGAGTGGCAGAGGCTCGCTCCTTCGCGGGAGTTTGCGGCAACGCTGCTGCGTTATCGCGCTGAGCACAAACTGAGCCAGAGAGCCCTGGCGAAGAAGCTGGGCGTTTCGCAGCCTCGGGTCGTCAAGCTCGAGTCCGGGGAGCACAACCCGGAGATCGGCACGATCATCAATGCTGTCAGGCGACTGGGGATCGAGTTCGTGCTCGACGTTGCGCCCGCGAGCCGCAAGCCGGCGCTGGTGACGGCGCGAGCTCAGAAGCACGGGGCAATCCACCACGACGATGTCTCGGTCGTGGCGGCTTCGTCGGTGTAGCTATTCCCTAGCGCGTGTAGTCAGCGCCGCAATCGCTAGGTCGCGTTCGCTTCACTCCCTCGGCGGCGTTGCCTCCATGGGGGCCGGCGTGACGCAGCAAGGCCTGCATCTCCGTCGCGCGGCGGGCTCGGCGACGCGGATGGGTGCAGGCAACGAACCGCCCGCCCACGATCAGCTGTGGCGGGTTGCCAAGAAGCCGTCGGATCGACGCGGTTCACTATGTCCTCGTGATCTTCTATTCCATGAGCCTGTCGGCCGACGGCTACATCGCCGGACCCGACGGAAGCTTCGACTGGGCGGTGCCCAGCCAGGAGCTGCACCGGTTCCACAACGAACGGGTCGCCGCGATCGACGCCCAACTGCTCGGCCGGCGCCTCTACGAGACGATGCTCGTGTGGGACACCGAGGAGTTCTCCGACCCCGTGATGGCGGAGTTCGCCGAGATCTGGCGCCCGCTCGAGAAGATCGTGTTCTCGACCACGCTGACGAGTGTCGAGGGCAGCAACCGCCTGGCCACGGGAACGCTCGAGGAGGAAATCGCCGCACTCGGGGACCGGAGGATCGCGGTCGGCGGCGCCGGCCTTGCGGCGGAATGCATGCGGCGCGGGCTGATCGACGAGTTCGAGCTGTTCGTCATCCCGATCGCGGTCGGTGGCGGCACGCCGTACTTCCCGCCGGACGTGCACATCGATCTCGAGCTGGTCGAGACCCGCACGTTCGGCGCGACCGTGTACTTGCACTACCGCCGGCGCGGCTAGAGGGTCAACTAGCCGCAGCACGCGCCGGCCGCGTTGGGGTTCGAGCGCCGCCGGCTCGGGCAACAAACCGTGCCCCACGTAGTCCAGCGGGACCCCTGGCGCGGGCTCATAACCCGAAGGTCGCGGGTTCGAATCCCGCCCGGCTTTAGGTCGGAAACCCGCTTGGGGCAAGATGAGGTCTGAGTCGATTTAGGTCTCGCGCGGTGTCTCTGGTCCACCCACGTCCGCAACAAACGCGAATAAGCGGCGCCGGCGGCGATGGAACGCCCCGGGTTACGCCGGCATGGCGCCACCACCACAAGCCGATCGATCGCTTTGCGCGCTGCCGCGCCCATCGACTTGGTCGAGGGAAGCTTGGAGGTCGAAGGCGATGCCGATGGTCCGCAGACGGCCTGGTCGATGGTCGGACCGGCGTTGCTCGTCCACGCGACCTCGAAGACGCCGGCGTCGACTATCCCGGCGCCTACTCGAAACAGGCGCTGGTCTGCGACGAGGAGGACTACGAGACCATGCTCAACCACTCGTTGATCCAGATCCAGCTGCGCCGCCTGCGAGCTTAGAGTGACCCCCCTTGAACTTGCCGAAAGCAAGGCCGCCGAAGTCGCTGGCGGCACGTTGCGCCAGAAGGGCGTGCCGGGCCCGGTCGTCACCCAGCTCGAATCCAACTACTCGCAGTCGCAGGTCGACGCGCTGAAGATCGCGATGGGGGGGGCGTCGCCCTGATCGCCCTGCTCGGCCTCGGCGTCACCCGGCGGCTGCCAGCCCAGCCGCTGCGGGCACCGCCCAGTGAGATCGCGGCGGCCTGAGCGCATAGAGCTCAGACTCGAATTACCTGAATGTCCTCAAAGGAAGAGAAATCGGCGTCCTGGGTCACCACCCCGGCGCCATGGCGCATCGCGGTCGCGGCAATCCAGGTGTCGTGGCGGCGGAGGCGGCGGCCTTTGGACCGCTCGGTAGAGGCGAGACGTGCGAAGCAACTCGCGATCTCCGGATCGACGGGAAGCAACCGGTAGGTTGCTTGCACGCGGGAAAGGGTGGAGAGCCGGATTGCGCGGGCATCTGGATCGGTCGCTCGCAGAACGCCCAACTCCAACTCGGCGGCAGTAATCACTGAGACCGCGATCTCCTCGGGAAGCTCGTCTAGCTGGCGGCCCGTCTCTTGGGCGATGAAGATCGAGGTGTCGGCGATGGCCCGGTTCAATCGTCGAGCTCAGCGCCGCGAACATCCGCAAGATCGTCCAGCAGGCCGGCATCGGCAGGCGCCTCGCCCACAATGCGGCGCAACTCGCTAGCTGGGACCCAGGGGTCGCGATCTTTGACGTGGGGGAGGATGTCGGCGACCGGCCGGCGGTTGACCGTCAGCGTTAGTCGTTCGCCCGCTTCCAGCTCAGAGACAACGGCAGAGGTGGAGTTCCTTAGCTCCCGGATCGAAACGGAGCGCGCCATGCGCACAACTGTAGCACTGTCTGCTACGGAACCGTGATCTGGGGCAACAGATGGGGCAACACGCCCCACAGATCCCAGCCGATCAGCCGATCTCGATCTCGCGAAAACCGCTTGAAACCGTGCCCCACGTAGTCCAGCGGGACCCCTGGCGCGGGCTCATAACCCGAAGGTCGCGGGTTCGAATCCTGCCCCACGTTATAGGCGGCTAAGGCCCTGCAAAAATCGCAGGCGTGTCCTTTCGAGTCGGTCGTTTTGTCCTGCTCTCATGGACACGACGAACGAGCCGGCGCGAGATCGACACGCTGGCGAAGATCTCCGCAGGCAACGCGCGGTCAGGAGACCGAGCGCTACCTCTGGACCCGGTAGCGCATGTGCGTCGCGGTGTCCGTATCGACGACCTCGATTCGCTCGAGCTCGATGTGCTCGTCGCCGAGGTGCTCGAAGAGCCGCAGGCCGTCTCCGAACAGGATCGGCACGAGGTGGATCTGGATCTCGTCGACCAACCCCGCGACGATGTACTGCTGGGCGATGTTCGCGCCTCCCATGATCGCCACGTCCTTCCCGTCGGCCGCGGCCCGTGCCCGCTCGAGCGCACTCTCGATGCCGTCCGTGACGAAGGTGTAGACGCTGTTCTCCGGGACCTCTGCCGGCTCCTCGTGGGTGACCACGATCAGCGGCTGGCGCTGGGCGCCGGCCGGGTGACGAAGCCGTCGAGCGACATGCTGATATCGAAAATGACTTTGCTCATCTTGTGCCTCCGTTGATCCGGTTGTGATGGATGGGCGCTTCGCTCAGACGACGAATGAGAGCCGGGAAGATCGACGACACATTGCCGAGATCCTGCGCGATGCCGAAGCGACGCTCGGCGGTACGCCCGCCCTGGCCTGTAGAAAGCGTGGACAGCAGGCCCGACCGGGCCGTGCGTCAGCTACTTCAAGGAGACGAGATGTCGATTACGACCAAGGATGAGTTGGCAAAGCAGGTCGCCGCGCGGACCGGGCTCGAGACGGGCCAGGCAAAGCTCGCGGTGGAGGCAACGATCGAGGAGATCACCGCTCAGCTCGCAGCCGGCAACGAGGTCAAATTCACCGGCTTCGGCAAATTCTCGACGGTCGCGCGGCCGGCCCGAGAAGGCCGTAATCCGCAGACCGGCGAGTCGATTCAGATCGCCGCGAAAACGGCGGCCAAGTTCAGTCCCGGAGCGGAGCTGAAGAAGGCTGTCAACGGCTGAAGTTGTTCCTGGAGGCGGCGCCCGCCCGCTCGGCCGGGGCGGTCCCGATCGTCATGTGCCAGAGACGCAGACCAGACCGCCACGACCAAGGAGAGCGAAAGTTGAGCAACGAGGCGACCAAGCGCGACGTCCTGCCGATTCCCGACCAGCCCTACGAGGGGCTGATCACCTACGACGCGAAGGACCCCGACACGTCCTTCCCGCCGATCGAGCCGCTGCGCCCGCCCGCGCAGGCTCCCAACGTCCTCGTCGTGCTCCTCGACGATGTCGGCTTCTCGGCCTCCAGCGCTTTCGGTGGCCCTTGCCAGACCCCGGTCGCCGAGCGGCTTGCCGGCGAGGGGCTCAAGTACACGCGCTTTCACACGACCGCGCTCTGCTCGCCGACCCGCGCCGCCCTGCTCAGCGGACGCAACCACCACTCGGTCGGCATGGGCGGGATCACCGAGATCGCCACCTCGGCGCCCGGCTACACCTCGATCCGTCCAAACACCGCCGCGCCGCTGGCCGAGACGCTGAAGCTGAACGGCTTCTCGACCTCCCAGTTCGGCAAGTGCCACGAGGTCCCGGTCTGGGAGACCAGCTCGATGGGACCGTTCGACAGCTGGCCCTCCGGCGGCGGCGGCTTCGAGCACTTCTACGGCTTCATCGCCGGCGAGACGAACCAGTACTACCCGGCGCTGTACGAGGGGACGACGCCAATTGAGCCCGACCGGACCCCGGAGCAGGGCTATCACCTGACCGAGGACCTCGCCGACCGGGCGATCGGGTGGGTCCGCGAGCAGAAGTCGCTGACGCCGGACAAACCCTTCTTCATGTATTTCGCGCCGGGTGCCACCCACGCCCCCCACCATGTCCCCGAGGAGTGGTCGAACAAGTACAAGGGCCGCTTCGACGCCGGCTGGGACGCGCTGCGGGAGGAGACGCTGGCGCGCCAGAAGGAGCTTGGCGTCGTGCCGGAGGACGCGGTGCTGACCGAGCGCCCGGAGGAGATTCCGGCCTGGGAGGAGATGCCGGAGGAGCTGAAGCCGGTGCTGGCGCGCCAGATGGAGGTCTACGCCGCCTTTCTCGAGCACACCGACCACCACGTCGGCCGGTTGATCGAGTCGCTCCGCGACCTCGGGGTCCTCGACGACACCCTCGTGTACTACGTGATCGGCGACAACGGGGCCTCTGCCGAGGGCACCGTCAACGGCACCTTCAACGAGTCCTTCACTTTCAACGCCGCCAACGCGCTGGAGACGCCGGAGATGCTCGCCGCGAAAATCGACGAGCTGGGTACCCCCTCGGCCAACAACCACTACGCGGTCGGCTGGGCACACGCGATGGACACGCCCTACAAATGGACCAAGCAGGTCGGCTCCCACTGGGGCGGGACGCGTAACGGCACGGTCGTGCACTGGCCCGCCGGAATCAAGGCCAAGGGCGAGGTCCGCAACCAGTTCAGCCACGTGATCGACATCGCCGCCACGGTCCTCGACGCGGCGGGGCTGCCGCACCCGACCTTCGTCCACGGTGTCCAGCAGATGCCGCTGCACGGCAAGAGCATGCTGCCGAGCTTCGCCGACGCGGAGGCTCCCGAGCATCGCGAGACGCAGTACTTCGAGATGTTCGTCAACCGCGGCGTCTACCACAAGGGCTGGACCGCGGCGACCCGCCACAGCACGCCGTGGGTGGTCGGCACCGAGCTGCCGGCGCTCGACGACGACGTCTGGGAGCTCTACGCGCCGGGCGACTGGACCCAGTCCAACGACGTCTCCGCCGAGAACCCCGAGAAGCTGCACGAGCTGCAACGGCTGTTCCTGATCGAGGCGGTCCGCTACGGGGCGCTGCCGCTCGACGACCGCCGGGTCGAGCGCTTCGAACCCCATATCGCCGGCCGGCCGATGCTGGTCAAGGGCAATTCGCAGATCCTCTTCGGCGGCATGAAGCGGATCTCAGAAAACTCGATGATCGTCGTCAAGAACCGCTCCCACTCGGTCACCGCGCAGCTCGTGGTCCCCGCGGGGGGTGCCGAGGGCGTGATCATCGCCCAGGGCGGTGCCTTCGGTGGCTGGAGCCTCTATCTCAAAGATGGACGGCCGACCTACTGCTACAACCTGCTCGGGATCGAGTACTTCAAGGTCGCGGGCGGCGAGCCGCTGGACGCCGGAGAGCGCCAGGTGCGGATGGAGTTCGCCTACGACGGGGGTGGCCTCGGCAAAGGTGGCGACGTCACCCTCTACGTAGACGGCGCCAAGGTCGGTGAAGGTCGCGTCGGGGGGACGATGCCGCTGGTCTTCTCCGGCGATGAGACGACCGACCTCGGCACCGACACCGCGACGCCGGTCAGCGACGACTACGCCGCGGGAGAGGGTGCCTTCACCGGCAAGATCGAGTGGGTGCAGATCGACGTCGATGAGGCTGCGGAGGACCCCGACCATCTGATCTCCCCGGAGGAGCGACTGCGGGTCGCAATGGCGCGGCAGTAGGCACGCGCCCTGGACGACGGGGCAGCCGCCCGCGAGTGCTTCGTTCCCGTGCCGCCTTCAAGATGGTGAGCGGCGCCGCCGAGGGTTGGGATGACTCGGAACCGCTGCGCCGGCTGGAGAGCTGATCGGTAGCCTCGCGCCGTGGCCACGACGGTGTACTACTGCGCCAGCTCGCTGGACGGCTACATCGCAGAGGCTGATGACAGCCTCGATTGGCTGCTTGGATACCAGGGAACCTTCGAGGACGGAGCCGCTGAGCCCGGTCCGATGAGCGAAGGCGGCTCGTACGAGGGCTTCTATGAGGGTGTTCGGGCCCTGGTCTTGGGCTCCGCCACCTACGAGTGGATCCTCGACCACCTTGACGTTGCCGGTGGAGGTGAGTGGCCATACCGGGACAAGCCAAGCTGGGTGCTGAGCTCCCGTGAGCTGCGCCTGCCCGAAGGCGAGGGGGTGGAGGTACGCATTGCGGACGCGTCGGTAGGCGAGCTCTACGGCGAGATGGCGGCCGCGGCCGGCGATGGCGTGCTCTGGGTGGTCGGCGGCGGCGGCGTCGCTTCGCAGTTCGCGGACGAGGGTCGCCTGGACGAGGTGCACGTGACCGTGGTCCCCGTCGTGCTGGGCGCCGGCAAGCCGCTCTTCGAGCGCCGGCTCCCGAGTGGCTCGATGCAGCTAACGGGGACGCGCACCTTCAAGAACGGCATGGTCGAGCTGCGCTACGAGATCCAACGCTAGGCCCTGCGAAGCAACGAGCAGTCGTCCCCATCGCGGGTCACCGTCCAGCTCAAACCCGCGAAGGGCCGCTGGGTGACCTGCTCGAGAGGGAGCTCGGGGACTCGGTCCCGAAGCTGAAGGACGAGGTCGACGGTGACCGTTCATGCACGGGAGCGGCGAGTTCGCGTACGTCCTCGCCGAGCAGGGCCTGATCGACGAGTTCTCTCCCTGTTCGGCTTGTCTATGCCCGTGACTCGACGAGTTCGGCGAGCTGCCGCGTGACGGTGCCCCAGCCGTCGTGGAAGCCGAGTTGTTCGTGCTGGTCGCGGTCGGCGATGTTGCGGTGCATCGCGGTGGCGGTGTACTCGGTGCCGTCTGGATGGTCCTTCATGGCGATGACGGCGGTCACGAACGACCTCTCCGCGGGGCGCCAACCCGCGACGAGCGCGTCGGTGAAGACGATGCGCTCGAGCTCGTCGACGGCGAGGAAGCAGCCGGTGATGTGCGGACCGAAATCGGTGCCGCCCTGGCTGATCTCGGTGCGGAAGGACCCGCCGGGGCGCAGATCCATGTCCCGCACGCGGCAGACCTCCGGCGCGGGAACCCACCATTGCTCGAAACTCGCGGGATCGGTCCAGGCGCCCCAGACCGCCGAGCGCGGGGCCTCGATGATGCGGGCGACAGTCAGGTCGAGCTCGGGGTGAAGGGATGTGGTCATTCAGAGGTTTCCTTGTCGTGGGTGGTGGTGACGAAGCGCTCGAGCCGGTCAGTGCGGCCTTCCCAGGTGCTTCGCTGTTCGCTGAGCCAGGTCTCGATCACGTCGAACGACTCCCTCTCGAGCGTGCAGGTTCGTACGCGGCCGGTCTTGCGCGTCCTGATCCACCCCGTCTTCTCGAGGTGGCGGATGTGCTTCATGAACGACGGCAGCGCCATGCTGAACGGCGCCGCCAGCTCGCCGACGCTCGCCGGACCCGTCCCCAACCGGCCCAGCACCGCGCGGCGGGTCGGGTCGGCAAGGGCTTGAAATGCACCGTCGAGCTGCGATGAATACTGAGCCATGCGGCTAAGTTACCTTGCGCGGACACTAAGTGCAAGGGCTAAGTGTTGGCCCTCGCGTGAGCCCGATAGCGATCGCGAGGATATGGAAGTAGATCCGGGCCCGCCGAAAGGCTGTGGTGTTGACGCGGATGCAGCACCGTTGGCGGCCTCTCTCTTCGATTCGGAGCCCTGTGCTTCAATTGCCGGAAGTCGCGAACCCGGCTGTTCCGTTGGTGGGATGAAGCGGGGTTTCCGCGCAGGGAAAAAGATGGGACGGTCACCAAGGAAGAAGCGGGGATGGACTGGGGTCGTGACGTACCTCGCGTGCGTCTGGGTCCTCGGGCTCTGTCCGGCCGCGCAGGCGGAGGTCACCCGCACGGGCACCTTCCATGAAATCGTCTTCGACAACCTCCGCAGCGGCGAGTCGGCGACTCGCTACAGCCTCGAGTCCGGCGGGAAGGAGCTTCCGGTGCGGCCGACGGTCCTCGAAGCGGAATCGGGGGACCGGGTCGTCGTCATGGGGGAGATGAGCGACGGCCGACTGGCGGGCCGGGTGGAAACGACGACGGCGGGTGTCGAGCCGAAGGCACTCGCGGCGCCGCGCAAGGTCGCGGTGCTCCTGCTCACCTTCCCCGGCGAACCGGAGGCGCCTTGGTCTCTCGAAGAGACCGGTTCCAAGGTCTTCACGGCGACCGACTCCGCCAACGCCTTCTACAAAGAGGAGTCCTACGGGGAGATCTCGCTGACTGGGAAGCTGAACTCGAACGGCGACGTGTTCGGCTGGCTCAGCCTCGACACGCCGACCGCGGAATGCCCGTTCCTCACCTGGAGGGACGAGGCCAACGCGGCCGCTGCCGCCGAGGGGATCGACCTCACCGGCTATCAGCACGTCATGTACGTCTTTCCGCCGCAGAGCAGTTGCTCCTGGCTCGGCTTGGCCGTAGTCGGCGGCGACTGGTCGATGATCAACGGGAACCTGGGAGTCCATCCGATCGCCCATGAGCTGGGCCACAACCTCGGCCTCGAGCATGCTGGCAGCTGGACCTGCTTCTCCGGCGCGGTCAGGGTCCAGTTCAGCAGCGCCTGCGCGATCACCGAGTACGGAGATCCCTTTGACGTGATGGGCAACATCGCCCCTCGGCACAGCAACGGCTGGAATCTCGACAAGCTCGGCGTCCTCGCCCCGGAGAACGTCGAGACGGTCGAAGAATCGGGGACCTATTCAGTCCGCTCGGCGCTCCACTCGAGCGCCGAACCGACGGTTCTGCGCATTCCGCGCCTGAAGGGAGACAGCGGCGACATCCTCGCCTGGTACTTCCTCGAGGTGCGCGAGACCGGCGGCGTCTTCGAGAACTTCGTCGACGCTTCGACCGCCGGCGTCTCGGTCCGGGCGACGAGGGACAGCTTCCTGGAGGCGGCCGAGACGCTGCTGCTCGACGCCAACCCCGGGACCGCCACGTTCGCGGACGCGCCGCTCGGGGTGGGCCAGACCTTCGACGGCGGGCCGGTGGCGATCGAGACCTTGGCGGCGGGAGGCGGAAGCGCGACCGTGTCGGTTGAGCTGGACGAAGAGCCGCCGACCGTGCCGGCCGGCTTCACCGCCACCGTCGGTATAGACGGAGTGACGCTGCAATGGGGCGCCAGCACCGATAACTATTGGCTCAACCGCTACCTCGTCTTTCGCGACGGTGTCCGGATCGGCAGCACCCGCGAGACCACCTTCCTCGACTCGCGCGTCACGCCCGGCGATCACACCTACGTCGTCCGGGCGGAGGACACGGTGCGGAATCTGAGCGCCCCATCGGCGCCGGCGATCGTGACGGTCCCTACCGTCTCGGGGCCCGACTGCGTGAACGGCACCTGCGGCCTCGCGTTCCGGCACTCCGGCGCGGCGGCGACCTGGACCGTTCCACCCGGGGTCGAGGCGGCGGATTTCACCGTCGAAGGCGCCCGCGGCAGCGGCTTTGGCTTCAACTTCGGCGCGCGGGTCAGGGCGACGCTTGGGTCGCTCACCGCCGGGGAGGGTGTGACCGTGAGCGTTGGCGGCGAGGGCGAGCTCCATTCCGAGGGAGGCGAGGGAGGCTTCGGGGGCGGCGGCGACGGCACGCTAGGCGGTGGCGGTGGTGGCTTCAGCTCGGTTGAGGTCGACTCGACGCTGAAGCTGCTCGCCGGCGGCGGGGGCGGCAACGGCTTGGGACCTAATGCGACCAGCGAGTCGGCACCGGTCGGTAGCGGTGGGCAAGGAGGAATCACGGCAACGCCCGGCCGCGCCGGCCGCGCGATCGACGCGCATGGCGCGACGCTGGATGGAGG
>JBAQZI010000167.1:0-2527 GCA_049790835.1 Solirubrobacterales bacterium
GATTTGTCGAGCCTGGGCCGACAAATCGGCCCATCGGCCCGGCTTTATGCTCGGGGGATGCACGGACCGCACGGGCATTCGCACGCGCTCGATGCGCGGCGCGAGGACAGCAGGCGGCGGATGTGGATCGCGCTGGCGATCAACGGCGGCCTGCTCCTGGCCGAGGTCGTCGGCGGCATCGTCACCGGTTCGCTGGCGGTCCTGGCCGATGCCGGCCACGTGCTCTCCGACGTCGGCGCGATCGTCCTCGCCCTGATCGCGGCCCGCCTCGCCGCGCTGCCGGCCAGTGGCCAGCGCACCTTCGGCTACCAGCGCTCCGAGGTGCTGGCGGCGCTGGTCAACGGCCTGCTCCTGGTCGTGGTCAGCGTGGCGATCGCCTGGGCGGCGATCGGCCGGCTCTCCGAGCCGCCGTCGATCGACGGCGCCGGGGTGCTCGCTCTCGGTGTCTTCGGCCTCGCCGGCAACCTCGCCGCGACCTGGGTCCTGGCCCGCGGCCAGCGCCAGGACATCAACCTCGAGGGGGTGCTGCGCCACAGCGTCGCCGACGCGCTCGGCTCGCTCGGCGTCGTCCTCGCCGGCGGCTTCGTCCTGCTCGGCGGCTCCGACGTCGTCGACCCGATCGTCGGCCTGCTGATCGCCGCCCTCGTCCTCGCCTCCTCCTGGCGCTTGATCAAGGAGCCCTTCGAGGTGCTGATGGAGGCCGCCCCGGCCAACCTCGACGTCGATGCCATGGGCGCGGTGATCTGCGGCGAGGAGGGTGTGCGCTCCGTGCACGACCTCCATGTCTGGACCGTCACCTCCGGCTTCGGCGCTCTCTCTGCCCACGTCGTAGTCGCCCGCGGCAGCGACCGCGACCTGATCAGCCGCCGGCTCGAGCTGACGCTGGCGGAGCAGTTTGGGATCGAGCACACGACCCTGCAGATGGAGGAGGAGGCCGACCAGGCTTTGCTGCGGGTCGAGAATGCCCCCGAAAAAGGCTGATCGCAAGGGCGGTTGCAGGGGCGGCGCGGGCCTCGGGCCGGCATTCGGCCTTGGCTAGCCTCGGGACGATGCTCAAGAACCGCCCCGTCGCAACGGCGCTCTTCATCGCCGTAGCGGCGCTCAGCACGCTGCTCCTCGCCAGCCCGGCCCCGGCCGCGGACCTCGAATCGAAGCTCGAAGCCAAGCAGGCGAAGCTCAACGAGGTGGTCGAGAAGAAGGGCGTGCTGACCTCGACGATCTCCCAGTACGGCGATCGGATCGATCGCCTCACGGCTGAAGTGGCGACGATCCGCGGCCGTGAGGAAGCCGTCCGCGCCCGGCTTGAAGCCAAGCAGGCCGAGCTCGACCAGGCGGTCGCCGAGCTGGACGTGGCCAAGGACCGGCTCGAGGAACTGCGCTCCCGTCTCGAGCGCGCCCTCGTGGCCCTGCGCGAGCGCCTCGTCGCGATGTACGAGACCGGCAGCCCCGATGTGCTCAGCGTTATCGTCGGCGCCAGCGGGGTCGACGACCTGGCCGCCCGGGCCGAATACATCGATCGCCTGCACGGCATGGACGAGGCCGTGGTCGGGCGCGTGCGCGAGTTGCGCAACCAGGTGCAGGGACTCGTCGACCGTCTGCGCACGACCAAGAACCGGATCGAATCCGCCCGCGACGCGATCGCCTCCGAAGAGGAAGCGCTTGCCAATGCCCGCGCCTCCCTGCGGAGCCACCAGCAGGCGCTGGTCTCCGCTCGCGCCCAGCGCGTCGCGGCGCTGGACCGCATCAGCGCCCAGGAAGAGCACCTGCACGGCTCGGTTGCCGCGATCCAGGGCAAGCTCGCGGCGACGCTTTCCTCGAGCGGCTCGATGCCGCTGCCGGCGGGGCCGATCCAGGGCGGCAGCGGGGGGTTGATCTGGCCCGTCAGCGGCGCGGTCGTCTCGAGCTTCGGTCCCCGCTGGGGCGCCATGCACGAGGGGATCGACATCGCGGTGGCGGAAATGACGCCGATCCGGGCGGCGGCGTCGGGCTCGGTCGTGCTCCTGCAGTCGGAAGCGAGCAGTGGCGGCTACGGCAATTTCACCTGCCTCGACCACGGCGGCGGGCTCTCCACCTGTTACGCCCACCAGACCTCCTTCGCCGTCTCCGAAGGCCAGTCCGTCTCCCAGGGCGACATCATCGGCTACACCGGCTGCACCGGCCATTGCTATGGGCCTCACCTGCATTTCGAGGTTCGTATAAATGGCTCCCCCACTGACCCAATGGGTTACCTTTAGTAATAGGTAGCTCCCCGTGATTCGCCAGGCCCACACCTACTTGGTAGGTGCGATGGGAGGGGCGACGTTGATCGCCCTCGCCATCGTGGTTTTCGCCGTGCTTGTTTCGGCCCAGGTCTTCAGGGACTGGCCGATCGCCGCCCTGGACGGGGGTGGCGAGGCCGCGGTTTCCAGTGGCCGGGAGGTGCCGGGCGGGTCGAGTGGAGTCAGCGGCGCTGCGTCCGCCCCCCGCGCCAGCGCGCGACCGGCGAGTGGGGCGGCCGGCGGCAAGCCTCGCCAGGCTCGTAAAGAGG
>JBAQZI010000168.1:0-6569 GCA_049790835.1 Solirubrobacterales bacterium
GTCCCGGGCGCCAGCCGCGCGCGCGGCCGACCCGGATCGCCGCGAGGACGACGAAGGCGGCGCCGACGAAGAGGTACTCGGGGCGGAACATCGCGGTCAGGCCGAAGAGCAATCCCGGCAGCAGCCAGGCCCGCAGGCGCTCCTGCTCGCTGGCCCAGAGAAAGGCAAGCACCGCCGCGGGCAGGGTGAAGATCGCCGGCGGCTCGCTCATCAGCTCAGCGGTCGAGTGGATGAACGGCGGGTAGACCGCGACGGCGAAGGCCGACATCAATCCCACCCGACGCCCACCGAGGCGCTCGCCGAGCAGGAAGACGACCAGGATCGCGGCGACGCCGAGCAGCGCCTCGACGATCCGAGCGGTCCCTTCGCGGGCGCCCCCGGTCGCGTAGAAGCTGGCCGCGTAGAGCAACGGCGCTCCCGGCGACCAGTCGCTGGAGTCGTGAAAGCTCGGCCCGCCGAAGCTCCTTTCCTCATATAGGGCCTTGGAGAGCGCGTAGTAGGCGCGCGAGTCGTCGGAGGGGTTCTCGGCCGGGTTCGCGACGACGTAGGCGCGGGCGCCGAGGCCGACCACGGCGATCAGCGCCAGCGCGATCAGCGTCGTCTTCCCGAAGCGCCGGGGCAGGGCGCGGATCTGGTCGGCGAGGGCGGTCAAGGCCGGGTCAGGCTATCCGGGGCGCAGGGTGCCGAGCCGACGCGGCGAACTCCCTGGGTGAAGTCAAAACCAAACTAGGAGATACAACGATGCGCCGAACCTTCCTGACCCTCACCGCCGTCGCGGCCTGCGCGATGCTGGCCCTGGCCGTCACCGCCGGAGCCAAGACGCCGGCCCAGACCTGCACCGCAAGCTCGCCGAACGTGATCGGTCACCAGATCAAGGGCACCCTGACCTCCAGCAACGTCGCTCCCTCGCAGGCGCGGTTCGCGACCTGCGCCCAGGCAAAGCAGGTCATGGTCAAAACGACCGAACTGCGAGTCGAGAAGCCGCGGTCGACCAAGGCCTTCTACTGCATCCCGACGGTGAAGTCGACCGGGCCGGACGTGGTCGCCTACAAGTGCACCTTCAGAGGCGCCGACACCGCCACCTTCATCAAGCTGACCTTCCGGGTCACCTACAACCAGGACTGAGCGGACCTGGGAGTCTCGCCAGGAGAGGCGTCGCGACGACGCCTCTCCTGCGCGACCTCCCAGAGCCAGGTGGCGCCGACCCCGGCCAGCGCCGCGACCAGCGGCGCCATCACCAGCACCCGTCGCGGCGAGGCGACCAGCACGGCGCTGAGCGCGGTGATCGCGAGGAAGATCGTCGCCAGGACAAGCGCCTCCCAGCGGCGGCGCCAGGCGAGCAGGCAGAGGCCGAGCAGGCCGAAGCCGACCAGTGCCCAGTGCAGCGCCGCCCAGAGCGGCTCGCGCATGACGTCGCGCGGGCCGGGCGACCAGAGTCGCCCGATCTTGACGGCGACGAAGCGGGCGTACTCGAGCGGGCGCTCGGAGGCGGCGTCCCAGAGCCGTTCCCGGCCCATCCGCGAAAGCGCTTGGTCGGTTTCGAGCTCGGGGTAGCGCTGCGCGGCAAGCGTGGCGAGGATCTGCTCGAGACGCAGCTTTCGGGTGTCGGCCGGATCGAACAGACCCGGGTGGCGGGCGACGACCTCGGCCCCGACCTTCTCCGGGTCGCCGTCGGAAGGCAGGTAGGTGCCGGCGAACAGCACCTGGCCGCCGCCGGTCGAGATCGGCACCACGCGGTCGAGGGTGACGACGTTGCGGATCGTCCAGGGAGCGACGACGATCGCGACGCCGGCCAGGAGGATCGCGGCCTGGGAGAGCGCCCGGCGCCAGTCGCTCGCCACCACTCGGGCGAAGACGGCGACCGCGAGCAGGAGGGCGACGCCGAGGTACTCGGGCCGGACCATCGCGGTGGCGCCGAGCAGAGCGCCGGGAAGCAGCCAGGGCGCGGCACCGTCCCGGTCGCTGGCCCAAAAGATCGCCAGGACCGACGCCGATAGCAGCGTCGCCGCCAGCGGCTCGCTCATCAGCATCCCCTGGTACTCGAGCAGCGCCGGGTAGATCGCCACCCCCATCGCCCCCACCAGACCGGCGACCACGGCGAGTGATGCCTGATGCCGGTCAGTACCGGCTTCAGGCATCAGTCGCGAGAGGCGACGGCCTATCAGGTAGGTGAAGAGGATCGCCAGCGAGCCGATCAGGGCGAGGAGGACGCGGGCCAGGCGCTCGTGGACGCCCCCGGTCACCTCATAGGCGCCCGCCACCAGCAGCGGCAAGCCGGGGGAGTAGTTGCTCGAGGGCTGCGTTGCAGCGCCGCCAACCGTGAAGCCGTTGCCCTGCTCGAGGTTCGCGGCGATCGCCGCATAGGCGGCGGCGTCGAAGACCGGCTCGCGCCCGTCCCACGCGCAGTCGAGGCGCAGACCGACCCCGATCAGCAGGATCGCGACGAGGGCGGCGAGGCCGCCCCGGCCCCCATGTCTCGCCGCCAGTCCGTTTTCCATCGGGCGGATTCAACTAAGCTGCCGCGTCCTATGCGAATCCTCATCCTCGGGGGTGACGGGTACCTGGGCTGGCCGACCGCTCTGCGCTTCTCGGCCGGCGGCCACGAGGTCTCCGTCGTCGATAACTTCTCGCGCCGCCGCTGGCACGAGGAAGCCGGCACCGGCTCGCTCACCCCAATCGCCGATTTCGATGCGCGCATCGCCGCCTGGCGGGAGATCTCCGGCAAGGAGATCCGCAGCTACGTCGGCGCGATCGAGGACGGCGACTTCCTCGACGCCGTTGTCGCCGAGACGATGCCCGAGGCGGTCGTCCACTACGGCCAGCAGGCCTCGGCGCCCTTCTCGATGGCCTCGCGCCAGAAAGCGGTCGAGACCCAGCACGCCAACGTGATCGGCAACCTCAACCTGCTCTTCGCGATCCGCGACCACGTGCCCGACTGCCACCTGGTCAAGCTGGGGACGATGGGCGAGTACGGCCAGCCCGACATCGACATCGAGGAGGGCTATATCGAGATCGAGCACAAGGGGCGCAAGGACACGCTGCCGTTCCCGAAGCTGCCGGCCTCGCTCTACCACTGCTCGAAGGTCCACGACTCGACCAACATCCACTTCGCCTGCCGGGTCTGGGGGCTGCGCGCGACCGACCTCAACCAGGGCGTCGTCTACGGGATCGACACCGCGGAGACCGAGGGCGACGAGCGCCTGATCACCCGCTTCGACTACGACGAGATCTTCGGCACCGTGCTCAACCGCTTCTGCCTGCAGGCGGTGATCGGCCACCCGCTGACCGTCTACGGCGCCGGCCACCAGACCCGCGGCTTCCTCAACATCCGCGACACGATCGCCTGCGTCGAGCTCGCCGTCGCCAACCCGGCCGAGCGCGGCGACTTCCGCGTCTTCAACCAGTTCACCGAGCAGTTCTCGGTCCTGGAGCTGGCCGGGCTGGTCAAGCACGCCGGCGAGCACCTCGGCTACGCGGTCGAGATCCAGCACTACGAGAACCCGCGGGTGGAGAAGGAAGAGCACTACTACAACGCGATCCACACCAAGCTGCTCGACCTCGGCCTCGAGCCGACCCTGCTGGGCGAGGAGCTGGTCGAGTCGATGATCCACATCATCGAGCGCTACAAGGGGAACGCGATCGAGAGCTCGATCGACCCCCACACTCGCTGGAACCCGGCGAAATCGCCCGCTGGCCAGGCATAACCGCGCCTCGCCCTGGCGCCCGGACGGCGCCTGTGCGCTGGTAGCATCGCCAGTTCAATGCGAGCCGCGGACACGCTGATGGAATGCCTCAAGGCGGAGGGCGTCAAGGACGTCTTCGGGATTCCCGGCGGGGCGAACTTGCCGACCTACGACGCCCTCGTCGACGCCGACTTCCGCCACGTCCAGGTCCGCCACGAGCAGGGCGGCGGCCACGCCGCCGAGGGCTACGCCAAGGCCTCGGGCAAGGTGGGGGTCGCCTTCGCCACCTCCGGCCCGGGCGCGACCAACCTGGTCACCGCGATCGCCGACGCGATGCTGGACTCGGTCCCGACCGTCTTCATCACCGGCCAGGTCCGCACCGAGCTGATCGGCACCGACGGCTTCCAGGAGGCCGACATCCTCGGCGCCACGCTGCCGTTCGTGAAGCACTCCTTCCAGGTCACCGACGCGCGCCAGATCCCCGAGTACGTCCACGAGGCCTTCCACGTCGCCTCGACCGGGCGGCCGGGGCCGGTCCTGCTCGACATCCCGCAGGACCTCTCGCGCGCCGACATCGACTACTCGCCGCGCACCGAGCCGGTCGAGCTGCCCGGCTACAGGCCCTCGACCGAGGGCAACATCAAGCAGATCCGCATCGCCGCCAAGGCGCTCGCCAATGCCCGCCGGCCGATCTTCTACACCGGCGGCGGCGTCATCAACGCCAACGCCTCCGAGGAGCTGCGCGAGCTGGTCGCCTCCGACCGCTTCCCGGTCACCTCGACCCTGATGGGGCTCGGCGCCTACCCGGCCTCGGGCGAGAACTGGCTGGGGATGTTGGGCATGCACGGCACCTACACCGCCAACACGGCGATGGACAAAGCCGACCTGATCGTCGCCATCGGCGCCCGCTTCGACGACCGCATCACCGGCAAGCTCTCGGAGTTCGCCCCGCACGCCAAGATCATCCACATCGACATCGACCCGGCGGAGATCTCCAAGAACGTCGGTGCCCACATCCCGATCGTCGGCGACGTCCGCCTGGTGCTGCCGAAGCTGACCCGCGAGTACCGGGCGCTGCAGACCGACTCCTCCCGGCTCGACGCCTGGTGGAACCAGCTGCGCGGCTGGCAGCAGGATCACCCGCTCTTCTACGAGCCCGGCAAGGACGGCGAGATCAAGCCGCAGTTCATGGTCGAGGCGATGCACCGGGCGACCCAGGGCGACGCGATCGTCACCTCCGACGTCGGCCAGCACCAGATGTGGGCGGCCCAGTACTACGGCTTCGAGAAACCGCGGCGCTGGATCAACTCCGGCGGGCTCGGCACGATGGGCTTCGGCCTGCCCTCGGCGGTCGGCGCCAAGGTCGCCTGCCCCGACGAGAACGTCGTCTGCCTGGCCGGCGACGGCAGCCTGATCATGAACGTGCAGGAGCTGGCCACCTGCGTCACCGAGCAGATCCCGGTCAAGGTCTTCCTCATGAACAACGGCTACATGGGCATGGTCCGTCAGTGGCAGGAGCTGTTCTGGGACCGCCGCTACAGCTCGGTCGAGATGGGCGCCAGCCCCGACTGGGTGAAGCTGGCCGAGGCCTTCGGCGCCACCGGCCTGCGCTGCGAGAACTCCGCCGACCTCGAGGAGACGATGGTCAAGGCGCTGGAGACCGACGGGCCGGTCCTGCTCGACGTCCGCGTCGCCCAGGAGGAGAACTGCTACCCGATGATCCCGCCGGGCGTAGCCGCCCGCGACATGGTCGAGGCCCCGAGGGCGGTGCGCTGATGGAGGCGGGAACCCCTCAAGCAGTCAAGCTGGAGGATCTGCACCTGCCCGGCCAGCTCAGTGGCCGCAAGCACATCCTCTCGATCCTGGTCGAGAACAAGCCGGGCGTGCTGGCGCGCGTCGCCGGGCTCTTCTCCCGCCGCGGCTTCAACATCGACACCCTCGCGGTCGGGCCGACCGACGATCCCAGCATCTCGCGGGTCACGCTCACCCTCGACGGGGCCGTCCACCCGATCGACCAGGTGACCAAGCAGCTGCACAAGCTCGTCAACGTCCTCAAGATCCGCGACATGGAGCCGGAAGAGACGGTGGCCAGGGAGATGGCGCTGTTCAAGGTCTCCTCGGCGGTCGAGAACCGGGCCGAGATCATCCAGTTCGCCGAGATCTTCCGGGCCAAAATCGTCGATGTCGCCCGTCGTACGATGACGATCGAGGTGACCGGCTCGGCCGACAAGATCGAGGCCTTCGAGCGCATGGTCCGTCCGCATGGCTTGGTGGAAATGGTCAGGACGGGCGAGATAGCGATCGCCCGTGGTAGCGACTGAGCTCCTTCTAGGGCTCGTCGCCGAGGCTGCCGAGCGCGGGCGGCGAGCTCTCGTAAGCGTCACCGTCGAGACCGAGGTCGCCGATCCGTGCGCGGCTGTATTCGCCTCGCGGCTGGCGTCGGACCGCTGGTTCTGCTGGGAGCAGCCTGACCGCGAGTTCGCGCTGGCGGGGCTGGGGGTGGCGCACGAGGCGGCGTCGCGGGGCGGGGCCCGGTTCGCCGACGTCGCCGACGAGTGCCTGCGAACAGGCCGCGACGCGATCCTCGACGAGCCGCGGGCACTGCCGGCCGGCGCCGGGCCGGTCTGGCTGGGGGGGTTCGCCTTCGATCCCGAGGGCGGTGCCTCCTCGACCTGGTCCTCGCTCTCGCCCGGCTCGCTGATCCTGCCCGAGCTCTCGATCTGCCGCAGCGGCGGGCGCGCCTTCCTCACCGTCAACGCCGTCGTCCAGCCCGGGGACGATGCCGGCGAGAGGGGCGCCGCCCTGGCGGCGAGGCTGGCCGGGCTGCGCGGCGAGGCGCCGCTGCCGATGCTCGACCCGCACCCGACCTCGCACGCGGAGATCCGC
>JBAQZI010000169.1:0-2504 GCA_049790835.1 Solirubrobacterales bacterium
GGTCGGCGCCAAGCTCGGCGGCGCGGGCGACGATGTCGCCGCGATCGGTGACCTTGCGCGCCAGCACGGCGGCGACGAAGACGCTCGCGACCTCCTCGCTCTCCCACTCCGGCGAGCGCGAGCGCTCCATCTCCAGCGCCAGCAGCGTCGTCACCATGCGGGCGATCGCCGGGTCCGGCGGCGCCTTGGCGCGGTAGCGCAGCTCACCGACCGCCGCGTCCGCCACCCGCAGCTCGACGGCGACGACGCCGTCGCCCCCCGAGAGCAGCTTCCTCTCCTGGTCCGGCGCGGCCCCCGCCACCGCGAGCACGGCGCTGGAGCGGTCGATCAGGGCGACGCTGGCGTCGAGCAGGCGCGCCGCCGCGCGCGCCACCGCGGGCAGGCCGGCGCCCGATTCGACCGCTTCGGAGAGCGCGTCGAGTAGCCCAGGATCTTCTGCTTTTGCAGGGATTTCAGCCCCCTCCGAGGTTGCTGGCACCGGCCTATTATCCCCGGCCCCCTAGATGCCGTTGACGAAATTCGCGATCTCGGTGTAGTAGTAGACGATCACGAGCCCGATCACGACCCCGCCGACCAGCAGGGCGGCGAGCACGAAGATCGAGAGGAAGCCGGCCGCGGCCTTCTCCCAGAGGCGGCCGTGGGCGCTCAGCGCCGGGGCCAGGATCAAGGTCACGAAGGCGACCAGGCAGATCAGGCCGGCGGCGCCGAAGAGGAGGTACTGCTGGTCGATTTTGGCCAGGGCGTAGAGAGTCATTGACGGGGATTCTGCCGCACCTGGGAGATGACGAGGCCGGCGGCGGCGCAGAAGGAGAAGCAGGCGGCGCCCAACGCCCAGCCGCCGCTGACGTCGCTGAGGTAATGGACGTTGAGGTAGACGCGGGAGAGCCCGACCAGGACGGTGAGGGCGATGCCGGCGGCGACGACGGCCGCGCCGCGCGCCATCCCCGGCCGCAGCCGCAGCACGATCGTCACCGCCAGCCAGACGTAGAGGACGGAGTGGGCGGCGTGACCGCTCGGGAACGCGGGGCCCGAGGAGGAGGCCAGCGGCGCATCGGGCCGGGGACGGTCGACGGCGTCCTTGATCTCGAGGATGCCGATCTGGGTCAGCGTCATCCCCGCCAGCAGGACCCCGACCTCCGCCCAGCGGCGGCGGGCGGCGAGCAGTGCGCTGCAGACGACGGTCAGGCCCCAGGTGAAGAGGCCCGAGCCGAGGAGGGTGAAGGCCTTGGAGAAGTCGATGAGCCAGCCGGTCCGAAGGCTTTCCGCCAGTTCCATCGCGGTGACGTCGCCGGGGGTCGGTCCCGGCTCGCGACCGACCAGGACGGCGTAGGCGACGAGGACGAAGAGGGAGACGGCGAGCACCGCCATCAGCGAGGTGAACTCGAGCCCGAAGGTGCCGCCAGGGGTGACCCGGTCCCAGAGGAATCGCAGCTGCGGCCGGTAGCGGCGCCCGAGCATGACCAGCCAGCGGCTCGCCGCACGGCCCTCCATCCAGTGCACGGCGGCGTCGCGGTTCTCGGCGACGCGGAAGTGGCGGTAGAGGAAGATCGAGCCGCCGACGACGACGATCAGGGTGCCCAGCAGGAAAGCGCCTTTGCCGGCGTACTCGGCGCCGGTCTCGACGCTGCGCGAGAAGAAGTAGCCGATCAGGATGTGGGCGCTGGCCCAGAGCCCGGTGCCGAGGACGCTGTAGGGGACGAAGGCCCGGTAGCGCATGCCCGAGCTGCCGGCGATGAAGGGCGCGAGGGCGCGGACGAGGCTGATCCAGCGACCGATGAAGATCGTCTTGCCGCCGTGGCGGGAGAAGTAGTCCTCGACTTTCTCGAAGCGCTCGTGGCTGATGCCGACGCGGGGGCCGTGGCGGAGGACGAACTCGCGCCCGAGCCGGCGGCCGATGAAGAAGCTGGTCGTGTCCCCGATCCAGGCGGCGAACCAGGCGATCGCGATCAGCAGGTAGATGTCGATCGCGCCCTGGCCGGCGACGGCGCCGCCGAGCAGCATCGTCGTCTCGCCGGGAACGACGAGGCCGATGAAGGCGCCGGTCTCGGCGAAGGCGAAGAAGCCGACCAGCAGGTAGGTCCAGGCACCGAGGGCGTTGGAGATCTCTTCCAGCAGGTTCTGCAGGTCGAGGCTGCCGAGCTCGCGACTGACGAAGTAGTAGAACAGCGCCACGATCGCGACCGCGATCCCGATCAACAGGTGCTTGCGGCTGCTCCCCTCCCCGCCCTCGTCCGGCAACCTCATGGTGCCCTCCCCGCCGCGCAGACGATCGCGTCGTCGCGGTCGATCGTCGCGGCCGCGGCGCGGGCAGCGGCGAGGTCGGGGAAGAGCCCGACCGCGGTCGGGCCGGAGCCGCTGAGCAAGGCGATCGGCGCACCGGCTTCGCGCAGCTCGTCGAGGGCGTCGCCGATCGTCGGCCGCAGCGAGCGGGCCGGGGCGGCGAGGTCGTTGACGAGCAGCTGCGGATAGGCGAGGGGAGAAGTGCCGGCGCCGGCCGCCTCGCG
>JBAQZI010000170.1:0-15826 GCA_049790835.1 Solirubrobacterales bacterium
AGCCGAGCACGACCGGCACTCCGGCCTGTGCCCAGCGCGTCGCCAGGCCGGCGCCGAGGGCGCCGGTGCCGCCGATGATCGGTATCGGTCCGCGGTCCGTCACGAGCGCGCCAGTCTATGCTCATCCCCGCATGAGGCTGGAGGGACGGAAAGCTTTGGTCACCGGCGGCGCCAGCGGCATCGGCGCCGCGATCGCCGCCCGCCTCGCCGCCGAGGGGGCTGAGGTCTGGGTCGGCGACATCGACGTCCCCGGGGCCGAGAAGGTCGCGGGCGAGGTCAACGGGCACGCGCTCGAGCTCGACGTCACCGAGCTCGAGTCCGCCCAGGCGGCGGTCGCCGCGGTCGGGACCCTCGACGTCCTCGTCAACAACGCCGGCACCGACGAGTTCGGCTTCTTCACCTACACCACGCCGGAGCAGTGGCAGAAGGTGCTGGCGATCAACCTCGTCGGCGTCCTCAACTGCACCTACGCGGCATTACCCGGGATGCAGGCGGCGAAATACGGCCGCATCGTCAGCATCTCCTCCGAGGCCGGCCGTGTCGGCTCCAAGGGCTCGGCCGTCTACTCGGCCGCCAAGGCGGGCATCGTCGGCTTCACCAAGGCGATCGCTCGCGAGAACGCCCGCTACGAGATCACCGCCAACGCGATCGCCCCCGGCCCAATCGAGACCCCCTTGCTGATGGGCGCCAAGGAGTTCGGCGAGATCGGCGAGAAGGTGATCGAGACGATGAAGTCCTCGACCCAGATGGGCCGCCTCGGCCAACCCGACGAGGTAGCGGCAGCCGTCGCTTTCCTGGCTTCCGACGATGCCACCTACGTAACGGGCGAGACGCTGGGCGTCAGCGGCGGCCTCGGCATGGTCTGACCGCCACAAGGGCTCGACCTGGTCTGGCCTGTGGCTGCTCGCCGCCGCATAAGCTTTCTGACATGGCCGAGCTGCCGAAAAGCGTCCGCATCCGCGAGGTCGGGCCGCGCGACGGGTTCCAGAACGAGCCGGAGACGATCGACACGGCGGAGAAGGTGCGGCTGGTCGACATGCTCTCGGCGACCGGGGTGGGGCGGATGGAGGTGACGTCGTTCGTGCGGCCGGACGTGATCCCGCAGCTGGCCGACGCGGCCGAGGTGCTGATGGCGGCGCGACGGCGTCCGGGGGTCTCCTTCTCGGTCCTGATCCCAAACGAGCGCGGACTCGAGCGGGCATTGGGGATGCGCGACCGCTTCGACGAGATCAGCGTCTTCCTCTCCGCCTCGGAGACCCACAACCAGCGCAACGTCAACCGCTCGGTCGCGGAGTCGCTGCAGGGCCTGGCGGCGACCCTGGCGACGGCCGGGGAGGAGGGGCTGCGGCGCGAGGGCGTGATCGCGACCTCGTTCGGATGCCCCTACGAGGGGCACGTGCCTGAGGATCGGGTCTTCGAGATTGCGGAACGGTTGGCCGCCGCCGGCTGCGAGGAGGTCGGCTTCGGCGACACGACCGGGATGGCGAACCCGCGCCAGGTCCACGAGTTCTTCGCCGCCGCCCGCGAGCGCCTCGCCGGCGTCGAGCTGACCGCCCACTTCCACAACACCCGCGGCCAGGGGCTGGCCAACCTGCTGGCGGCGCTGGAGCAGGGCATCGACTCCTTCGAGTCGAGCTTCGGCGAGCTCGGCGGCTGCCCGGTGCCGCCCGGCTCGACCGGCAACGTCGGCAGCGAGGACGTGGTCTCGATGCTGCACGAGATGGGGATCGCGACCGGGATCGACCTGCCGCGGCTGGTCGAGGCCTCGCGGGCGGCGCAGGAGGTGCTCGGGCGGCCACTGGGGGCCCACGTGTTGCGGGCCGGGCCGGTCGACTGGGAGCCTGGCAAGGCGGGGTAGTCCCGCCCGTCGGCTGGCACGCCAGCCAGTCCGAATAGGCTCCCGCCGTGACTGAGTTCGGGAAAGCTCTCGACGCCGCCCTCTCCGGCGGCCCGCAGCGCCACCACGAGAAGACCGCCGAGCAGGGCAAGCTGCCGGTTCGCGAGCGGGTCGCGCTGCTGGTCGACGCCGGCTCCTTCGCCGAGGAGGGCGCGCTCGCCAACTGGGAGCGGGAGGGGCTGGGCGCCGATGGCGTCGTCACCGGCCTGGCCACGATCGACGGTCGCCGCGTCGCCCTGATGGCCAACGACCCCACCGTCAAGGCCGGCTCCTGGGGCCCGAAGACGGTGGAGAAGATCCTTCGCATCCAGGAGCGGGCGCTGCGCCTGCAGCTGCCGCTGATCTACCTGGTCGACTCGGCCGGGGCGCGGATCACCGATCAGGTGCAGATGTTCCCCGGCCGCCGCGGCGCCGGGCGGATCTTCCACAACGAGGTGCGGCTCTCCGGCCAGGTGCCGCAGATCTGCCTGCTGTTCGGCCCCAGCGCCGCCGGCGGCGCCTACATCCCGGCCTTCTGCGACGTCGTGATCATGCGTGAAGGCAACGCCTCGATGTACCTGGGCTCGCCACGGATGGCGGAGATGGTGATCGGCGAGAAGGTGACGCTGGAGGAGATGGGCGGGGCGAAGATGCACACCGGTGTCTCCGGCTGCGGCCACTTCCTGGTCAAGAGCGACGAGGAGGCGATTGAGCTGGCGCAGCGCTACCTCTCCTACATGCCGGGGAGCTGGCGCGAGCAGCCGCCCGCCGCCGAGCCCGCCGCCCCCGCCTCAGAGGCGGCGATCGCCGAGATCGTCCCCGCCGACGAGAACCAGCCTTTCGACATGCGCGAGGTGCTCGCCGTCCTGCTCGACGCCGACAGCTTCCTCGAAGTCCACAAGCGCTGGGCGAAGGAGCTGATCGTCGGCTACGGCCGGCTCGACGGGCAGGTGGTCGGCGTCGTCGCCAATCAGCCCCGCCAGAAGGGCGGCGTCCTCTTCGTCGACTCCGCCGACAAGGCGGCGCGCTTCATCCAGACCTGCAACGCCTTCAACGTGCCGCTGCTCTTCCTCGCCGATGTGCCCGGCTTCATGATCGGGACCGCGGTCGAGCGCCAGGGGATCATCCGCCACGGCGCCAAGATGATCAGCGCCGTCTCCGAGGCGACGGTGCCGAAGCTCTCGGTGATCGTCCGCAAGGCCTACGGGGCGGGGCTCTACGCGATGGCCGGGCCCGCCTTCGAGCCGGACTGCTGCATCGCCCTGCCCACCGCCTCGATCGCGGTGATGGGTCCGCAGGCCGCGATCAACGCCGTCTTCTACAACCAGATCCAGGCGATCGAGGACGAGGCCGAGCGCGAGCGCTTCGTCGCTGCGAAACGCGAGGAGTACGCCGAGGACATCGACATCCTCCACCTCGCCTCCGAGCTGGTCGTCGACGCCGTGATCGAGCCCGCGAACCTGCGCGCCGAGCTGATCCGCCGCTTCGCCCACGCGGCGGGCAAGGACCGCTCCTTCGCGGTCCGCCGCAACCCGGTCACCCCCGCCTGAAGGTTCGCTTAAGCCTCCCAGCTACCGTTTTGGCGTGGCCAAGAGAATCGGAGCCCCACTCGCGGCGTGGATCGGCTGCGCCGGCGCGCTGGTCCTGCTGGCGCTGGTCGCCTACGGGATCGACGCCGCGCAGCGCGCCGACGCCACCCTGCTGACCAAGTTCATCGCCCGCGAGGGCAGCGTCGGCCCGCTGGCCGACCCGATCGCCCACCTGGCCGACCCGCTGCCGCTGCTGGCGATGCTGACCGCCGCCTGCGGGATCGCGCTCTGGCGCGGCCGGCCGCTGGACGCCGTCGCCGCGGTGACCGTGGTCGCCGGCGCCAACGTGACCACGCAGGTGTTGAAGGTGGTGCTCGCCCATCCTCGCTCTCAATCCGTGCTTGGCCACAACCAGCTCGGGCCGGTCGCCTTCCCCAGTGGCCACGCCACCGCCGCCAGCTCGATCGCGATCGCCTTCGCCTTCGTCGTCCCGCCCGACTGGCGGCTCGCCGCCGCCGCCGTCGGCAGCTGCTTCGTGCTCGCCGTCGGCTGCTCGATCATGGTCCTCGCCTGGCACTTCCCCAGCGACGTCCTCGGCGGCGTCCTCGTCGCCTCCGGTTGGGGATTCGCGGTCCTCGCCGCCCGCCGCGCCGCCTCGGGCAACGACGGGCGCGGAGCCGCCGGCCTCAGCTCCGGCCCGGACCGAGGCCCGGCACCTTCTTACCGGGGTTGAGCAGCAGCTTCGGGTCGAAGGCGCGCTTGACCTTGGCCTGCAGCTCGACGGTCGTCGCGTCCAGCGCCGCGCGCACCCGGCCGGTCTTCAGGGTGCCGATCCCGTGCTCCCCGCTGATCGAGCCGCCGAGCGCGATCGCCAGGTCGAAGATCTGCTCCGCCGCCCGCTCGGCCCGCTCCAGCTCCTCCGGCAGCTCGAGGTCGACGAGGAAGGTGGCGTGGATGTTGCCGTCGCCGGCGTGGCCCCAGGAGCAGGCGTCGAGCCTGTGCTCGCGGCCGATCTCCACGGTCGCCTCGATCGCCTCGGCGAGGCGGTCGAAGGGGACCACGACGTCCTCGGAGACCTTGCCGCCGCGGCTCGCCGTGACCGCGATCGAGACGCCGTCGCGCCAGGCCCAGAGGTCCTTGGCCTGGCGGCGCTCCGCCAGCACCAGGGGGGTGGCGACGGCGCCCTCGCCCAGTGTCGCGGCCAGGTCCCGTGAGACCCGCGCCACCTCGTCGGGATGGCCGTCGGCTTCGGCCAGCAGCGCGAAGGCCGCCCGCTCCGGGGTCGGGAAGGGGAAGGAGCCGAGGCTGGCGGTGAGGGCGCCGGCGTCGAGGTACTCGAGCGCCGTCGCCTCGATGCCGGTGCCGAGGACCGCGGCGGCGGCGGCGCAGCCGGCGGCGACGTCGGGGTAGAAGCCGACGACGATCGCCTGCGCCTCGGGGGCCGGGGTCAGCCGCAGCCAGGCGGCGGTGACCACCGCCAGCGTCCCCTCCGAGCCGGTCAGCAGGTGCAGGAAGTCGTAGCCGGCGACGTCCTTGCGGATCGGCCCGCCGAGGTGGACGATCTCGCCGGCCGGCAGGACCGCCTCCAACCCGGTCACCCACTGACCGGTGACGCCGTACTTGAAGGCGTGGGGACCGCCGGCGTTGGTGGCGATGTTGCCGCCCAGCGTCGACTGCTCGCTGGCCCCTGGGTCGGGGGGGAAGATCAACCCGTTCTCGCGGGCCACGCGGTGCACGCGGGCGGTGCGGACGCCGGCCTCGGCCTCCATCCGCCACAGCTCCGGGTCGATCGAGCGGATCGCGTCCATCGCCTCCAGCGAGAGGACGACGCCGCCGCTGGGGACAGCGCCGCCGGCGAGACCGGTGCCGCCGCCACGGGGGACGATCGGCACGTCGTGCTCGTAGCACCAGCTCAGCACCGCCGCGACTTCGGCGGTCGAGGTGGGGAGGACGAGGGCCTCGGCGCTGCCGGAGAGGCCGCGGCTGCCGGTTCCGTCCTTGCCGGCTTCGCGCAGGCGGGACCCGTCGAGCACCAGCTCGCCTTGCGGGAGGCAGTCGCGCAAGCCGCGCGTCAGCGCCGCTTTCGGTCCAATGCGGCTGGGCTGCTCGGCGGTGTCGGGAGTCTTGTCGTTCACGGGCGTTGACGCGTGTTAAGCGTTAGCGGCCTCCCAGCAGCATGTAGCATGTTACAGGCTTCATGTGATAAAACAATAGGCGGCGCAGGGAAAGCAACGGCACAGGTCCTGGGAAAACCGGTCGCCGAGTCCCCGAGGAGAAGAAAATGGCTGCCAACGACGCGACGCCCTCCAGAGGAGGCCCGTCGATGCTCGCCGAGCTGATTCCGCCCAAGGTGCTGCCGAAAAACCTCGGCACGGGCGAGCTCGTCACCGTCTACTTCGCGATCATCTTCGGCGCCTACGGCGCTTCGCAGCTGGCGGCCGGCGGTTGGGCCGTCTTCTCGATGCTCGGCCTCGCGGTGGTCGTCTTCCTGATCCCGGCGATCCTCGCCTCCTATGAGCTGGGGACGCTGTTCCCGGGCGAGGGCGGCATCTACATCTGGGCCGACAAGACGATGGGGAAGATCCACGGCTTCATCGCCGGCTGGCTCTCCTGGGTGGCCGTCTTCCTGCTGCTGCCGCTGGTCTCGACCGCGTTCGCCCAGCACCTGCAGGTCGCGCTCGGGGTCTCCTGGCCGCTCTGGGCCACCGTCGTCACCCAGGTCGCGGTCGTCTCCCTGATCACCCTCCTCTGCCTCGCCAAGCTCGACGTCTCGATGAACCTGGTGAAGAAGATCTTCTTCATCGCGATGAGCACCGCCGTGGTCGCCCTGGTCGCCGGCGTCTATTACGCGATCAGCGAGGGCGGCCCCAACCACATCTCCTCGACCAGCGAAGTGCTGACGCTCAACCTCGGTACCTACGGCTTCCTCTTCTCGGCCGCGGTCCTCTGGCTGATCGGGGTCGAGATCCCCTTCAACATGGGGGCCGAGTTCAAGGACCAGAAGAAGGGGGTCGGCCGCATGCTCACGGTCGGCACCATCGCGCTCCTGGTCGGCTACGTCTTCGGGATCCTCGGCACGCTCCTGGTCACGCCGATCGCCGACATCAACCCGACGACCGGGCTGGCCGAAGCGGTGAAGACGGTCTCCGGCTTCCTGGGGGTGATCGTGGCCCTCGGCATCTGCGCGGCGGTGCTCTCGCAGGGCCTCGCCTACATGAACGCCTACTCGCGGCTGCTGTTCGTCTCTGGGATCGAGCGGCGGCTGCCGCGGATCTTCGCCCATGTCGGCCAGCGCTCGCGCCAGCCGGTGCCGGCGATCCTGCTGCAGGCCGTCGTCGCGGTCGGCGTGATCGCCCTCTTCTTCTCGCTGGAGTCGCTGAACACGGCGTTCCAGCTCTACATCGCGACCCTGATCGTGGTCTGGTCGCTCTCGCTCTTCTACCTCTACACCGGCATCGTCCAGGCCCGCCGCAACTGGAAGCACCTGTATGAGGAGCGCGGCGACCAGGTCTGGCGCATCCCCGGCGGCGCCCTCGGCGTCGGGCTGACGGCGCTGGTCGGGACGGTCGGCACGATCGGCTCCATCTACTACGTCTTCAAACTCCCCTTCACGGAAGAAATCTCGGCCGGCTCCTGGCGGCTCTGGGTCTTCGGGCTCTGCGCCGCCGCGGCGATCTCGGGCGTGATCGTCTTCCTCATCAGCGAGATGAAAAACCGCGGCAAATCGGTCGAGGACAAGCTCGCCGAGCTCGCTGTCGACGACCCGACCCCGGAGGTTTCCCGATGAGCATGACCGGCGGAGAGATGGTCGCCGAGTACCTGATCGGCGAGGGCGTTCCCTACGTCTTCGGGATCCCGGGGCACGGCGACATGGCGGCCTTCGACGCCTTCAAGGACCGCTCCGACAGGATCGAGGTGATCGCGCCCAAGCACGAGCAGACGGCGGCCCACATGGCCGACGCCTACTACCGCGCCTGTGGCAAGCCGCTGGCGACGATGACCTCGATCGGGCCGGGCTCGATGAACGTGGCGACCGGGCTGGCGACGGCCTTCATCGACTCGATCCCGCTGATCGCCTTCACCGGCGGGCCGCAGACCTACATGCTGGGCCGCGGCGTCCTGCAGGAGCTGGAGCGCCAGCAGGACAACCAGTTCCCGGCGGTGATCCGGCCGATCGTCAAGCGCAACTGGGACGTCCAGCACGTCGACCTGCTGGCCGATGTGCTGCCGCGCGCCTTCAACACGATGCTCTCCGGCCGCCCCGGGCCCGTTCACGTCGAGCTGCCGATGGACGTGCAGGCGCAGACGACCGAGCTTGCTCCTCCCGACCCCGACTCCCGCCGACCGTTCCGCGGCCGTCTCCGCCCCGACCCGGACTCAGTTGAGTCGGCGGCGGAGCGGCTGCTGAACGCCAAGCGCCCGGTGATCCTGGCCGGCGGCGGCTGCCTCACCGCCGGCGCCGCGGCGGAGCTGCGGGCGGTGGCCGAGCTGCTCGGCGCCGCGGTGATCGTGACGATGATGGGCAAGGGGGTCTTCCCCGAGGACCATCCGCTCTCGGCTGAGCACACCGGCTCCAACGGGACCACGGTCGGCAACCACTTCAGCCGCGAGGCCGACGTGATCCTCGCCGTCGGCACCCGCTTCGCCGAGCAGACCTGTTCCTCGTATGAGTCGGGGCAGTCGTTCTCGGTGCCGCCGACGGAGATCATCCACTTCGACATCGACCCGACCGAGATCGGCAAGAACTACCCGACCGCGGTCGGCGCCGTCTGCGACGCCCGCTCCGGGCTCACCGACCTCTACGACGCGCTGCGCGACCGCCATGGGACCGAGCGCATCGAGCGGCCCGAGTACCGGGCGGAGATCGCCGACTGGAAGCAGCGCTGGCGCGAAGCGATCCGCGAGCGCTGGACCGACAAGCTCTCGATGAGCCGGGTCCTGCACGAGGTGCGCCAGGCGACCCCGCGGGAGACGATTGGGATCGCCTCCGCCGGGCACCCGCAGATCCAGGCCTTCCAGGAGTTCCTCTCCTACGAACCGCGGACCTGGCTCAGCCCCGGCGGCTACTCGACGATGGGCTACACGCTGCCCGCCGCGCTTGGCGCCAGCCTCGCGCAGCCGGATCGCCCCGTGGTCGGGTTCGCCGGCGACGGTGACCTGCAGCAGACGATCCAGGAGCTGGCGCTGGCCTCCGAGCTCGGGGCGCCGATCGTGATCGCCTGCCTCAACAACACCGGCTGGCTCTCGATCCGCGACTTCCAGCGCGGCATGTTCGGCGAGGACCGGGCCTTCTCGGTCGAGTTCCGCTCGCGCCGCGGCGACCAGCTGATGCCAATCGACTTCACCGCGATCGCCAAGGGATTCAACTGCGAGGCGTTCAAGGTCGAAGAGGCCGGCGAAGTTGGGCCGGCGATGCAAAAGGCGATGTCCACCGGCGGGCCATGCTTGGTCGAGTTCGTGCTCTCCCGCGAGCCAGCGGACACCGAGGGAATCAACGTCGGCCACTGGGACCTGCCCCGCCCCGAGTACCTGGCCGGCTGATGGAGGAGCCGATGAACGATCAGGCCCCAGCCGGCGACCGCGCTCGGCGGCTGCGAGAGGAATCGGACGCGCACGTGCTCAAGTGCATGGGCGACGTCGATCTCGGCCTGATCGAAGGGGAGGGCACCCGGGTCCGGGACGCCGCCGGCAAGGAGTACGTCGACGCGATCTCGGCCGAGTGGGTGCTCAACCTCGGCTTCCGCAACCGCGAGGTCAAGCAGGCGATCGTCGAGCAGCTGGAGACGATCGACTACGTCTCGCCCGTGTTCGAGAGCGCCCCGAGGACCGAGCTGGCTTCCCTTCTGGCCGAGCTCGCCCCGGGGCGCCTCTCGAAAGTCCTCTACGCGCTCTCCGGCGCCGGCGCCGTGGAGGGGGCGCTGCACCTGGCGATGCGGGCCACCGGCGGCACCGACTTCGTCTGCCTCGACGCCGCCTTCCACGGCCGCACCTTCGCCACGATCGGGCTCACCTACGTCGACCCGGGGATGGTCGAGGGCTCCAACAAGGGGCTCGACCGCTACCTGCCGCGGCAGATGCGGGTGCCGACCTACAACTGCTACCGCTGCCCACTCAAGTTGAAGCCCGACAGCTGCGACCTGGCCTGCGCCGAGTACGTCGACTTCGCCCTGCGGAAAGGACACACCAACGGCCCCGCCGGGGTGATCGTCGAGCCCTTCCAGGCGAACGGCGGCATGGTGCCGGCGCCCGACGGCTACCTCGAGCGCGTGCACGAGATCGCCCGCGACCACGAGGTGCCGCTGATCGTCGACGAGGTCCAGGGCGCGCTCTGTCGCTGCGGGCCGATGTTCGCGGTCGAACGCTCCGGCGTCGAGCCGGAGATGATCGTGCTCGGCAAGGCGCTCGGCGGCGGCCTGCCGCTCTCGGCGACGATCGCCACCGACGAGTACGCCGAGCTGCTGCCCTGGGAGTACGGCTTCACCCAGGCCGGCAACCCGGTCGCCTGCGCGGCCGCCCTGGCGATGCTCGAGGTGATGGTCCGCGACGACCTGCCGGGCAACTCGGAGCGGATGGGGGCGCTGCTGGTCGAGCGCCTGCGCGAGATCGAGAAGGACTCGAAGCTGATCGGCGACATCCGCGCCCAGGGCCTGATGGTCGGCGTCGAGCTGGTCCGCGACCGCGAGAGCAAGGAGCAGGCCTTCGCCGAGACCGACGCGCTGATGGCGGCCTGTCTCGAGAACGGGCTGATGATCGGCAAGACCGGGCCCGTCTTCGGCGCCAACGGCAACGTCGTCAAGTTCAAGCCGGCGGTCAACGTCGGCGAGGACGAGATCGTCGAGATCGCCGAGCTGTTCGCGAAATCGCTGGCCGAAGTCGAGGCGACGCTGTGAACGGCCGCCGCCTCTCCTTCATCGCGGCGCTGGGCTACGAGGAGATGCCCGCCGCCGCGGTCGCCGATTCGCTGGCGGCGGCCGGCTACGACGCGGTCGAGTGGACCATGGCCCACGTCGAGGAGCTGAGCGGGCAGCCCCTGCCCGCCTCGGCCCTGGCCTGCCAGCAGGACCTGGTCAGCGGCGGCAGCGAGGCGCTGCGGCGGAGCCTGGCCGCGGTCGAGGCCGCCGCCGAGGCGGGAGTGCCGGTGGTCGACGTCCTCACCGGCCCCAACCTCTGGGAGCAGGGCGCCGAGCGCCGCTATGACGTCAAAGCCTGGGCGACGGCGCTGAAAGCGCTGGAGACGATCTGCTCCCGCGGCGAGCGGCTCGGGGTGAAGATCGGCCTCGAGCCCTGCTGGGGCACGCTCGCCCACGACGCGGCGACCGCCGAGCGCGTCCTCGCCGCCGTCCCCGTCGCGATCACCTTCGACCCCAGCCACTTCGTGCTCAGCGAGGACGACATCCCGGCCCTGGTGCGGCGCTGGGGGGAGCGCATCGTCAACGTCCACCTCAAGGACGCCTTCGGCCGCCCCGGCCTCGACGGCGAGGACTTCCACTTCTGCCTGCTCGGCGAGGGCCGGGTGCCCTGGCGGCAGCTGCTCGGGGCGCTCGACGCGATCGGCTACGACGGTGCGATGGCGGTCGAGTTCGAGGCCTACCGTTACTACGAGCAGGTGCTCGGCTCCGATCCCGCGGCGGCGGCCCGGCTCGCCGCCGGGCAGGTCGAGGCCCTGCTCGGCCGCGAGGGGGTGCCGGCATGAGGGTCGGGCTCTGCGGCCTCGGCGAGATCGGCCAGCATCACCTGGCCGCGATTCGCTCCTGCCCCGATCTCGAGCTGGCGGCCGTCTGCGACCTCGACGAGGAGCTGGCTCGGCGCGACGCCGGCAGAGCCGCCGTCCACACCCGCGTCGAGCGGATGCTGGCGACCGAGCAGCTCGACGCGGTCGATATCTGCCTGCCTCACTCGCTGCACCGCGAGGTCGCCGAACGGGCGCTGGCGGCCGATTGCGACGTCCTCTTGGAGAAGCCACTGGCGGTCGATCTGGGGGGCTGCGACGCGATCGTTGCCGCGGCACGGGCGGCCGGGCGCCGCGTCGCCGTCTCCCACAACCAGCTCTTCTACGGCCCCCACCGGCGCCTCGCCGAGCTGATCGCGGCCGGGGGCCTGGGGGAGTTGCAGGGCCTCTACGCGCGACTCTGGATCGGCGGCCGCTACGGCGGCTGGCGCGCCGACCCGGAGCTGGTCGGCGGCGGCCTGCTGATGGACGCCGGGGTCCACCGGATCTACTGCCTGCGGGCGCTCGGCGGGCCCGTCTCGGCTGTCACCGCGACCATGGATCGGCCGCGGGACGAGGAGAGCTTCTCGGTGACGATGGAGTTCGCGAGCGGCGCCCTGGGCGCCGTGCAGGGCTCCTATCACTGTCCCGAGGGCACCTTCGATGATCGCCTCGACGTCGTCGGCAGCGATGGCCTAGCCGCTGTCGCCGGCTGCGAGGCGTTCTTCGAGGGTGACCTGAGCGCTGTCGCACCGCTGCGAACCAGGATCGAAGGAGTCTGGGAGGACGACCCGGTGGGGGGGACCTGGGCGGACTCGGTGCGGGACTCGGTCCAGCAGAGCCTGATGGCGCTGGAGCGCGGCGGTGAGCTCCCGGTCGGGGTGACCGCGGGGCGTGAAGCCGTTGCCCTGATAGAGGCGGCGTATCGCTCGGCGGAATGCCGCGAGCGGGTACTGGTCGAAGAGCTGGACAAGACGGAGGCGCTGTGAGCGAGGAGAAGGCAACCGAGGCGGTCGTGGAGGAGATCAAGGCCGACCGCAGCATCACCGACCGGGTCCGGGAATCGATCCTCGGGGCGATCGTCGAGGGCCGCCTGCAGCCCGGCTCGCTGCACTCGGTGCAGACGCTCGCCACCGCCTTCGGGGTCTCGCGGACGCCGGTGCGCGAGGCGCTGATCGACCTCAGCGGCCAGGGCGTGGTCAAGTTCGAGCGCAACCGCGGGGTGCGGATCCTGCAGACCTCGATCCACGACCTCGAGGAAATCATCGCCCTGCGGCTGCTGCTGGAGGTGCCGGCGACGCATCGGGCGGTCGAGAACGACAACCCCGAGCTGGTCGCCGCCCTGAAGCAGGAGCTGGCCGAGATGGAAGCCGCCGCGGCGGCCGACGACGAGGTGATGGCGATGCGCCACGACCGCCGCTTCCACGAGCTGATCAACGAAGCCTCCGGCAACAGCCGTCTCACCAGCTATGTCGACTCCCTGCGCGACCTGGTCCTGACCCGCGGCGTCTCGACGGTCGGGCGCTCGCGCGACCTGCCGGAGATCGTCGCCGAGCACACCGCGATCGTCGCCGCGATCGAGGCCGGCGACGCCAAGGCGGCGGCGGCGGCGATGAAGGAGCACCTGGTCAACACCGGCCGCCTGCTGCTGACCCAGGAGAGCGGCGGCCTCGACCCCGGCCTCGGCTGGGCCGACCTGGTCACCGGCTGATGCCGAAGCTGGTCAAGCTCGCGCTCGCCAACTGGCGCCGCCAGCGGCTGCGGGCCGCGCTCACGGCCGGCTCGCTCTCGCTCTCGGTCGGTGCCGTCGTCTTCGTCTACGCGCTCTCGGTCGCCTTCCAGAGCTCCGGCTCGGCCGCGGTCGCCGACGCGATCGGCGAGGCCGACATCTGGGTCGTCCCCGCCAAGGGCGTCACCGTCGACCGCGACAAGGGACAGATCAGAGCTGCCGGGGCGCTGCCCGCCGACCTCCAGGCCGAGGCCGAAGGGCTGCCCGGGGTGACCGCCGTGACGCCGGTCAGCGGTTCCGGAGAAGGGACCCTGCGGATCGCCTCCAGCGACCCGGGGCTGACCGGCGAAGCGCTCAAGGAGCAGGGCCTGACCGTAAGCAGCGACCCCTCACGGGTGCAGGCGAAAGCCGGCGACGTCGCCCTCGCCTACCTGATCACCGCCAACACCGACCGCTTCGGCGTCTACACCTTCACCCAGCAGTTCGAGGCGGTTCAGGTCAACGAGGTCGCTGCCAGCGTCCTCGGCGTGGTCGGCCGTGTCACCCTGGCGCTCGGCTTCTTCTCGGTCCTCAGCTCGCTGCTGATCTCGATCGACGAGCGCCGGCGCGAGTTCGGGATCCTCGCCGCGGTCGGGATCACCGATGACGTGCTCTACCTCTTCCTGGTCGAGTCGGCGCTGCTGATCGGCCTCGGCCTGCTCGGCGGCATCCTCTTCGGCGGCGCCATGTTCGCGATCCTGATGCCGGGGATCTTCGCCGTCGGCACCGTCTTCCAGGCTGTTGCCCTGGTCTCCGTTTACTTCCCGATCATGCTCATCGCCGGCGCCCTGATTCCGGCCTGGCGACTGCTCCAGCGCAGCCCCCTGGAACTGCTGAGGACCTCGCCCTGATGCGCTCGCTGCGCTACACGATGCGGATGGTCTCGCGGGCGCGCGGGCAGGCGCTGCTGCGCTCCTTCTCGGCCGCCGTCGCCGCGGCGCTGACCTTCTTCGTGCTTGCCCAGAGCGCCACCGTGCGGGCGCAGGCGGACAGCCTCTCGGTCGGCGGCATCGACGCCGGCCTGGTCGAGCGGGCGACGCTCTCGCTGGCCCTGGTCGCGATCGCCGTCGGCGCCCTCCAGGTCGGCGTGCTGATGACCCGCGTGGTGCTGCAGCGGATGCACGAGATCGGCGTCCTCAAGGCCTCCGGCGTGGCCGACCGCGACATCTTCCTCGTCTTCGCCTTCGAGGCGGTCCTCTACGGCCTGGTCGGCGGCGTCCTCGGCTGCCTGATCGGCCTCCTGATCTCCGCCTTCGGGCCGGCTCCGGAGGCTGACGAGGCGCTGCGGGCGGCGCTGATCACGGTCACGGTCTCGACCCTGGTCGCGGCCGTCGCCGGCATCGCCCCCGCCCGCAAAGCGATCCGCGCCCCCGCCGTGGAGGCGCTCTCCCACTCATGGTGACGCCTGATCATGGTGACGCCGATCACACGAAAGGAGCGAGCCCGTTGAATCCCAACCGCGACCAAGCTGGCGCCGAGGACGTCGTCCGCACCGAAGACCTCTGGAAGCTGTTCCAGCTCGGCGACGAGGTGGTGAAGGCGCTGCGCGGCATCTCCGTGCGGGTGCGGCCGGGAGAGTTCGTCTGCGTGATGGGCCCGAGCGGCAGCGGCAAGTCGACGCTGCTGCACCTGACCGGCGGGCTCGAGCGCCCGACCAAAGGGGAGATCGTCCTCCAGGGCCAGTCGCTGACCGGCCTGACCGAGAGCCAGCTCTCGCTGATGCGGCACAAATCGGTCGGCTTCATCTTCCAGTCCTACAACCTGATCCCGCTGCTGAACGCGGTCGAGAACGTCGAGCTGCCGCTGATGTTCGAGGCGACCGACGCGGCCCAGACGCGGGCCGAGGCGACGGCGCTGCTGGAGCGGGTCGGGCTCGGCGCCCGCCTCGACCACACGCCGGCGAAGATGTCCGGCGGCGAGCAGCAGCGCGTCGCCGTCGCCAGGGCGCTGATCGGGCAGCCGCGGCTGTTGCTGGCCGATGAGCCGACCGCCAACCTCGACCAGAAGAACGGTGCCGCGATCATCGAGCTGCTGGCCGAACTGAACGCCGAGCGGGGGATGACCACCGTCGTCGCCACCCACGACGCCTCGGTCGCCGCCTCGGCGAGCCGGGTGATCGAGATGCGCGACGGCAAGGTCGTCGCCGACTCGGCGCCGGTCGGCAACGGCGAGGTCACCCCGACCGCGGCCGGCTGAGCTTCGATGGCAACCCTTCGCAGCCACGACCCGACGACCCCCGACGAGGAGGTCCGCGCGGTCGAGGAGGCGAGCGAGAGCGAGCTGTCGGACCTACTCGACGCGACGCTCTCGGCCTCGAGCGGTTGGCGCGCGGATGCCCCCCGCCGCGCCGCCGCTCTCGGGGCACTGGCCGACGCCGTCGCCGCCCGCGCCGACGGCTTCGTCGAGCTGATGGTGCGCGAGGTCGGCAAGCCGGTGGTCGAGGCGAGGGCGGAGGCGGCCCGCGCCGTCGCGATCCTCCGCTACCACGCGCAGGCGGCGCTGGGGCCGGCGGGGGAGACCTTCCCGGGGTCGACGCCCGGCGCCGAAGTCGTCGTCAGCCGCGAGCCCCTGGGCGTGGTGCTGGCGATCTGCCCCTGGAACTTCCCGCTGGCGATCCCGCTCTGGAAGGCGGCGCCGGCGCTCGCCTACGGCAACGTCGTGCTGCTGAAGCCGGCGACGCCGGCGCTGGCGATCGGCGAGCTGCTGGCCGAGGCCGCGGCGGAGGCGCTGCCAGCGGACGTGCTGACCGTCACCCCGCTCTCGGGCGGGCGCGCCGCCGAGCTGCTCGACGACCCCCGGGTCGCCGCCGTCACCTTCACCGGCTCGACCCCCGTCGGCCTTTCGGTGGCGGCGCGGATGGCCTCCCGCGCCGCTCCCGCCCAGTGCGAGATGGGCGGCCAGAACCCGGCGATCGTGCTCGCCGACGCCGACCCCGAGGCGGCGGC
>JBAQZI010000171.1:0-9255 GCA_049790835.1 Solirubrobacterales bacterium
GTCTCGCCGCCACCAGCCTGCGCAGGCGGGCGACCCGGAAGCCGAGCGCCGTCGCCGCCGCAAGCGCCAGGTACGACGCGATCAAGCCGGCGCCGCCGAGCCGGACCTCGACCTCGGCCCAGCTCGGCCGCCCGCACCAGGCCGCGACCTGGGCGATGTAGCCGAGCAGCAGCGCGTTGAGCCAGTTGAACGTCTCGACCGGCAGGCCGGGCGCCTGGGAGGCGGCGGCCGTCGCCATTCCCAGCCACATCGCCGGCGCCACGGCCGGCATCGCCAGCAGGTTGGCGACGAGGGTGGTGGTCGAGAACGTCTCGAAGTGGAAGGCGATCAGCGGCGCCGTCGCCAAGGTGGCGGCGATCGTCACGGCGGCGCCCTCCGCCAGCGCGCCGCGCCAACCGCCGGCTCCGATCCGCTTCGCGATCATCCCGCGCAGTGGCGCCGCGAGCAGGAAGATCCCGGTCACCGCGGCAAAGCTCAGCTGCCAGCCGACGTCCGCGGCGATGCCGGGATCGATCGCGAGCGTGATTCCCAGCGCCAGCAGCAGGGCGTAGAGCCGGGAGGAGCGCCGGCCCGAGAGGGTCGCCAGCAGACCGACGGCGCCCATCACAGCGGCGCGCTGGATCGAGGGGCCCGCTCCCGCCAGCGGCACGTAGACGACGATCAGCCCCAGCACCCAGACCAGGCGCTCTCGCAGCGGGATCCCGAGCGCCGCCATCAGCGGCATCGCCAACAGCGCCAGCAGGGTCACGTTCTGGCCGCTGACAGCGAGCAGGTGACTCAAGCCGGCGCGCCGGAAGTCTTCCTCGGTGCGGGCGTCGATGCCCTCGTCCTGGCCGAGCACGAAGCCGCGCGCGAGCTCGGCCTCGCGAGCTGGCATCCCCCGCCCCAAGCCATCCTCGGCCCGCTCGCGGATGGCGTCGGCGCGCGTGAGCGCGACGACGACCAGGGCAGCGATCCCGATCAGGATCGGCAGCGGTGGCCGCGGCGAACGCAATCGACCGCCTCAGGGCTGCAGCCGCGCCCGCAGCGACTCCATCGTCGCCGGGCCGATCCCCGAGACCTGGTCGAGCTGGTCGACCGATGCGAGGCCGCCGTGCTGGTCGCGGAACTCGATGATGTCCTCGGCGGTCACCGGGCCGACGCCGTCGATCGTGTCGAGCTGCTCGACGGTGGCCGTGCCGAGGCTGATCGGCCCCTCCTCCCCGCCGCTTCCCGTGGCCGGCGAGACCCCGTCCGGGCCACGTTCGGGCACCACCACCTGCTGCCCGTCGGCGAGCCTGGCGGCGCGGTTGACGGCTTCCAGCTCAGCCTTGGCGCTGGCGCCGCCGGCTCGGGCGATCGCGTCCTCGACCCGGCTCCCGGCCGGCAGGCGGTAGACGCCGGGGGTCGCGACGGCACCGGTGACGTCGACGACCAGATCGGAGGCCTGGCCGCTCAGCGTGAAGCCAGCCGACGAGGACGCGCCACCCGAACCGGTGGCGAAGGACTGCTCGGCCCCACCCTCCGCCCGGATCGCCCGCGCCCCGACCAGCAGCAGCGCCACCGCGATCGCGCCGTAGACGGCGACCTGGGCTCGGCTCAACTCGGGCATGACCGCAAGCCTCGGCCATCCCAGCGCACGCGTGGCGCGCTATTTCAAGAAAAACGCAGCCAGAATTCCGACTGAGGTGTCAGGGGCAAGCAGATCGGGGGACGCAGGGAGAATGGCGAGGGGAGCGCACTCCAGTGCGTGACCCGAGCCAGCGGACCGAGGACCCCGAGATGCGCCGCCTCTGGCGCCTCAGCGAGGACGCCGAGATGCGCCGGCTATCGCGCCTCAGACGTCGTCGTCGTCGTAACCGGCCACCTCGGCGAGCTGATCGCTGTAGAGCTCGGCGGCCGCGACTGGGGGCGACTGGATCGAGACGAAGGAGAACTCCGCCTCGCCGTTGTTGGCGACCGAGTGCTCGGTTGCCGGGGGCACCAGGATCAGGTCGCCCTCGCCGACCTGCTGCGTGTCCCCCGCGACCGACATCGTGCCGCCCCCGCGGACGATGACGTAGGCCTGCTCGGACTCCTGCTGGGAGCTCAGCGTCTGCTCGGCCCCGGCCGGCAGCGAGAGCCAGGTGACGGAGAGGTTGCGGGAGCCGAGTTCGCCCGCGTCCATGAGCACGTGCGTGCGCAGCCGGTGCCACTCCTCTACTGGTGCGTCCTCCAGACGCCTAACGAGCATCGGCGCGCTTTGTACCAAAAGCGGGCAGGAGCGGGGAACCTGCCTCGCTACCTGACCACCAGGTTGACCAGCCTGCCGGGTACGACGATCTCCTTGACGATCTCCTTGCCATCGAGGTGGGCGCTGACCTTCTCGCTCGCTCGGGCCAGCTCCAGCAGCTGCTCCTGCGAGGCCTCGGCCGGCGCCTCGATGCGGTCGCGGAGCTTGCCGTTGACCTGGACGATCAGGGTCACGGTGTCGCTGGACAGCAGCACCGGATCGGGCTGAGGCCAGGGCCGCTCCCAGACCCGCTCACCGGTCAGGCGCTCGAATACCTCGGCCCCCAGGTGCGGCGCGAAGGGGAAGATCAGCGAGGCCGCGGTGGCGGTCGCGAAGCGCACGGCGGCGTCCCCGTCCGGCTCCCCGTAGAGGCCGTCCTTGAGCCGGTAGGCGTCGTTGACCAGCTCCATCACGGCCGAGATCGCGGTGTTGAACTGGAAGCCGCGCTGAAAGTCGCGGGTCGCCTTCTCGATCGCCCAGTGAGCCTTGGCCAGCAGCTCGCGCGCCTCGCCCCCCACGGCGGCGCTCGGCTCGCCGGGACCGGTGCGCTCGGTGACCTCGCCGCTGAGCCGGGAGAGCCGGGAGAGGAAGCGATTGACGCCCTCGACCCCCTCGTCGGACCAGTCGCCGCCGCGCTCGGGCGGGCCCATGAAGCAAACGTAGGTGCGGGCGGTGTCGGCGCCGTAGCGCTCGACGTAGTCGCCAGGGCTGACCGTGTTGCCCCTCGACTTCGACATCTTCGCCCCGTCGCGGGTGATCATCCCCTGCGCGAAGAGGTTGGCGAAAGGCTCCTGCACGCCGAGCTGGCCGATGTCCGCCAGCGCCTTGGTCAAGAAGCGCGCGTACATCAGGTGCAGGATCGCGTGCTCGACGCCGCCGATGTACTGGTCGACGGGCAGCCAGTTGTCGGCGGCGGCACGGTCCCAGGCGGCCTCCGCGTTTTGAGGATCGAGGTAGCGGATGAAGTACCAGGAGGAGTCGACGAAGGTGTCCATCGTGTCGGTCTCGCGCCGGGCCGGGCCGCCGCAGCGCGGGCACGCGGTGGCGACCCACTCCTCGGCCGCGGCCAGCGGGCTCTTGCCCTGCGGCGCGTAGTCCTCGATCTCCGGCAGCTCGACCGGCAGCTGGTCGTCGGGGACCGGGACCGTCCCGCATTTGTCGCAGTAGACGATCGGGATCGGCGCGCCCCAGTAGCGCTGACGCGAAACCAGCCAGTCGCGCAGGCGGTAGTTGACCGACGGCTTGCCGCGACCCTCGGACCGCAGCCAATCGACGATCTCCTCGTAGGCCGCGCGGTTGTGCTTGCCGTCGAAGCGGCCGGAGCTGAGCATCGGCCCGTCGCCCGGATAGGGCAGCCCCTCCTCGTCGCGGGCCACCTCGGGGTCGGTTCCCTCGATCACGCGCTCGACCGGCAACCCGAACCTCTGGGCGAATTCGTAGTCACGGCTGTCATGGCCAGGGACCGCCATGATCGCCCCGGTGCCGTACTCCATCAGCACGTAGTCGGCGACGAACATCGGGATCTCCTCCCCGTTGACCGGGTTGACGACGCTGCGCCCGAGCGGCACGCCGGTCTTCTCGCGGTCCTCGGCGCCGCGCTCCTCGGCCGACTCGCGGCCGATCCGGTTGACGTACTCGCGCACCTCCGCCTCGGCCGCCGTGCCGGTGACCAAGCGCTCCAGCTCGGGATGCTCGGGGGCGAGGACGAAGAAGGTGGCGCCGAAGAGGGTGTCGGGCCGGGTGGTGAAGACCGGGAAGTCGAGGTCGGCTTCCTCGCAGCGAAAGGCGACCTCCGCCCCCTCGGAGCGGCCGATCCAGTTGCGCTGCATCGTGATCACGTGCTCGGGCCAGGACTCGAGCAGGTCGAAGTCGGCCAGCAGCCGGTCGGCGTACTCGGTGATGCGGAAGAACCACTGCTCGAGATTCCGCTGCACGACCTCGGTCCCGCAGCGCTCGCAACGGCCGTCGACGACCTGCTCGTTGGCGAGCACGGTGGCGTCCCTTGGGCACCACTGGACCGGCGCTTCGGTGCGGTAGGCGAGATCGTGCTCGAGCAGCCGCAGGAAGATCCACTGGGTCCAGCGGTAGTACTCCGGCGTGTGGGTGCCGATCTCCCGCGACCAGTCGATCGAGATCCCCCACTCGCGGAACTGGCGCTGGAAGGAGGCGATCGAGCGCTCGGTAGCGACGCGCGGCGGCTCGCCGGTCTTGATCGCGTTGTTCTCGGCCGGCAGGCCGAAGGAGTCGTAGCCCATCGGGTGGATCACCTCGAAGCCATGGCGGCGGCGGAAGTGGGCAATCGCGTCGCCGACGGCGTAGCACTTGAGATGGCCGACGTGCGGCTCACCCGAGGGATAGGGCAGCATCTCCAGCACGTAGGACTTGGGCTTCGCGCGGTCGAAGCCGGGCTGGCCGGGGTTCGCGACCTCCCAGGTCTTCTCCGTGGCCCAGACCTGCTGCCACTTGCGCTCGATCGCCTTGGGGTCGTATCCGCTCACCGAGCGGCGATCTTACGAGCCGAGCACGAAGTGGGTCGTGATGTGGTGCGGGTCGATCGGCGAGAGCGCTTCGAGGATGTGCGGCCAGACGTAGACCTCGACCGCGGCGGCGACGATCACGACCGGGATCGCGAGCGCGACGGTGATCAAGGTCGCGGCCAGCAGCTGATTCCACTCGCCCCGGCGGCTGGCGATCAGCCAGGCGGCGAGCGGCAGGAAGAGAGCGGCCAGCTCCGGGATCGCATGCGGCAGCACGCTGAGGATCAGCTCGAGCCGGGTGATCTCCAGCTGAGCGGCCAGGGTCGCTCCCTGGAAGCCGAGGTAGAGCGCCTGGGTCCCAAGCGAGAAGAGGGTCACCGCACAGACGAAGAGGATCGCCAGCTCGCCCGCCTTGACGTGGATCCAGCGCGAGAAGCCGCTGCGCTGGGCGGCGGCGATCGGCATCGAGGCGCCGGCGATGAAGCCGGCGACGCAGGCGGTTCCGTGCAGCGCCAGCACCAGCGAGTTGCGCCAGAGGATCGGCAGCAGGTCGCTCGGCTCGGCTGGCTCGGTCAGCCCCGACAGGTGGATCGGCGTCAGGTCGGGGGTGAGCAGGCCGGCGACGAACCAGGTCGCCGTCAGCAGCGCCAGCGCGACCGCCAGGCTCAGCGCCAGCCAGGCGCCCAGAACCGCCCACGGCCGCTCACTCCATACCTCGAGCGTCTCCCGCGTGTCCTGCATCCCGTGCGAGAAGACGTGCTGGTTGGCCGCGCTCATCGCTCAGTCATCGGCAGGCCGGGCCGATCTTTTGAGGAGTGGAGGAATCGACGCCGGCTGCCGACCTGACGGCCCCTTGGGCGGTTACCCGCCCGGGGCAATCGCCCCCGACACGGCGTCTTGCCGTCGGCGCCGGAGTGCGTGCCTCCCGTTCACCGCGATAGCTCGCGGCATTGCTATCGCCAGTGCGCGTCCCGGCTTCATCCGGCGCGTGCCAAGCGCATCGAACGCGGCGGCCACGTTCGGGTCGCGGGCCGCGCCGGCGAAGAGGATGCGCTCCGCCAAGCCAAGGCGCCGGCCGGTGGCGTAATCGTTGGTCAGGAACGCGTGGCCGCGCAGCTCCTTCCTGTGGCGGCGACGGTACCGTGCCAACCCCCGATCGAGCGACTCCTCTCCGCGCAGAGCGGGGGCGACGCTGGCCGCGAGCCACTCACCCGACTGCAGGGCCCAGCCGCAGCCGACGCCGAAGAGGGGATCCGCGGTGAGCGCCGCGTCGCCGACCAGCGCCAGCCCCGGCGCGGTCGGGACGCGGACGCTGTTGGGCATCTCGACCTTGCCCAGGATCGGCCCGACCAGCCGACCCGCCCGAATCGGCGGCGGGTCGGGAATACTGGCGACGAAGGAGACGAGGGCCAGCTCCGGATCGGCCTTGAACTCGGGAAGCCGCTCCTTGGTCGGCATCGCCGCGTAGAAGGTGAGATCGGCGTCGGTCGGAAACGCCGCCACCCAGTGTGGGTCGAGCATCCAGACCGCGCTGTTCGGAGCGTTTTGGGGAGACGCTCCTTCGAAATAGCCGCCGTAGGCGAAGCGCCCGTGCGGGAGCGCCTTCGTGCGAACGCCGGCAAGGTCGGCGATCCCCGAGCCGCGGCCGTCGGCACCGACCACGAGGCGGGCACCCAGCTCCGACCTCGTCCCGAGCGGATCGTCGAGGCTGACGCCGCGGACGATCCCGTCCTCGCGGATCAGCCCGCGCGCGGACTTGCCGAGGATCAGGTCGACGCCAGGCGTCGTCGCCGCCGCCTCGCGCACCAGCGGGTCGAGCAGCTCCCGCCGCAGGTTGACGGCGTATCCAGCCCGATCGGCGGGCGGTTCGATCCAGCCCCACGACGTCCAGACCCGGATCCGCGAGCGAATCCCTCCCGCCGCAAGGATCGGATCGAGAAGGTCGAGGCGCTCGAGGGTGGGAGCGGCGGAGGCCTGGATGAAGTGCGAGCAGATGCGCTTGAAGGCGCCGGCGTCGGGCTGCTTCTCGATCAGAGCCACCCGAGCGCCGGTTCGTCCGAGAGCGATCGCCGCGGCGCATCCCGCCAGGCTGGCGCCGACGATCGCGACGTCGTAGTCCGGACGGTTGGAGAAGATGCCCGCTTCGCCAGTCGTGTCCTGTCGCATCTCGACCTCCGTTGACTTTGGCTGGACCTTGACGGTACGTCTCGTACTATACGGTCCGAACTATGAAAAGCAAATCGATTCAGCTCAGCGCCAACTCCTACGCCCTCCTGGCGCTGCTGGACCACCTCGGGGAGGCGACGTCCTACGACATAAAGCAGGCCCTGGAGATGTCGATCGAGAACTTCTGGCCGCTCCCGCACACCACCGCCTACGAGGAGCCCGCGCGGCTCGCCGCCGGTGGCTACCTATCGGTCCGCCAGGAGCAGGGTGGGCGGCGGCGCAAGCTCTACCTGCTCACCGACGAGGGCCGCGCCGCCCTCGCGGCCTGGACGGCCGAGCCCAGCGTCGCGCCCCCTCAGCTGCGGGACGAAGCGATGCTGAAAGTCTTCGCCGGCGCCGAGCCGGAGGCGCTGATGGACCTACGCGTCGCCTGGCATCGGGGAAAGCTGGAGGAGCTGGAGGGCTACCTGAGCGCGATTGGCGAGACCGGGGCCTCGACCGGCGGCGAACGCGCCCTGATCGCCGGGGTCGGCTATCACCGCAAGATGCTGGAGATGATCGACGAGCTCGGCGAACCGAGCTGACCGCCTCAGGGCCGTTCATCGGGCAGCAACGGGCGATGATTTGAGATCTGGGGGTCCAAGGCGCGCGACTTCTCTGCCCCAACGGGTGACTACGACCTCTTCGCCGCTCTCCGCTTGGCGAACGTAGTGCGCGAGCTTGGCATAGAACTCGTCCATGCCAACGGTTGCCTTCAGGCCGGCGAGAGACTCGGACGCCGTCGTGGAGACCTCGACGACCTGGGAAGTGGAGCTGAGGGGGCTCGAACCCCTGACCTCGTCGCTGCCAGCGACGCGCTCTTCCAGCTGAGCTACAGCCCCACGGAACTCGTACTCGGCGGCGGAGTTTAGCGCCGCGCGCTGGTTGTTTCGTGCCGGGGATAGCCGCAAGGTGACTGCACCCCGACCGGAGACCAGGTCAATCGGCAGCAGGTAGCAGCGCTCAAGATCGCCGCAGTAGACCGCTACCGCGTCAATCTCGGAATCGTCGTAGGTCGAGGTCACATATCCCCTGGTGGGCGAGTGATAGGAAGACCTGAGCCGAGCAATGATCACATCCTCCCGTCGTGAACCCCACTTGCACTGAACACGCAGGAGGCGACCCGCAATCCCTAGAACCAAGTCGTAACGCTCATGCTCGGTCAGTGGCTTGAGAACGGAGAGGCCGAGCCTCGCCGCCTCGGTCGCGATCGCCAGCTCGGCGACGTTGCCCTTGTGATTCCGATTCTCCACGAACGTATGTTCGGTGGAGTGGCCCGATCTGTCAAGGACGCAACTGTGACAAAAGTGGAACTTTTGCCGCTAGGCGGCGCGCTGCTCGGGACCCGGGTCCTCGTCGACGTCGAGGATCAGGTTGTCCGGAGCGGTGTGGCGCACCTTGAACTCGAGCGCCGAGAGCTCCTCCAGCTCGCGCAGCAGCTCGACCGGCTGGTCGAGTCGCATCGAAAGCGTCGCCCGGCCCTCGGAGAAGCGTTCGACGGAGATCTCGGAGGCGCCGACCTGGCCGACCGCGTCCTCGAACCCGACCAACTGGGAGAAATCGCCAAGCGGGCCGATCTCGAGCTTGACCAGACCCTCGAAGATGCCGTTGAAGTCCTCTAGCTGCCGGCCGCCGTTGCCATTTGGCGCCGCCTCGGCGGCGGGCGGCTGCGCCGCCGACGCCTCTACCTCGTTCAGCTCCTGCACCCGGCGGCCGACCTCGACCGCCTCGCGCAGCGCTTTCATTCGGATCCGCGTCGCCTGGCCGCGGGCCTGGGTCTGGATCTCCTCGAGCCGGCCGGAGACCGCCTCGAGGGAGGCGATGCTGCGGTCGTGGCGCTCGTTGGCCTCGCGCAGCCGCTCGGTCAGGCCGCGGATCTCGCGCTCGCGCTCGATCACCATCCCCGAGAGAGAGGAGAGCTCGCGCTCCATCTCGGCGATCGCCATCGCCTGGCGACCGGCCTTCATCTCGAGTCCGAGTATCTGCGCGTCCCGCGTCGAGATCGCATCCTCCACGTCGAAGCGGCGATAGCCGAACAGCACCCGCTTGAAGCTTCCCATGCGCGGCACCGTACGGGGGTGCTCGGACGGCTTTTCGTCACAGATGTGATGAACCGCCGCGGCGGCGGCTCAGGCGCTTGCGGCCGAGGGCGCTTCGGGCGCGTCGAGGTCGAGCTCCAGGCGCGGTGCCTCGCGCCAGAGGTCCTCGAGCTGGAAGCGCTGCCGCGCCTCCTCGGTGAAGACGTGGAGGAAGCAGTCGAGGTAGTCGAGCACCGCCCAACCGGCGTCGACGCCGGCGTCGACGCCACAGGGCAGCAGCCCC
>JBAQZI010000172.1:0-4017 GCA_049790835.1 Solirubrobacterales bacterium
CCCGTACAGCGAGGCGGTGGTCGCGTCGGCGACGCGGAAGCGGCGCCCCGGCGCGGGCCACCAGCCCGGCGCGGAAGGCGCGCCCGCGAGGCTGTCGAGCAGTCCCGCACCAACGAAGATCGGGTACTCGCCGGAGGCACTTGCCGCCCAGAGCAGCTTCGTCCCCGCCGGCAGGTCGAACAGGGCGCGCAGGGCCGGCAGGGCGCGGGCCACGAGCCCGCGGTCGCCGACCGGCACCACCGCGTCGGCCAGCTGCTCGTAGAGCGGCTCCCGCACCGCCATCAGGCGGGCGACGTCCTCGGCGCTGGTGGCGAGCGGGCGGTCGCTGTGGGCGATCCGGCGCCAGGACTCTCTGGCGTCGACCTGCAGCCAGACGACGACATGGCGGTCCAGCGCGGCGCGGATCCGCTCGCTGAGGATGCTGCCGCCGCCGAGCGCGATCGCACCCCCATCCGCCTGCCCCAGCAGCGTGCCGACGACCTCCGCCTCGCGCTCCCGGAAGCCCTCCTCGCCGTGGCGCTCGAAGGCCTCGGAGATCTTCATCCCGAACTCGGCTTCCATCAGCGCGTCGATCTCGGTCGTCTCCAGGCCGGCCTCGCGGGCAGCGGCCAGCGCCGTGCTCTTGCCCGCGCCCATGAAGCCGATGAAGACCAGCGCCGGCCTCATCGGCTCACCCGCGGAAGTCGATGCGCCGCTTGTAGGCGGCGATGGCGCCGAGGACGTCGTCGATGTGATCGCCGCCGAACTTCTCGCGGTAGCAGCGGGCGAGCGTCAGCGCCACCATCGCCTCGGCGACGACCGCGGCGGCGGGGACGACGGTCGAGTCGGTGCGCTCGCGCAGCGCCTGCGCCGGCTGCTTGGTCTCGGTGTCGACCGAGCGCAGCGGCTTGGTCAGGGTCGAGATCGGCTTGATCGCGGCCCGCACCGAGAGCGGCTGGCCGTTGGTCATGCCGCCCTCGAGGCCGCCGGCATGGTTGGTTTCCCGGAAGTAGCCGTCCTTCTCCGACCAGAAGATCTCGTCGTGGGCCTCGGAGCCGGGGCGGGTGGCGACGTCCCAGGCCTCGCCGATCGAGACGCCCTTGACAGACTGGATCGAGGCGACGGCGCCGGCGAGGCGCCCGTCGAGCCGGTCTTCCCAGGAGATGTGGGAGCCGAGGCCGGGGACGAGGCCGAAGACGCGCACCTCGAAGGTGCCGCCGAGGCTCTCGTTGGCCTTGCGCAGGCGGTTGATCTCGGCCACCATCGCCCTGCTCGCCTCGGGGTCGAGGCAGCGGACCGGGTCGTCGTCGACGCCGGCGAAGTCGGCCGGCGTCAGGTCCCCGCGCCCGCTCGCCTTGACCGAGGCGATCTGGGTCACGTGGCTGTGGATCTCGACTCCCAGCGCGGTCAGGAAGCCACGGGCGATGGAGCCGGCGGCGACGCGCGCCGCGGTCTCGCGGGCGCTGGCGCGCTCGAGCACGTTGCGGATGTCGTCGTGGCCGTATTTCTGGGCGCCGACGAGGTCGGCGTGGCCCGGGCGCGGCAGGTGCACGGCGTCGGGCTCGAACCCCTCGACCGGCCAGGGGCTCATCCGCTCCTCCCAGTTGGCGTAGTCGCGGTTGGCGACGAGGATCGCGATCGGGCTGCCGAGGGTGCGACCGTGACGGACTCCGGAGCGGACGTCGGCGGTGTCGGTCTCGATCCGCATCCGCCCCCCGCGCCCGTGCCCGAGCTGGCGCCTCGCCATGTCGCGGTCGAGCGCCTCGCGATCGAGCTCGAGCCCGGCCGGCACGCCCTCGACGATCGCCACGAGCCCCGGCCCGTGCGACTCTCCCGCGGTGGTGAATCCGAACGTCGTCATCGGCCGCCAAGGCTATAGGCGGCGGCGCGCATGACATCGACCGGCGCCTCGCGGCCAGTCCACAGCTGCAGCGAGAGGGCGCCCTGCTGGACCAGGACCTCGATCCCGTCGACGGTCGTCGCCCCGGCGGCCTCGGCGGCCTCGAGCAGGGTGCTCGCTCGCTCGCCGTAGACCATGTCGACCACCGCCTGCCCCGGACCGAAGCCGTCGCGCCGCAGCGGCAGGTGCTCGAAGGGGTCCTCGCCGTGAAGGCCGACCGCGGTGGTGTTGACGATCAGGTCATAGCCGCTCTGGTCGAGCACGCCGGCGTCCTCCGGGACGTCGTTCTGGATCGTCGTCACCTCGATCTGGACCGCGAGCTCCTGCGCGCGCTCCGTCACGTCGATGCGGACCGTCTCGGCCCGGGCCGGCGTCCGGTTCCAGATCTCGACGCTGGCGCCAGCTGCGCCCAACGCCCAGACCGCCGCCCGCGCGGCGCCGCCCGCGCCTAGGACCAGGGCGCGCCGACCGGCGGGCCCGTCCGGGAGGGAGGCGATCAGGCCCCTGGCGTCGGTGTTGTGGGCACGGATCTCACCAGCGCTGAAGATCAGCGTGTTGGCGGCGCCGATCTCACGCGCCATCTCGCTGGCCGTGTCGGCCACAGCCAGGGCCGCGAGCTTGTGCGGCACGGTGACGTTGGCGCCGGCGAACCCCGCGGCCGCCATCGCCCGCACCTGCGCCTCGAACGCCTCCGGAACGACGTCGATCGCCTCGTAGCGCCACTCCTCCCCCAGCCCCAGCGCCGCCAGCGCCGCGTTCTGCATCGCCGGCGAGCGCGAGTGGGCCACCGGGTGCCCGAGGACCGCGAGCCGCGGCATCCCTATTCCCCGCAGGTGCTCGGCTCGTTGCCGCCGTTGGCTTCGCGGGCCGAGTTGTAGGCGGCGACGTCGGTTTCGAATTCGGCTTCGTTCTTGGAGAAGGCGAGCTCGTTGCACGTGTTCGGCTTGTTCACGTAGAAGAGGAAGTCGGATTTGGCGGGGTGGGCGGCGGCCTCGATCGCGCTCAGGCCGGGGCTGTTGATCGGCCCCGGGGGCAGGCCGACGTTGGTGCGCGTGTTGTAGGGCGAGTCGACCGCCAGCTCCGATTCGGTCAGCGGCTGTTCGTAGTTGCCCGTGGCGAAGCGGATCGTCGCGTCGATCCCCAGCGGCATCCCCTCGCGCAGGCGGTTGTAGACGACCGAGGCGACCAGCGGCCGATGGCTCGGGATGCCCGCCTCGTCCTCGATCAGCGAGGCGATGATCAGCACGTCGAAGACCGTCAGGTTCTTCGACTTGGCGTAGCTCATGTCGACTCCCTTGATCCGCCGCTTGAAGTCCTGCAGCTGCAGCTGGACCAGGTCGGCGACGGGGGCGACGGGCTTCAGTTCGAAGGTGTCGGGGAAGAGGAAGCCCTCGAGGTCCTTGGCGCCTTTGCCGCCGTACTGGGCGGGATCGAGGTACTGCGAGCGCATCGTCTCCTCGCTGTAGTCGCCCTCGAGGCCGACTTCCTCGACCAGCTGCGCCGCCTGCGACCGGCTGTAGCCCTCGGGGATGGTGACCGTCGTCACGCGTTTGATCGGCGGCTGGGAGAGCGCGTCGATCGCCGCCCCGTAGGACATCCCCTCGGCCAGGGTGAAGCGCCCGGGGTACAGCTCCGAGCGCTTGCCGGCGAGGGTCGTGCGGATCTGAAACAGGGTCGAGCTGTCGATCACGCCCTTCTCGCCGAGCAGGTCGCCGACTTCGCTGACGCTGGCGCCTTTGGGCACCGTCACCACGACCTTGCCCGAGCCCTCGCCGTGAAAGGGCTGGAAGAGGGCGAAGAGGAACCAGAGCGCGAGCACGGCGACGATCGCGCCGACGAGGCGGAAGGGATGGCGGCCGACGGCGGCGAGGAAGCTGGATCCGCCTCCGCCTCCGCGACGCCCGTTGGGCGCGGGCGCGGCCGCCACCGGCTCGATCGGCTCTCCCGCGAACGGCTCCTCGTCGGCGACTGGCTCCTCGTCCCAGAACTCGTGCTCTGCAGTTCGCGGCGCCAGCGGCGGCTCCTCGCCGGCGGCTCCTCGCGCGTGCGGCGGCTCTGGCTCGGGAGCGGCCGCTGGCGGCGGCTCCGGCGCAGCGTCAGGCTCGACGGGCGAGGGGACGGGCGCGGGTCGGCTTGGC
>JBAQZI010000173.1:0-25653 GCA_049790835.1 Solirubrobacterales bacterium
GGCCGAGCGTGCCTTCGAGGATTTGCAGCAGCGCTCGCAGGCCGAGAGCGAAGCCGTCGCCGCCCACGCCGCCGAGCAGCGGGCCGAGGCCGAGCGGTCGATCGCCGAGGCGGCGCGAAACCTGGAGGCCGAGGTCGAGAAGAGGGCCGCCGCGATGCGGGCCGAGGTCGAAGCCGAGGCCGATCGCCGCGTTGCCGCTGCCGAGCAGCGGGCGGCGGACGCGGAGGCAGCCGCCGCGGAGTCCCACGAGACCGCCGTGCGGCTGGAGACCGAGATCGAGCGCCGGGTCATGGACGGCACCGTGGAGGTCCGCCGCGAAGCCGAGGAGAGCGTTCGCCAGCTAATCGAGAAGGTCGAGCGCGAGGCCGAGGAGGCCGCCCGCGCCCGCGCCGAGGATCAGCTGCGGCTGGAGTCCGACCGCATCCGCACTCAGGCCGAGAAGCGCGAGGAGCGCGTCCGCGAGGCGACCGAGGACGAGATCAAGGCCAGCGCCAAGCGGGCCAAGCGCGAGGCCCAGGCGGCCGCCGAGGAGTCGGTGCCGGTCTGGTTGCGCGGCGAGTCGACCGCCTCGGCGGCCGGCTACCGAACTTTTTAGGAGACGGATTTCATCTAGTCTCGGCCTCGCGATGCGCGAGGTGCGGATCAGGGACACGCTCAGCGGCGAGCCGCGAGCCCTCGACCCCTCCAGCGAGGTGGGGATATACGCCTGCGGTCCGACCGTCTACAGCCGCATCCACATCGGCAACGCCCGCCCCTTCGTCGTCTTCTCCCTCTTCTCCCGCTTTCTGCGCTCCGAGGGCTACCGGGCGCGGCTGGTCGTCAACGTCACCGACGTCAACGACAAGATCTACGCCGCCGCCACGGCCGCCGACGAGCCCTCCGGTGAGTTCGCGGTGCGGATGACCACCGCCTACCTCGAGGACACCGATCGGCTCGGGCTGGGTCGGCCCGACGCCGAGCCGCTGGCGACGGAGACGATCGCCGGCATCGTCGCCCTGATCGCCGACCTGGTCGAGACGGGCCATGCTTATGAGTCCGGCGGCGACGTCTACTTCAAGGTCCGCAGCTTCGGCGAGTACGGCAAGCTCTCCAACCGCCGCACCGAGGACATGGACCAGGGCGAGGAGGCGGGCTCGGCCTCGCTCAAGCAGGACGCCCTCGACTTCGCGCTCTGGAAGGCGCACAAGCCGGGAGAGGACACGAAATGGGACGCGCCATGGGGACCTGGGCGCCCCGGCTGGCACATCGAGTGCTCGGCGATGGCCGAGGCGGAGCTGGGCGCTTCCTTCGCGATCCACGGCGGTGGCTCCGACCTCGTCTTTCCCCATCACGAGAACGAGATCGCCCAGTCCGAGGCGGCGGGGCGGCCGTTCGCTCAGATCTGGATGCACAACGGGATGATCGAGACCGCCGACGCGAAGATGTCGAAATCGGACGGGAACATCTTTCAGCTCTCGGAGGCACTCGATCGTTACGGGCGCGAGGCGGTCGTGGCCTATCTGATTTCTGGGCACTACAGACAGCCGTTGGCTTTTGGCGACGAGCAGATGCGGCAGGCGGTCGCTCAGGTCGAGCGGTTGCGGAACTTCTTCCGCGAGCAGCCGGGCGAGGGGGAGTCTGGGGAGGTCTCGCCCTCACAACAGCGGGGAGGTTCGGTTGAGACCTCCCCAGACTCCCCAACGGTGCGCCTGGCTGGGTTCAAGGATGCGTTGGCCGATGACTTCAACACTCCGAGGGCGATGGCTGAGGTGTTTGAGCTGGTGGGGGAAGCGAATCGGAGCGAAGTAGACAGGGGCGGGGCGGTGACGGCGTTGCGCGAGATGCTTGAGTTACTCGGCCTCGGCTCGCTGGCGGAGCAGGGCGAGGGCGCCGACGCTGGTGCGGAGGAGCTGATGGCGGAGCGTGAGCGGGCGCGGGCGGCGAAGGACTTTGCTCGGGCGGATGCGATTCGGGATGAGCTGGCCGGGCTGGGTTGGGAAGTGCGGGATTCGGCGGATGGGCCGCGCCTGGTGCCGAAGAGCTGATGGCCAACCAGATCATCTACGGGAAGCAGCCGGTCGCCGAGGCGGAGCGGGGGAGGCGGCAGGTGCACCGGGTCTGGCGGGCGCCGGAGACGGATGCGTTCGAGTTGGAGCGGATCTGTGGCTCGCCCGACCACCAGGGCGTCGTCGCCGAGGTCGACTCCTATCCGTATGGCGACCCCGGGGGAATGCTGCGGCGCGAAGACGCGCTGTTGATCGCGCTCGACCAGGTGCAGGACCCGCGCAACCTTGGCGCTGTCTGCCGCTCGGCCGAGTTCGCCGGGGCTACCGGTGTGGTCGTGCCGGAGCGTCGTTCTGCCGCTGTCACCGCCGCCACCTGCAAGGCATCGGCCGGTGCCGTCGAGCATCTCGAGGTCGCCCACGTCCGCAACCTCGCGGATTGGCTGGCGGACGCCAAGGCCGCTGGCTTCTGGATTTGGGGAGCCGACGCGGAGGCCGGCTCGTCGGCCTGGGACGCGGACCTGAAGGGCCCCACCGTGCTGGTGTTGGGTGGCGAGGGCAAAGGCCTTCGCCCCCGGGTGGCGAAGGCCTGCGACGGGCTCGTTTCGCTGCCCCGGGGCGGCGAGGTGGAGTCGCTGAACGTCTCCGCGGCGGCCACCGCGTTGCTTTTCGAGGCCGTTCGCCAGCGCCGCCGCGCCTGAGCCGGAGCTTCTAACAAATGCAACGGCGGTTGCATTTATGTCCCCCAGGGGTTGACATAGCTCTGGGGGCACATAAACTAGCGGCGCAACAAGGGTGAACCTCAGCTTGAGTGTGAGGTCAAGGGGATCCCGTCAATAAGAGGCGCCCCGGGGGAGGTAAGTGGCGCCACGACCCTTCAGCAAGGAGAAGGATCTGTGGCTCTGTCTACGCCTATGCAGCAAAGGCCAGCCTCGATGGCTGTCCGCTCCAGCCCCGTTCGCGCCCAGCAGGCTAACTCTCAAGCTGAGCTTGATGACCACTATCTGGTCATGCTTGCCAAGGACGGCAAAACCGACGCCTACGACGCGATCATCCGCCGCTACCGCGGCTTCGTTCGTCTCAAGGCCTCTTCCTACTTCCTGCTCGGCGGGGAGTCCGACGACCTGATCCAGGAGGGACTGCTCGGCCTCTACAAGGCGATCCGCGACTACCGCACCGATCGTGAGTCGAGCTTCCGCAACTTCGCCGAGCTCTGCATCACCCGGCAGATCATCACCGCCGTGAAGACGGCGACCCGCAACAAGCACACGCCGCTGAACCAGTACGTCTCCTTCAGTCAAACGCCGGCAGCCGCCGGCGACTCCGACACCACTCTGGACGAGATCCTGCCCGGGCCCAGCGTCCACGACCCGGTCAACCAGGTGATCGCCACCGAAGAGCTGGCCAGCCTCGTCGCCTGCCTCACCGGCGTCTCCGGCGTTCTTTCCGACCTCGAGAGCCGCGTCCTCTCGCTCTACCTGGACGGCCACTCCTACGAGCTGATCGCCGAGAAGCTCGAGTGCGACACCAAGACCGTCGACAACGCCCTGCAGCGGGTCAAGCGCAAGGTGGGATCGCATCTCGCGAGCCGCGAGGTGGCCGCCTAACCACAGGGCCGATGGGCCGATATGTCGCGCCACAGACGACATTTCGGCCCATGGACGGGCGGTTACGGTAGATCCGCTAGGACGTAATCCAGAAGTTCGCGCCCGTGGTCCGAGGCGACGGCAATGTCGTCGGCCTTGACTCGGACCCGGTGCAGCGACTGCATCCGCAGCACGTCGCCGTCGGTGCGGTGGTTGGGGAAGACCCCGGCGTAGGAGACCCCCAGCCGCTCGAGGTCGTCGGCGACCAGCGCCGTCGCCGGTTGCTCGAGCGGCAGGTCGATGTAGATCGCGTCGAGTCCGGCGCGGTGGAAGAGGTGGTGGCGCTCGGCGGCGATCGCCTCCTCCAGATCCGCGCCCGGCACCCGCACGGTGACCAGCGCCAGGTTGTGGTCTTCGTGGCGCTCGACATGCAGCTCGGTCCGCCTCGCCAGCTCCGCTTCTGGCCCCGGCTTTGCCAGCGTGCCGCGCAGCTCGCAGAGCGCCAGCGTCTGGCCGACGATCTCATGGTGGCGCTCCGGCGCGTAGACGCGGCGCTCGTGGCCGTCGTTGAGCTTGGCGTAGAAGAGCGCCGCCGACTGGCGCCGGCGCGGCGCCTCGGCGGCGGCGTCGTTGCTGACCGAGGCCGGGATCCAGCCGAGCAGGAAGCCGGTCTCGTGCGCGCCCAGCTCGATGTTCGCCCGCTGGCTGTATGGGTGGGCGGCGGTCGCCTCGCTGAACATCCCCGCCAGGCCCTCGCCACGTGCCCAGTCCATCAGGAAGCGCTTGGTGCGGGTGAAGAGGTGCTGCCCGCGGGCGGCCTCCAGGGTCACCGCCTGGCCGGAGTGGGCGACAGCGTCGCCGGCCGCCGCCAAGCTCATCCCCATGTGACAGAGCAGCTCCCCCTCGGCCGTCTCGGCGACGCAGGAGACGTACCTGCCGTCGGCCAGCCGGGCCGAGACCTCCGCCTGGTCGTAAACCCAGCGGACGTCGTAAGTCGTCCCGTAAGCTGCTTCTATCGCCTCGGTGAGGATGCCACCCTCGTCCGGTCCGAGAAACCTGAAGTTCACGTCCATCGCGTCACCCATCGCCACCACGCCCGCCTAGCTCAACCTGGGAGAGCACCTGATTTGTAATCAGGAGGTTGCCGGTTCGAACCCGGCGGCGGGCTTTTCGGTCACGGGGTGCCGGCGTTGAGCAGACGGGCCTTCTCGGCCGCGAACTCCTCGTCGGTGAGGACGCCTTTGTCGTGCAGGGAGGCCAGCCGCTCGAGGCGCTCCAGCCTGGCGTCCTCGTCGTTCAGTGGCACCACCGCCGTCGGCGCCTCGCTGCCCGGGGTCTCGCCGCCGGGCCGCTTCACCTCCGGCAGGCGCAGCTTCGAGGCCTGCTCGCCGACGCGCTCGCCGATGTTGGCGTCCTTGACGGCGCTGACGACTTTGTCGCGGGTGCGGCCGAAGACGTCGCTGTAGTCGGCGTCGGGGAGCTCCTCGTCGGTCTGCTTGCGCAGCTCGTGGATCCCGAAGGCGGCCATGCCGGCGACGACCAGGGTGGTGAGGAAGGAGCGCAGGCCCTGGGTCGGGCCGGAGAGGAAGTACAGGCAGATGACGACCGCCAGGCCGGTGTAGACATAGGCGACGTGATGGCGCAGCACCGGCGCCAGCATCCGGCGGCTTGCTCGGGCCGAGCCGGTCGGGGAGGCGAGCCAGCCGGCGATCGCGAAGAGGATCCCGACGACGATCACCGTGGTCGCGATGCTGGTCATTAACGAGCTGGCGATCGCCCAGGCCGCTTCGCCGGCGGGCCTGGCGCTTTCGGTCAGGACCAGCTGGTCGACGACGATGCCTCCGGCGATCTCGCGGAAGACGATCACGACGAAGCCGGCGGCGATCAGGCCGATGCCGCTGTAGAGCACGGTCACCCAGCGGCCTTCTCGCGTCAGGTAGATCGCGGCCGCGAAGGCGATGAAGGTCAGCAGCGAGAGCACGATGGCCAGGCCCTTGATCGCGATCGCGATGTTCTGCGCCGTCTTCAGCTCTTCGGAGCGGAGGATCTCGATCTGACCGGCGTCGGGCGGCAACTTTGCCGCCAGGTCCTGGCCGAAGCCGACCTGGTCGGCAAGGTTGGTGAGCAGGCTGCCGAGGTTGAGGCTGACCGTCCCTTCCTCGGTCGAGACCGCGTCCCCCTTGTCCTCCAGGACCGAAACGAGCTGTTCGTGGGCGGACCGGTTTGCGTCTTCCCAGAGCGTCTGCGCGGTCGAGGTTTCCAGCACCCGGTCGGCGCCGTCGCCGGCAACCTGGCGCAGGCCGCCGGCGGCGGGGCCAGCGAGGTCCTTGGTGTCGCCGGGGAGGATGTCTTTGAGTTCGGCCTCGACGTCGACGTTTTCGTAGAGCTGATCGACCAGGTAGTCGCCGACCGCGGCGCGGATCGTCTGGTTCTGAATCAGGCGGCCGCTGGTCGAGACCCAGTCGTCGGTGTTGAGCGCCTGGCGCTCGGTCCAGATCGCGAAGACGCTGAGGAAGGCGAGGACGGAGCCGAGGATGACGAGGCCTTTGACAGTGCGTCTGCGTGCGCGGCTCATCGAAGCGGGATGGTATACGTGAGCAATGAAGCTAGAGGGCATCCACCACATAACCGCGATCACCGAGGACGCTCAGCGCAACGTCGACTTCTACGCGGGAGTGCTGGGCCTGCGGCTGGTCAAGAAAACCGTCAACCAGGACAACCCGACCGTCTACCACCTCTTCTTCGCCGACGAGGGCGGCGATCCGGGCTCCGACCTGACCTTCTTCGAGTACCCGGGAGTGGCCTCCGGGCGGCCCGGCGCCGGCATGGTTCATCGCGTCGTCTGGCGCGTCGCCTCCGAGGACTCGCTCGCCTTTTGGGCCGACCGGCTGGCCGCCAACGGCATCGAGTCCGAGCGCCAGGGGGCCGGCCTCCTCTTCGCCGACCCGGAGGGGCTCGACCACGAGCTGCTCGTCGTCGAGGTCCCCGACGCGCCCCTGATCGCCGACCACCCCGAGATCCCCGCCGAGCTGGCGCTGCAGGGCTTCCACGCCGTGCGCGCCTACGGCGCCGCCCCGGAGGCCAGCGGCGCTCTGCTCGAGGCGCTCGAGTTCAAGCAGGTCGACGGCGCCTGGGAAGCGCGCGGCGAGCAGCGCGGCGGCCGCTACCTCTTCGACGAGCCGCCGGCCGAGCGCGGGCTGCAGGGCGCCGGCAGCGTCCACCACGTCGCCTGGGCCTCGCTGCCCGACGAGCACCTGGAGTGGCGGGCGAGGGCGATCTCGGCCGGCGCTCAGCCGACGCCGGAGATCGACCGCTTCTACTTCAAGTCGATCTACTTCCGCGAGCCCAGCGGCGTCCTCTTCGAGATCGCGACGATGGGGCCTGGCTTCACCGTCGACGAGCCGCTCGAGCAGCTCGGCGAGAAGCTCTCGCTCCCACCCGACTACGAGCACATGCGGGCTGAAGTCGAGCCCAGCCTGAGACCGGTAAGGAACCCCCGCACGGATTCGGCGGAGTGAACGGGGATTTCATCTGGCGGGACGCGGGCCGCGCGGTCGTCTTCCGCCACCGCGGGGTGGCGCAGGCGACGCAGCTGCTGCGTGAGCACGATTTCGAGCCGTTCGAGTTGCTGACCACGTCGCGGGGCGTGGCCGCCGGCTCCGAGCTCGCGGCCGCGGCGGAGGCCGTGCACGTGATCCCCGCCGGCCAGGTACCCGACCTCGCCGCGACGCTGGTCGAGACCGCGACCTCCACCTCTTTGGTCGCCTTCGGTGGCGGCCGCCCAATCGACGTCGCCAAGGCGGTCGCTTCGGTGACCGGCGCCCGCGTCGCGGCGATCCCGACGACGATGTCGGGGGCCGAGATGACCGGCATCCACCGCCTTCCCGCCGGGGCCGAGTCGGGGGTCGCCTCGATGGTCCGCCCGGCCCTGGTCATCGCCGACCCGATCGCGATCACGAGCCAGCCCGAGGCCGAGCTACGGGCCAGCTCGATGAACGCGCTGGCCCACGGCGCCGACTCTCTCTATACGCCCTTCGCCAACCCGGTCTCGGAGATGAGCGCGCTGCGCGGGGCGGAGCTGATCGCGTCCTCGCTCGACCAGGACCGGGAGGAGCGCAACCCGGCGCCGCTGGCGCTCGGCTCGCTGCTCTGCGGCTACGCGATCGACTCCGGCATGTTCGGCGTCCACCATGTGATCTGCCAGACCCTGGTCCGCGTCTGCGGCAGCCCCCATGCCGAGACCAACGCGGCGATCCTGCCGCATTCGCTGGCGCTGCTGGTGGTGCGAGCGCCGGACCGGCTGGTCGACCTCGCCGCCGCGATCGAGACCGACCCCGAAGACATCGAAGCCCGCGCCCTGCAGCTCGGCGGCGACCCCGCCGGCCTCGGCGCGATCGGCGCCGACCGCGCCAAGCTCGAGCAGGCGCTCGACTCGATGATCGTCCGGCCCGAGCTGGCCTTCGTACCCGGCGCTCCTCTGACCAAGGGCGATCTCGCGGAGCTGGTCGAAAGCGCCTGGTAACCGTCGGCCCCGCGCCGTGTAGCGCTCTGCGTGAACGCCGAGCGGCTCCACCGCTACCACGCCTACACCCGCAAGCACAGCGTCAACTGGTCCCTCTACCTGCTGGCGAGGATCTTCATGACGCCGTTCTTCCTCGTCTACTTTCGCTACGCGCGGACCGGCCGCGAGCACGCTCGGCTCAAGGGTGGGCTGGTCGTCGCCGCCAACCACCGCAGCTTCCTCGACCCCTTCGCGATCGGCGGCTGCCTGCCCTGGCGGCGGCCGATGAACTACGTCGCCAAGGTCGAGCTGTTCGAACGCCGCTGGCAGGGCTGGATCCTCTCCCGGCTTGGCGCCTTCCCGATCCGCCGCGGCGAGTCCGACGAGGAGTCGATGGAGACCGCGCGCCTGATCGTCGAACGCGGCGGCGCCGTCTGCATCTTCCCCGAGGGCACCCGAACCCGGCGCGGCACCCTCGGCAACCCCAGGCGCGGCGTCGGCCGCCTCGCCCTGCAGACCGGGGCGCCGGTGATCCCGACCGCGGTGCTGGGGACCGAACACGTCCGCCGCGGCTGGCGCATCCGCCCGCGCAAGGTCAAGGTCCGGCTCGGCCGGGCGATGACCTTCCCGCGCGCCGAGGAGCCCTCGAAGGCGCTGGCGGAAACCGTCACGGCGCGGATCTGGCCCAACGTGCTGCTGCAGTGGGAAGACCTTGGCGGGCTGCCGCCGATGCGCCGCGCCGCCGTGATCGGCGCCGGCAGCTGGGGGACCGCGGTGGCGGTGCTGCTCGCCCGCGGCGGCCTCGAGGTCCAGCTCGGCGCCCGCAACGCCGAGCGCGCCGCCGAGATGATCGAGGCGGGGGAGAACGGGCGCTACTTGCCGGGAGTGCCGCTGCCGGAGGCGATCGACGTCCGCCCGGCCTCGAAGATCGAGCTCGCGGGCCTGGACCTCGTCTGCCTCGCGATCCCCTCCAAGTCGCTGCCGCAGGCGGTCGGGGCGATCGCCGACCGGGTCGGCGGGCGTTCCTCGGTCCTGCTCCTGACCAAGGGGCTGATCGCCCCGCAGGGGCAACTGCCCGCCGAGTACGTCGGCGAAAGGGTGCGGGCGCGGGCGCTCGCCTGCCTCGGTGGGCCGGCCCATGCCCGCGAGGCGGTCTCCGGCTCCGCCGCGCTGGTCCTCGGCTCCGCCGACGTCGACCTGCGGGCGCAGCTCGGCGAGGTCTTCGACCGCGCCGGCCTCGTCTGCGAGCGCTCCGGCGACGTCACCGGGGTCGAGATGGCGGGCGCCGCCAAGAACGCCGCTGCTTTGGCCGCGGCCGCCGCCGAGCCGCACGGGCTCAACGCCGCCGGCATCGCCGTCGCCGAGATCTGGCGCGAGTGCATCGAGTACGCGATCGCGCGCGGAGCGGAGCTGGAGACCTTCTCCGGCCTGGCGGGAGTCGGCGACCTGACCGCGACGATGATGGCCCCGGCCGGTCGCAACCGCCGCGCCGGCGAGCTGCTCGGGACCGGCACCCCGGCGGATGAGATCCCGGGCCTGATCGGCCAGGCTTCGGAGGGCCTCGATACGACGCCGCTGCTGGCCCAGGCCGTGGCCGCCTCCGGGGGGCCGGCCGAGGCGTTGAACGGCCTCGCCGCCCTGATCCGCGGCGAGATCGGCGCTGAGGACTGGGTCGCCGGCCTGCGCCGAACCGAGCGATCGAGGCGCGCGGCCTGATGGCGCGAGGGCGTGATCTAGGCTTGGCCGGTGAGCGGCCCCAAGGAGAACGTCGAGCCCGGCGACCTTGGGCCGGCGGCGAAGGCGAAGCTCGACCGCGCCTTCGAGGACTTCTACCGGGCCCATCTGCGCGACGTCTACTCCTACGCCTACTACAAGGTGGGCAACCACCACGATGCCGAGGATCTGACCGAGCAGGCCTTCCTGCAGGCCTACCGGCACTTCGACCGCGCTCAGCGCGAGTCCGATGGGAGGCCACTGCGACCCTGGGTGATCCGGATCGCCCACAACCTCGCCTCCAACTACTACCGCGACCGCTCGCGCCGCCCGCAGACGCCGCTCGACAGCACCGAGCCGCTCGCCGCCCGCCACGACACCGTGGCGATCGCCGAGGGCCGCGAGGAGCTGCGCCAGGTGATGGCCAACCTCGAGCATCTCTCCGACGACCGCCGCGAGGCGCTGATCATGCGCTTCGCCCTCGGCATGGACAACCGCGAGATCGCCCGGGCGCTGGGGCGCTCCGACGGCGCGACCAAGGTGCTGATCCATCGCGCGATCAAGCAACTGCAGGAGGAGATGGGCGATGACTGACTCGAGCGAGACCCTGAGCGGCAGCACCTGGGACGTCGAGCGGCTGCTGGCCGATGCCCTGCGCCCGATCGACCCTCCGCAGCGCCTCTCTGGCCGCGTCGAGGACACGCTCTCGGCGGTCACGCAAGCCGCCGCCGAGGAGCTCTCCGACTGGGCCGAGGAGCTCTCCGAGAGCGAGCTGCGGGCCCTGCGCGACCCGCGCAACTGGGTTCGCCCCGTCGTCGCCGTCGGCGCCGGTGGGGTCGCGACCGGCGCTTTGGTCCTGCTCGAGCTGCGCCGCCGCGGCCGCGGCAAGGGCGAGAGCGGGCTACGGGCTCTTGGCGGCAGCCTTCGCTCGCGGCTTTAGCCGCTTCGACTGACTGCGCGGTTCCTTTCCCACCTCATGCGTGGATTTGGAACCACGCGTTGCCGCGAACGCGGCAAGGCCGAGCAGGCCGATCGCGAGGTGCGCCCAGCCGCGGTCCGAGAACTCCCAAATCGCCAGCCCGGTGTAGATCGCGCCGGCGCAGAGCGCGTAGGGGCGGGCCGCGATCCCAGCGACGAAGAGTCCGACCGCGCCGCTGGCGAGATAGAGGTAGTTGAGCCAGGAGAGGTCCTGGAAGAAGCCGAGGATGCCGGCGACGAAGAGGGCGGCGCCGACCAGAGTCGCGTAGAGGCGGGCGGGGCTGGGCGGCTCCATCGGCGCCGATTGTAGGCTGCCCATCCCGATGGCCGAGACCTGCTACCGCCACCCCGACCGCGAGACCCGCGTCTCCTGCTCCTCCTGCGGGCGGCCGATCTGCCCCGACTGCATGACCCCGACCCCGGTCGGGATGCGCTGCCCGGAGTGCATGCAGCAGCGGACCAAAGTGGTGCGGGGGGTGGGCGGCGGTGCCTCCGGCTTCCAGCAGATGCCGGCCAGCTTCATCCTGATCGGGCTCAACGTCATCGCCTATCTGATCGAGATCGGCTCGGGAGCGGGGGGCTTCAGCAGTAGTGGGAGCACGATCGTCGGCGACTTCGCGCTGTTCGGGCCCGCCGTCGCCGAAGGCGAGTGGTACCGGCTGGTGACCAGCGGTTTCCTCCACGCCAGCCTCTTCCACATCGGCTTCAATATGCTGCTGCTGTTCTTCCTCGGGCGCTTGCTGGAGCCGGCGCTGGGCACGCCCCGGTTCGTGGCTCTCTATTTCGCTTCGCTGCTGGCGGGGTCGATGGGCGCCCTGTTACTGGACCCGAACGCCCTCACCCTGGGGGCCTCCGGAGCGGTTTTCGGCCTCGCTGGAGCCACCTTCGTGATTGCCCGCGGCCGCGGGATGGACGCGATCGCCGGCGAGATCGGGTTCCTCATCGTCTTCAACCTGATCTTCAGCTTCGTCGTTCCGCGGATCAGCGTCGGCGGTCACCTTGGCGGGCTCGCCGCCGGTTTCCTCTGCGCGCTCGCGATCGTCGCCGGCGAGCGCGGCTATCTCGGCCGCAGGCACTTTCCCGCGGAGCTGGCGATCATCGTCTTGATCGCCGTCGGCGCCTTCTTCGGCGCTCTCGCCGTCGCCTGACCCTCAGTTGTTCTGGGCGGGCCTGGTCACGGGTGCCTTCAGCACCCTGAACTCGGTGTTGCCGGGCGGGTCGATCAGGTCAGGGTGCAGCAAGAATCCGAGCAGCTCGACGCCGTCGACCAGGCGCGGGTCGGGCTCGGAGAAGGCGGCAGCGGCGTCGACCGCGAAGACCCGCTCGGCCCCGAGCGCAGCGATCCTCTCCCAGTGCTCCATCGCCTGCGCTTGGGCGTGCTCGACCGACCCAGGTGGCATCACGACCACGATCGCGGCGTTGAGGCTCTCGAGCTCTCCCCAGCCGACCTCGGGCGGATTGAGGCCGGGGTCGCCGGCGACGTCGATGCCGCCGGCGATCGAGATCATCTCGGGGATCCAGAAGCCGGCGACCCGCGGCGGGTCCAGCCGCTCGAGCGCGATCACCCGCGGGCTCGCCGCGCCCGCCAGCGCCGCCCGCACCGTCGCCAGCCTTCCCTCCAGTTCGCCGCGCAGCTCGTGCGCGTGCGATTCCATGCCGGTCGCCTCGCCCAGGCGAACGATCTCTTCGAGCATCTCACTGAGCGTTGCGACTCTCATTATTTGGTCAATATCGCATCTATCGAAAAAGCTGCGGGGGCTGCCAGCTATATTCCAAGCGCCGAATGGCCGAGGACGTCCCAGCCCGAAGTACCAGGCCGCATAGTCGATGAGCATTCTTCTGCTCGTCCTCCTCTTGCTGTTGGTCGCGGTCAACGGCTTCTTCGTCGCGGCAGAGTTCGCCCTGGTGCGGTCGCGGCGAGAGCGGCTCGAGCAGCTGCGGGACGAGGGCGTCGGCGGCGCCCGCATGGGCCTCGACCAGATCGAGCGGGTCGACGAGTTCGTCGCCACCTGTCAGGTCGGGATCACGCTCGCATCGCTCGGCATCGGCTTCCTCGGCGAGCCGGCGCTGGCCGAGCTGCTGGAGCCGCTGTTCGGAAACTTCCTCTCCCATGCCGCGGCGGTCGGCATCTCGATCGCCTTCGCCTTCACCACCGTCACCTTCCTCCACGTGATCCTCGGCGAGCAGGCGCCGAAGATGCTCGCGATCGCCCGGGCCGAGCCGGTGCTGATCTGGATCGCGCCGCCGCTCTCGTTCTTCCGCACCGCCCTGCATCCCTTGATCGTCGCCACCAACGTCCCCGCCAACTTCCTGGTCCGGCGCGTCTTTCGGGTTCCGACCGACCAGAACACCGAGGAGACCTCGCCCGAGGAACTGCGTCTGCTGATCTCCCGCGGGGCCCAGCGCGGCCGCCTCGATCCCGGCGAGGCAGGCATGCTCGGCGGCGTCTTCCACCTGCACGAGCAGGAGGCGCGCGAGGTGATGACGCCGATCCCGGCGGTCGTCACCGTCGATGCCTCGGAGACGGTCGAGGCGGCGCTGCGGCGCTGCGTCACCTCCGGCCACACCCGCCTGGTCGTCATCGAGGACGACAATCCCGACCGGGTCAAGGGAATCGTCCACAACAACAGCCTTGCCCGGCTCTACATGAGCGAGGGCCCCGAGGCCGGGATCGAGACCGCCATCCGCGACGCTCTGATCGTGCCCGAGACCCGCCCCCTCGACGACCTCCTGCACGACCTGCAGGTGCAGCGCACCTCGCTCTCAGTCGTCGTCGACGAGTACGGGCGCACGGTCGGGATCGTCACCGTCGAGGACATCCTCGAGGAGGTGGTGGGGGAGATCGAGGACGAGACCGACCCCCGCGCCGCCGATCTGCGCCAGCTCACCAACGGCGACTGGTTCGTGCGTGGCCATGTCTCGCTCGGCGACCTCGCCGACGTCGGGATCGAGCTGCCGGTCGACTCCGACGCCTACAACTCGGTCGGCGGCTACGTCTTCGGCGAGCTCGGCCGGTTGCCCAAACGCGGCGACTCGATCAAGGTGAACGGGTACACGGTCCGGGTCGAGGCGGTCCGCGAGAACCGCATCGAGGCGGTCCGGATCAGCGGTTCCGTCCGTCACCCCGCCTAATTTCTTCGGGCAACCTGCGACCCCCGAACTTTGGAGGTACCCGCATGTGGGTTGTCCGCCTGACCGACAAGCAGCTCGAGGTTCTGAGAGCGCTCTTGCGCTCCGAGGAACACCTCGGCCCCGCGCTCAGAGGCTCGATCGAGGCCCTCGACCTGGCCCGCTGGGACGAGCTCCCCGAGGCCGAGCTCCCCTGGGAGGAAATCGAGATCATCGCCCGCCGCCAGAGCATCTCCGAGGCCGACGTGATCTGGGACCTATCCGGCAAGCGAAAGGCGGCTAACGCCGAGTAGCCGGCTAAATCGCAGGGGGGGGGAGAACGGACTCCCCGGTCGCTTTAGAGGCGACTATGTCGTCGACCACTGCCTTTACTCCAGCTACAATTGGTAAAAGGCATGCCGAGGCTCTCTGGCAAGAACCAGGTCACGATTCCCGTCAAGGTTCTGCGGGAAGCCGGAATCGAGCCCGGGGACACGCTTTCGATCCGAGCGGCCGGGAGAGGCTGGATCGAGGTCGAGCGTTTCGAGGATCTGATTTCACGTTTCGCCGGTTCGCTGCCGGCCGGCACCTATCCGCCCGGCTATCTCGAGGGGTTGCGTGACGAGTGGGAGCGGTAGCGCTGGACGCCAGCGTCGCGATCGGTTTTCTCGAACCGGCCGACGCCCATCACGACCGCGCCGTGGCGCGGCTCCGCGCCTGCCGGGGCGAGAGCCTGATCATGGCCGCGAATGCCTACAGCGAGACCCTGGTCAGGCCGCTGGTCAAGGGGTTGGGGGATCGGATCGAGGCCTTCATCGACGGCCTCGAAGTGGAGGTGGTCGCGGCCGATCGAGAGATCGCCCGTCGGGCCGCCGAGCTGCGAGCGGCGACCGAGGCGCTGAGGCTCCCGGACGCGCTGGTGCTCGCGACCGCTCAGCTGCGCGGCGCCCGCCTGCTCACCTTCAACGAGCGGCTGGGTCAGCTGTAGTCGTAGAAGCCGGCGCCGCTCTTGCGGCCCAGCTTGCCCTGTCCGACCATCTCGACGATCAGCCCGGGCGGCTGGCTGGCGGCCTCGCCGTTGTCGGCGTAGAGGGCGTCGCCGATCGCCTTGGAGACGTCGAGGCCGACGAAGTCGAGCAAGGCCAAGGGGCCCATCGGGTGGCCGGCGCCGAGCTTCATGCAGGTGTCGACCTCGCCGGCCTCCATGCCGGTCCGCTCGATCAGCCGCACGGCTTCGAAGAGGTAGGGGAAGAGCAGGCGGTTGACGACGAAGCCGGCCTGGTCGGGAACCTCGACCGCGGTCTTGCCCATCGTCGCGCACCAGGCGAGGGTGCGCTCGCGGGCGCCGGCGGCGCCGTCGGGGAAGCAGACCTCGATCAGCTTCATCCGCGGCACCGGGTTGAAGACGTGGAGGCCGAAGAGCTTGTCCGTGCCCGCCGCCGCGGCGATCGAGGCGATGCTGAGCGAAGAGGTGGTGGTGGCCAGGTCGGCCTTGGGGCAGGCCTCGACGATGGTCGCGAGCAGCTCGCCCTTGGGCTCGACCTCCTCGACGATCGCCTCGACGATCACGTCGCAGTTCGAGAGGTCCTTGGGATCGGTCGTGACCCGCAGCCGCGAGGGCTCGGCGCCCTCGATCTTGGCGCAGGCGGCGACCGCTTTCTCCTCGGCACGCCAGGCCGAAGCCTCGCTGCGGGCGAGCAGGATGGTGTCTCCCGTCATCGTCGAGACGGCGGCGAGACCGGTGGCGATTGCCCCGCTCCCCGCGATCCCCGGACTTTCGTACCCCTGATTAGCGCTCATGGCCCGGTTCCTATCAATCCACCCTCCTCCCGTGCCGTCAGACCCTCGGCTGACTGACCAGTCAGTCGGTACCCTGGGGGAAAGACGCGAACTTGAGAGAACGGAGACTCGGATGGCTGAGAACGGAAACGGGAAGTTCGGCGGGCGCGAGGTCGTGATCGTCGAGGCGGTGCGGACTCCGATCGGCCGCGGCCATGCGGAGAAGGGCTACTACAAGGATCTGCACCCCTCGAACCTGCTTGCCAAGGTCTACGGCGAGGTCTTCGAGCGCTCCGGAGTCGACCCCGCCGAGACCGGCGACGTGATCGCCGGTTGTGCCCAGCAGTTCGGCGAGCAGGGAGTCAATATCGGCCGCAACGCCTGGCTCGAGGCCGGGCTGCCGATCGAGACCCCCGCGACCACGATCGACCGCCAGTGCGGCTCCGCCCAGCAGGCGGTCAACTTCGCCGCGGCGCTGATCGCCAGCGGCGTCCACGACGTCGTCGTCGGTGGCGGCGTCGAGCACATGGGCCACATCTCCTTCGCCGATGGCTACGAGGTGATGAAAGAGCACGGCTCGCCCTTCTCGCCCGAGCTGATGGATCGCTACAACCTGATCCCCCAGGGCCTCTCCGCCGAGATGATCGCCGACCAGTGGGAGATCCCTCGCTCCGAGCTCGACGAGCTCGGCCTGCGCTCCCAGCAGCTCGCCGCCAAGGCGACCGAGGAGGGGCGCTTCGAGCGCGAGATCGTGCCGATGCAGGTCAACGGCGACACCTACGCCGCCGATCAGGGCCTGCGCGAGACCACGCTCGAGGGCCTGGCCAACCTCAAGCCCGCCTTCAAGGAGGACGGCAAGATCACCGCCGGCAACTCCTCGCAGGTGTCCGACGGCGCCGCCGCAGTGCTGCTGATGGCGCGCGAGAAGGCCGATGCCCTCGGGCTGACCCCGCGGGCGCGGATCTTCGACCAGACCACGGTCGGCGTCGACCCGGTGATCATGCTGACCGGGCCGATTCCCGCCACCCACAAGCTGCTGGAGCGCAACGGGATGGCGATCGACGACGTCGACCTGGTCGAGATCAACGAGGCCTTCGCCTCCGTCGTCGGCGCCTGGCGCCGCGAGCTCGACCCCGACATGGACCGGGTCAACGTCAACGGCGGCGCGATCGCCCTCGGCCACCCGCTCGGCTCCACCGGCGCCCGCCTGATCACCACCCTGCTGCACGAGATGGAGCGCACCGACAAGGAGATGGGCCTGGTGACGATGTGCTGCGGTGGCGGGCTCGGGACGGGGACGCTGATCCAGAGGGTCTGAGTCCCGCCTGGCGAACTCGTAGGTTGCACCCCTACAAGTCCACCACTTAGAGGAGACCAGTTGAGCAAGCGACTCATTCTGCTGCTCGCCGGCGTCATGGCGATCGCGGCCGTCGTCGCCGGATGCGGCGGCAGCGACGACAGCACCGAGACCGTCGTCCTGACCAAGGCGGAGTTCATCGAGCAGGGCGACGCGATCTGCGCCAAGGGCAGCAAGCAGATCGAAGAGGAAGCCGATGAATTCGCCGCGGACAACGACATCGACACGAGCAATCCGAGCAAGGAGGAGCAGGAAGAAGTGATCACCACCGTGGTCGCGCCCGCGCTCCAGACCCAGGCGGATGAAATCACCGAGCTCGGTGCCCCGGACGGGGAAGAGGAGAGGGTCACGGCGATCATCGAGGCCCTCGAAGCGGGTGCCCAGGAACTGGAAGACGAACCGGGGGCTCTGCTGGAGAGCGAGGGCGACCCGTTGGGCGAGGCGAACAAACTCGCCAACGAGTTCGGCTTCAAGGAGTGCGGCCAGGAATAGGTCGCCATCGCACCAGGACGCTGGGAGAGGGCGCCTGACGGCGCCCTCTCCTTGGCTGCGCTTCTGGCTGGCTGGCCAGGGCCTATATGCTCGCAAGCGATGGACCTGACGCTGTCGCCATCGGAGGAGCGGTTCCGCGACGAGGTGCGCACCTGGATCGAGGAGAACCACCCCGGCCCCGAGCCGGAGGCCGGACTCGACGAGGTGATGGCCTTTCGGCGCGAGTGGCAGCTGAAGCTGCACGCGGCCGGCTGGGCCGGGATCTCCTGGCCCGAGGAGTACGGCGGCCGCGGCGCGACGATGATCGAGCAGGCGATCTTCGTCGGCGAGGCGGCACGCCAGGAAGCACCGAGCCCGGCCAACGTGCTTGGCCTGGCGATGGGCGGGCCGGTGGTCATCGCCCACGGCACCGACGAGCAGAAGCAGCGCTACCTGGAGCCGATCCTGACCGGCGAGGAGATCTGGTGCCAGGGCTTCTCCGAGCCCGAGTCGGGCTCCGACCTCGCCTCGCTGAAGACGCGCGCGGTCAAGGACGGCGACGAATGGGTGGTGACCGGGCAGAAGGTCTGGACCACGTTCGCCCAGTACGCGAAGTGGTGCATGCTCGTCGCCCGCACCGACCCCGACGCGCCCAAGCACCAGGGCCTCACCTACTTCCTGATGGACATGGAGCAGGATGGCGTGCAGGCCAAGCCGCTGGTCCAGATCACCGGCGAGGGTGAGTTCAACGAGGTCTTCATGGACGAGGCGCGGATCCCCGAGGCCAACGTCGTCGGCGGCGTCGGCAACGGCTGGGGCGTCGCGATCACGACCCTGATGAACGAGCGCGCCGGGCTCGCCTTCGGCGCCATCGCGCAGATCCAGAACAGCCTCGGGCGACTCGCCAGGCTCGCCAACGAGGTCCGCGTAAACGGCGGCTCGGCGGCGGACGACGGCCACTACCGCCAGCGCATCGCCCAGCTCCACATCGAGGCCGAGACGATGCGGCTCAACGCCTACCGCGGCCTGACCAAGACGATGCAGTCCGGCATCCCCGGGCCGGAGGGCTCGCTCGGCAAGTGGCAGTGGGCGGACATCAACCAGGGCCTGACCGAGCTGGCGCTCGAGATCGAGGGCGCCTACGCGCCGCTTGCCCGCGGCTCGGCGAACGCGATCGACAACGGCGCCTGGCAGTACGGCTTCCTGCGTTCCCGCGCCAACTCGATCGAGGGCGGGACGACGGACATCCTCAAGAACATCATCGCCGAGCGCGTGCTCGGCCTGCCGAGGCTCCGCTAGGGCTCGGGGCAGAGCCGGACTATGTACTTCGATCTCACCGATGAGCAGCAGGCGATCAAGTCGACCGCCCACGACTTCCTCGCCTCGCGCTTCAAATCGGAGCGGCTGCGCGAGATCGCCGCCAGCGACGATGGCATCGACGCTGCCGGCTGGCGGGAAATGGCCGAGCTCGGCTGGGCCGGGCTGGCGCTGCCGGAGGAGTGGGGCGGCCAGGGGCTTGGCATCGTCGACCTCGCCGTGCTGTTCGAGGAGATGGGCTATGCGCTCGCCCCCTCGCCGCTCTTCTCCAACACGATTGCCGGCCTGGCGTTGAGCCTCTGCGGCTCCGACGCCCAGCGCGAGCGCTACCTGCGGCCGCTGGCCGTGGGCGAGAAGCGCGGCACGCCGGCGCTCTGGGACGCCGGCTCTCCGGCGACCCCGGGCGAGTTCACGATGGAGGCCAAGGCCGACGGCGATGGGGTCGTCCTCGCCGGCGAGAAGACCCTGGTCATGGATGCCGCCGGCGCCGATTTCTTCCTCGTCGCCACCAGCGACGGCAGGCGCCATCTGGTCGAGCGCGAGGCCGACGGCGTGACCGTCACCGCCGAGACCGGGATCGACCCCACCCGCCGCTTCCACTCGGTCCGCTTCGACGGGGTCCGCGTCGCCCCGGCCGATACCCTGCCCGGCGCCGGGCCCGAAACCTTCCCCGTCTTCCACCGCGTCTGCGTGGCCCTGGCCGCCGAGTCCACCGGGATCGCTCAGCGGACGCTGGAGATGGCGGTCGAGTACGCCAAGGACCGCCAGCAGTTCGGGCGCCCGATCGGCGCCTACCAGGCTGTCTCCCACCGCTGCGCGCAGATGCTGCTGGAGACCGAGAACGCCCGCTCGGCCGTCTACGGCGCCGCCTGGGCCGCCGACGCCGAGCCCGAGTCGCTGCCGCTGGCCGCCTCGATGGCGAAGGCCTACGCCGGCGACGCCGGTTGGCGCGTCCCCGACGCCTCGATCCAGGTCCACGGCGGCATCGGCTTCACCTGGGAGCACGACCTCCACTTCTTCCTCAAGCGCGGCCGCTCCAACGCGGCGATCTTCGGCGACTCCAAGTGGCACCGCGAACGCGTCGCCGACACGGTGCTGGCCCGGGCCAGCACCCCGGCCGCGATCTGAGCGCAGCGGCAATGGGCGCGCTCGACCGCATCTCCGTCGCCGCGATCGGCACCTCGGTCGCCGACCTCGAGGCGGAGACGCTGCGGGCCGAGGCGGCCGGGGTCGAGTGCGTCTGGGCGCCGGAGCTGTTCCGCAGCGCCGCCACGCAGGCCGCTTACCTGGCGGCGAAGACGACGAAGATCGACGTCGCCACCGGCATCGTCTGGGCCTTCACCCGCAGCCCCTTCATCCACGCCGTCACCGCGCTCGACATCGACGAGATGGCCGGCGGCCGCTTCCGCCTGGGGATGGGGGCGGGGGTCAAGCGCTTGAACGAAACCTGGCACAACGCCGCCTATGGCAAGCCGGCGCCGCACCTGCGCGAGGCGATCGAGGCGACGCGGCTGATCATGCAGCAGGCCGGCGCCGGCGCGCCGATTCGCTACGAGGGCGAGTACTACGACATCGACATCAAGGGCTGGGTCCGGCCGCACCCGGCGCCGCGCGAGTCGGTCCCGATCTACACCGCCGCCGTGCAGGCGGGGATGGCGCGGATGGCCGGTGACGTCGCCGACGGCCTGATCGGCCACCCGATCCAGAGCCTGCGCTGGATCGACGAGGTCGTGGTCGACGCATTCGAAACGGGCCTGAAGCGCTCCGGCCGCGAGCGCAAGGACTTCGACTACCTGCCGACCGTCTGCTGCGCGATCGACGACGACGAGGGGCGGGCGATCGAGATGGCCCGCCGCACGATCTCCTTCTACGCGACCGTGAGGACCTACGCGCCGCTCTGGGAGCTGCACGGCTTCGCCGACAACGCCGCCGCCGCCGGCGACGCCTTCCGCCGCGGCGATCTCGCCGCCGTGCCAGCCGCGATCAGCGACGAGATGGTCGAGGCCTACTGCGCCGCCGGCCCGCTCGACAAGGTCCGGGCCCGGGTCGAGGCGACGGCCGAGCGCGCCGACGGCCTCTTCCTCACCCCGCCGACCTACTTCATCTCGCCGCAGGAGCTGAGCGAGTTCCAGAACCGCATCATCGACGCCTTCGGCCCGGGCGCCTGACCGCCGCTCCGGAATCCCGCCTGCAGGAAGTGCTCGACCGAGTGCGGGCGATCCCCGCAGGCTTCGTCCGCACGTATGGCGACGTCTCGCCGGGCGCGCCCCGCTTCGCCGGCACGGTCCTGTTCGAGGTCGACGAGCCTGATCTGCCCTGGTGGCGGGTGGTTCGGGCTGACGGCTCACTGGCCAAGGGTGCCCGCCAGCGCCAGAGGCTCGTCGCCGAGGGCGTTCCGTTCAGGGGCGAGCGCGTCGACATGGACGTCGCCCGCCTGCACGGATGAGGATTCCGCGGTTCCAAACCCACGATATGCGTGGATATGGAACCGCGGAAACGGCGCGCTAGGGGCAGACGACGATCAGGTGGAAGTCGGCATCCGTGTTGGCGCCTTTTTCGTCATGGGTGTGGACTTCGACCGCGTTCGGGTTGGCCGGGGAGGTGTTGGTCTGGGCCGTGCCAGCACCCGGGATCGTGGTGCCGGCGTTGTTGCGCGCGGCGACGTTGGCGCAGCCGCTGATGTTGGCGGGGAAGATCACGTTGACGGCCCCGCCGCCCTCGGCCGCGCTGATGCCGGCGTCGCTGGCGCGGGCGAGCGTGGCGTTCCCGGGGCTCGGCGGGTTGTTGACGACGGCCCAGTAGGTGTGACTGGCGCGGAGCGCGCTCCTGGCCGAGGGAACGACGCCGAGCTTGTTGGTGTTGATCTGGAAACCGGTCAGCGTCTTCTTCTTCAGCTTGCCGCCGCCGATCGTCTGCTTCATGATCGCGCCGCCGTTGATCGTCTGCGCCGCGTAGGCGGTGCCGGCGAGGGCGACGAAGAGGGCGATCAGCGCGACGACCATCGCCGGCGACGGACGCCTGTTCCTGAGCTTGCTCATGGTCTGGACTCCCTTCCAAGTAGCTGAAACTAGGTAAACCACCAACCCCTTACGAGCTGCGGTCCAATTCCCCTACCCGCGCGGGCGGTCCCGCTTGTCGCTGGTCGTGCCTATGCAGGCAGGGCGGCGACGAAGCGCTCGAAGGCGCTCATGTCGGTCACGGCGGGGCCGTGGCCGGGGAGGATCAGCGAAGGGTCGAGCTGTGCCAGCTTGCGGATCGAGCGGCGGTTCTCGGCCATGTCATAGGTGAAGATCGGCGGCGGCTCCTTGATTCCGGGCAGGCCGGTGGCGTAGCTCATGTTGCGGATCACGTCGCCGCAGATCGCCACCCGGTCGTGCTCGCGGAAGAAGATGACCTCGCCGCGGGCGTGTCCGGGAGCGTGGACGACGCGGAAGCCGGCGACCTCGTCGCCCTCGTGGAGGACGCGGTCGACCTTGTACGGCGGGCCTTGCCAGATCGCCCGGATCACCCGGTTGACCGGATTGCTCGCCGCCGCCTCCTGCATCGGGCGCTTGCCTTCCATCGCCTCGACGTCGTCGGCGTGGCAGGCGAGCGGCACGCCGCGCGCTTCGCAGACGTCCTTGGCGACGCCCTGGTGGTCGGGGTGGGCATGGGTCAGGGCCAGCATCGAGATCTCGCGTCCCTCCAGCTCGGCGAAGATGCGGCGCCGGTCCCAGCGCCGGCCGGCGTCGACGAGGACGTCCTCGGCCAGGTAGACGTTGATGCTCGGCGCCGGCAGCTCCTTCAGGCGCCAGACACCGGGGGCCAGGTACTTCAATGGCTTATGCCCAGCGTGCCGCGCGGCTCGCCGCTGTGGGCGGCGAGCTCTTCGAGTCGGGCGATCTTGCGCTCGCCTTCGAGCCGGGCCGGATGGTCGCTGGGCAGCGGCTCGACGAGGCGCCGGATCCGGTTGCGGATCTGCAAGGCGAAGTGGGGGGTGGAGGGGCCGGCGAGGGCGCGGATGTCCTCGACCGTGACCTCGCGCGCCTGGTCGAGCAGCTCGGGGTTCTCGGACTCGCTCATTCGCCGCCGCCGATCCTGGCCAGCTCCGCCAATTCGTTGACCTCTGCCTGCTGGTTCACGTCGATCGCCTCCTGGTCGCCGATCACCCATACATGGTTGTAGAAGGCGCGGGTCGGGTTGGTGGTGTAGCCGGGCTTCACGTCAAGGAAGTATTCACGCAACGCCGCCGGCAGGGTAGTGGCGCTGTCGGTGAGCAGCAGTGGCCCCCAGGTGCCTGAGGCCGAGAGCGGCGCCGCGGCGGCGGCGTCGAGCGGCGAGTTGTCGCGGGAGAGGACGAAGCCGTGGCCGGGGTCGTTGACGTTCCAGCCGAAGTTGCCGTCGGCGTAGCGGGCGAAGGCAATCGCGTTGGCGACGGCGTCCTCGCCGGAGACGCGGCGCACGCTTGCCGAGACTTTGGCGATCTCCCGCAGCGCTTTCGAGGAGATCGCCGAGGAGGGACCGAGCACGTAGACCGGGACTCTCTCATGCCTCTCGAGCGCGGCCAGCGTGGCTTCCGGCAGAACGTCGCCGGCGGCGAAGAGGACGGGGTCGCCCGAGCGGGCCGCCCAGGCGGCGGCCGGCATCGCCAGCTCGGGTCGATCGGAGGGAGCGATGAGGATGTGGGCGGGGGCAGAGCCGAAGAGGCGATCGCGTAGCGCGGCGACCGCGGCCGCCGTCGCCGCGGCATTGCCGGCCTTGACAGTCGTCACTTTGCCGCTGTCCGGCGTCGCCACCCTGCCGATCGCGAAGGCAGTGGCGCCGGCGGTCGCTTTGTCGCCCTGGGGGTCGAGCGCGGCGAGCGCTTCCTCGGTCGGCTCCGGGAGACCGTCGGCGCTGGAGATCAGGAGCGGGGCGCGGACCGGCGCCGACATCAGGACCGCGGCGGCGATCGCGCCCGGCCAGTCGTCTTCGCCGACTAGGGTCACGGCCGCCGGCCGCTGCGCGGGGTCGGTGGAGGGAAAGACGGCCAGCGCGACCGCGGCGGCGTTGGCGGCGGGGTCCGAGCCGCCGACCCTGGTCGTGTTGCCGGTCGCGAAGGCGGGATAGCCGAGCGCTTCGGCGCTCTCGCTCGCCTCCGGCTCCGCCGCCGCGCCGGCGGCCGCGGGTGCCGGCGCCGGGGTTGGACCAGCCGACTCCGGATCGTTCTTGGCGCCGCCGCTGCCGCCGACTATGGCGGCGACGATGAAGACGACCGCAATCACGACCAGGGCGGCGATTCCTTTCAGCGCCCCGGGGATCGGCTTGCGGCGGCGACGCTTGGGCTGCGAGGGCGGCGCTGCCTTGGGGGCGCCGGGCGATGGAGCCTTGGAAACGGCCGTGGGCTCGGCGGACGCTGGCTTCTCGACCGGCTGGGGCTTGGCCCTCGCTGCCGGCTTCTCCGACTTCGGAGACTTGGGAGCCGGGGGGTCCGACGCGGGCACGTCGGCGTTGATTGGGCGGTCGGCGCTCACGGCGGGAACGCTACTGGGAGTCCTGGCTGCCCGACCAGATAAAGTTCGGGAGGACTGGCTGACTGACCAGTCAATCGGTCCACCGAGGAAGGAACCAATGGATTTCGCACTGAACGACGAGCAGCTGGAGTACAAGGAGAAATGCCGGACTTTCGCCCGCGAGGTGATCCGCCCGGCGGCCGCCAAGCACGACCGCGAGGAGAGCATTCCCTGGGAGGTCATCAAAGAGGCCCGCAAGCAGGGCTTCGGCGGCCTCGAGGGGATTCAGCGCTCCGCCGAGGACCCCGAGGGCCAGATGCAGGTGATCTCGGCCGAAGAGCTCCACTGGGGCTGCGCCGGCACCGCGCTGGCGATCTCGGGCTCCGGGCTCGCCGCCGCCGGCATCGCTTCCTCGGGCACTCCGGAGCAGATCATGCGCTGGGTGCCGGAGTGCTTCGGCAATGACGAGGAGATCAAGCTCGGCGCCTACGCGGTGACCGAGCCGCAGGCCGGTTCCGACGTCAAGAGCCTCAAGACCACCGCCAAGCGCGACGGCGATGAGTGGGTCCTCAACGGGACCAAGGTCTTCATCACCAACGGCGGCATCGCCGACGTCCACGTCGTCGTCGCCACCGTCGACCCGGCGCTGGGCACCCGCGGCCAGGCCTCCTTCGTGATCGGCAAGGACGCCCCCGGACTCTCCCAGGGCAAGAAGGAGACCAAGCTCGGGATCCGCGCCTCGCACACGGCCGAGATCGTGCTCGAGGACTGCCGGATCCCGATCGAGAACCTGCTCGGCGGCGAGGAGAAGCTGGAGAAGAAGCTGCAGCGCGGTCGCGAAGGCAAGAAATCGAGTGGCGCCGACGCCCTGGCGACCTTCGAGGTGACCCGGCCGCTGGTCGGCGCCTCGGCGCTCGGCATCGGCCAGGCCGCCTATGAGTGGACCCTCGAATACCTCGACGGCCAGTCCGAAGCCGGCACGCCGCTGCTGCAGACGCAGCGGGTGCAGCAGACGCTGGCCGACGTCGCGACCGAGCTCGAAGCGGCCCGACTCCTGGTTCAGCGCGCCGCCTGGATGGGTCGCAACGGCATGCCGATGCGCGGCGGTCAGGGCTCGATGTCGAAGCTCAAGGCCGGCGACGTGACGATGTGGGCGACGACGACGCTGATGGACCTGGTCGGCCCCGACGCCTGGAACACCGACTACCCGCTGGAGAAGTTCTTCCGCGACGCCAAGATCTACCAGCTGTTCGAGGGCACGGCCGAGATCCAGCGCATGGTCATCTCCCGCATGCAGGCCCGCGACTACGCCGAGCGCCTCGGCTTCGGCGCCGAAGTAGCGGCGAAGGCAATGGCCCCCAAGGAGCCCGTCCCCGCCTAGTACCGCGGC
>JBAQZI010000174.1:0-18755 GCA_049790835.1 Solirubrobacterales bacterium
ACCCAGCTGGGTCGGGGGCTGTCTCGCTTGAAGGGCTATCGATCTCCCGGGAAGTGTCGGGAGAACTTGGAGTCAGGGCACTTTAGGTCGCGCTCCAACACCCGGAGCGACGCGCCCATAGGGCGCGGAGCGACAAATTCGAATGGAGGGCAACCAGACCCCTCCTCGCCAGCCAGCCCTCCCGAGGAAGGCATCCGACCCGCTTCCGAGAATCCCTTCCCATGCAAGTAGTTATGGGAATCGACCCCGGCGCCGCCAATCTTGGCTTTGGAATCGTGCGTGTCGAGGGCAACCACATGGTCGCTCTCGACGGCGGCGTGGTCGAGACGACGCCGGAGGAGCCGATGGAGCGGCGGTTGGAGCGGATTCACCGGGCCCTGGGGGAGCTGATCGCCTGGCACGAGCCGCGGGCGATGGCGATCGAGGCCGTTTACTTCGGCAAGAACGTGCAGTCGGCCAGCGCCGTCGGCCAGGCTTGCGGCGTGGCGATGCTGGCCGCCGCTCAGCGCGACGTCAACTGCTTCTCCTATACGCCGCAGGCGATCAAGAAGGCGGTCTGCGGCTCCGGCGGCGCCGCCAAGGACCAGGTGCAGAGGATGGTCGCGACCCTGCTCGGCTTGCCCGAGCCACCGACGCCCGATCACGCCGCCGATGCCCTCGCGGTGGCGATTTGCCACGGTGGCAGCGCCGGGCACCAGCAGGCAGTCGCGGCTGCCGGAGCGCCCGCCCCCGTGGCGGCGAGGTTGGCCGGATGATCGCCGCGGTGCGGGGAGAGGTGATGGTGCGGCGCGCCGACCACGTCGTCATCGACGCCGGCGGCGTCGGTTACCGGCTGACGGTCTCGGCGGAGACGCTGAAAGCGGTGCCGGCCAGCGGCAGCGACGCCTTCCTGCACGCAGAGCTGATCGCCCGCGAGGACTCGCTGGCGCTCTACGGCTTCTCCTCCGAGGAGGAGCGCGACCTCTTTCGCCTGCTGATCTCGGTCAGCGGGGTCGGCCCCAAAGTCGCGATCGCGACGCTCTCGGGCGGCAGCCCCCGGATCCTGCTGCGGGCGATCGCCGCCGCCGACGCCAAGCGCTTTCAAGCGGTGCCCGGGATCGGCAAGCGAACCGCGGAGCGGATAATCGTCGAGCTGCGGGAGAAAGTCGCGGGAGCGCTCGAGGAAGAGGTGACGGTCGCCGCGGCCGACGACGGCGATCCGCGCTCGCTCGCCCGCGACGGCCTGGTCAACCTCGGCTACGTGCCGCTGGAGGCCGAGCAGCTGCTTGACGGGATCGAGGGCGACGATCCGCAGGAGCTGGTGGCGGCGGCGCTGCGCAAGGCGGCGGCGACCAGGAGCAGCGCATGAGTGACTCGCCCGACATCGGCGTCAACCGCATCCGCACGCCGGGGATCGACGCCGAGCCGGTTCCCGTGGACGCCGAGGTCCGGGTGCACGACGCCCGTGCCGACGTTCCCGACGAGGACCTCGACCGCTCGCTGCGACCTCCGACCCTGGACGACTTCGTCAACCAGGCGCAGGTGACCGAGCAGCTGGCGATCTTCATCGAGGCCGCGCGCGGCCGCGGCGAGCCGCTCGACCACGTGCTCCTGGCCGGCCCTCCCGGGCTCGGCAAGACCTCGCTGGCCCACATCGTCGCCGCCGAGATGGGGGTGCCGATGGTGCAGACGGCGGGCCCGGCGCTGGAGCGCAAGGCCGACGTCGCCTCCTTCCTCACCTCGCTGGAGCCGGGCAGCGTCTTCTTCATCGACGAGATCCATCGCCTCGGCCGCGCCGTCGAGGAGACGCTCTACCCGGCGATGGAGGACGGTGAGCTGCCGGTCGTGCTCGGCCAGGGTGCCGGCGCCCGCACGGTGACCCTGCCGCTGCCGCCCTTCACCCTGGTCGGCGCCACTACCCGCGCCGGCCTGCTGACGACGCCGCTGCGCGACCGCTTCGGCGTCTCCCATCGCCTCGAGCACTACAACCCGGATCACCTGGCGCTGATCATCGAGCGCTCGGCCGGCATCCTCGGGGTCGAGATCGACGCCGAAGGCGCGCACACGATCGCCTCGCGCTCGCGCGGCACGCCGCGCGTCGCCAACCGGCTGCTGAAGCGGGTCCGCGACTTCGCCCAGGTCAAGGGAACCGGTGAGATCGGGGCCGGGGTCGCGATCGGGGCGCTGGAAATGCTCGAGGTCGACGCCGGCGGGCTCGACCGCAGCGACCGCGCCCTGCTCGACACGATCGCGACCAAGTTCGGCGGCGGCCCGGTCGGGCTCTCGACCCTGGCGGTCGCGATCGGCGAGGAGCAGGACACGATCGAGGACGTGCTCGAGCCGTATCTGCTTCAGCAGGGCTTGCTGAAGCGGACGCCGCGCGGGCGGGTGCTCACCCAGCGGGCCTACGATCACCTCGGGCTGCCAGCGCCGGAGGGCGCCGCGAGCCTCTTCTAGCCGCGCGCTTGTAGCCTGTCGAATATGCCGTTTTTCATCTGTCCGAATTGCGGGCACCGGGAGGTAAGCGGCGAGCGGACCGCTGGGTTCAGCTCGCGCCCGAAGGGCTGCTCCAAATGCGGCTTCGGATTCGTATTCGAATTACTCGACGATTATTATCCGGCTCCGAATGCAGCCTTCTTCGTCTGTGACAAGCAGGAACGCGTGATCGACGCCGGCAAAGGCAGCTTCGAGCTGACCGGTTTGACCGACGAGGACGTGATCGGCCGCCCGGTCCGCGAGGTGCTCGGGCTCGACTGGATCGACAAGGGCGACGGCGACGAGAGCTCCGACAGCAACGGCGACGGCGTCACCGACCCGATCGAGACCTCACTGGAGTGGGGCGTCCGCTCGCTCGGCAAACGGGTCAAGGTCAACGCCGAGGGCGACCTGCCGGCACAGGCCGTCGCCGACGTATTCCCCGCCTACGACGACGACGGCGGGCTGTTGCTCGTGCTCACCCCGGAGGGCTAGGCCATGGGCACCCGGCGCCGCTATCTCTTCGTCCTCCTCTTCGTCGCCGGCCTGGTCGCCGTCTCGGCGCTGGTCGTCGCCAACACCTCGACCAAGCTCGGCCTCGACCTCAAAGGCGGCGTCGAGCTGGTCTACCAGGGGCAGCCGACCGGACAGGTCAAGGAGGTCACCGGCGAGGACATCGAACGCGCGATCGAGATCATCCGCGAACGGATCGACGAGTTCGGCGTCTCCGAGCCGGAAGTAGCGCGCCTGGGCACGGACCAGATCACGGTCAGCCTGCCCGACGTCGACAACGCCCAGCGGGCGATCGACCAGGTCGGGACCACCGCCCAGCTCTTCTTCTACGACTGGGAGCCGAACCTGATCGGACCCGAGCGCGCGATCGGCGGCCGTCCCGGCCTGCAGCCGCCGCCCGGTCCGCTCAAACAGTCCGAAGAACGCTGGAAAGAGGCAGGGCGCGATCCCAAAAGCGCGGTGAATCAGCAGCTGATCCTCTCCGGTGCCTTCCCGGATGCCTACGGTGCCGCGAAACTCGCCTCCGAACAGGCGCCGGTCGAGAACTGCGAGAACTGCTCGGTCTCCAAACCGCGTTACTACCTCTTCCAGAAGGCCAAGCCGCACGACCTGATCGCCGGCCCGGAGCTGGCCAAGGAAGACCTCTACGTCAGCCCGACCGGCGAAAAACGCTCGCGCAAGGGGATCGTCGTCGAAGTCCCGGCGGGGACGATCGTCGTCTCCGAGTATCCCTCCGATGAAACCGGGAAGGTCGACAAAACCGCCAAGCCCGGCTGGTACGCGCTCAAAGACGACCCGGCCCTGTCCGGTACCGACATCACCGACCCGAAGCAGGAATTCAGCGAATTCAACGAACCGAACGTCAGCTTCGGCTTCACCGACGAGGGCCGCGACGCGTTCCAGGAAGTCACCCGTCAGATCGCCCAGCGCGGCCAGGCGTCGGCGATCGGGCCGGTCGCCGGAGAACAGGCGGCGGCACTGTCGGGCCACTTCGCCGTCGTGCTCGACAACGAAGTCAAAACCCGGCCGATCATCGACTTCTCCCAGAACCCGGACGGGATCGACGGCCGCCAGGGCGCCCAGATCTCCGGCGGCTTCACTAGTCCGACCGAGGCCCAGGACCTGGCGACGATCCTGCAGATCGGCGCCCTGCCGATCAACCTCAAGCTGATCAGCCAGACCCAGGTCTCCGCGACCCTGGGGTCGGAGGCGCTGGACGCTGGCATCAAGGCCGGGGTCATCGGCCTGCTGCTGGCGATCATCTTCCTGGTCTTCTACTACCGCTTCCTCGGGGTGATCGCGTCGATCGCCCTCGGCGCCTACGGGGTGATCTTCTTCGCCCTGATCAACCTGATCCCGATCACCATGACCCTGCCCGGCATCGCCGGGCTGGTCCTGACGGTCGGGGTCGCGGCCGACTCCAACATCGTCATCTTCGAGCGAATAAAGGAGGAGGCGCGGGCGGGCCGCTCGATGTCGAGCGCGATCAGCGCTGGCTACAAACGCGGGATCAGCACGATCATCGACGCCAACGTCATCACCCTGCTGACCGCCTTCATCCTCTTCGTGCTGGCGACCTCGGGCGTCAAAGGCTTCGCCTTCACCCTCGGGGTCGGCACGATCGTCTCGCTGCTTACCGCGGTCGTCTTCACCCAGGCGCTGCTCGGCAGCATGAGCCGCTCGCGGCTGCTGCGCTCGCCGACCGCCCTCGGCGCTGGCGGCGAAGGGATGCGCTGGCATTTCGACTTCATGGGCGCCAGTCGCTGGTTCTTCTCGATCTCCGGCGTGATCCTCTTGATCGGTGGCCTGGCGCTGGCGACCAAGCAGCTCAACTTCGGGATCGACTTCGAGTCCGGCACTCGCATCAAGGTGGCGCTGGTAGAGCCAACCGACGAGGAAGGCGTCCGCGACACCCTCGACTCGGCGGGAATCAACGGCGAGGAGATCCAGCAGGTCTCCGATCCGGTCCTGGGGGAGAACGTCTTCCAGATCCAGGCTCGCCAGCTACAGCCGGATACGGTCAAAGACGCCGAGCAGGCACTGAGCGACGAGTACGGGGTTGCCCAGGACGGGTTCGACAGCACCAGCGTCGGCCCGACCTTTGGCCAGCAGGTTGCCGACAGCGCCCTGAAAGCGCTGATCTTCTCGCTGCTGGTGATTTGCGGCTACGTGGCGCTGCGCTTCGACCCCAAGTTCGCGGTGCCGGTGCTGATCGCGATCCTCCACGACATCCTGATCACGGCCGGCATCTACTCGTTGACGGGGAAAGAGGTGAGCAGCGGCACCGTCGCCGCCTTCCTGACCATCCTGGGTTACTCGATCTACGACACGATCATCGTCTTCGACCGCATACGCGAGAACGTGCCGCGGATGCCGCGGGCGGCGTTCTCCCAGATCGTCAACCGCTCGATGAGCGAGGTGCTGACCCGCTCGCTGGCAACCAGCTTCACGACCTTGCTCGGGGTGGCCTCGCTGCTGATCTTCGGTGGCGCGACCCTGCAGGACTTCGCCTTCGCGATGCTGGTGGGGATCGCCTCCGGTACCTACTCGTCGATCTTCATCGCCGCGCCGGTCTTGACCGCCTGGAAGGAACGCGAGCCGGGCTTCGTGCGACGGCGCCTGCGGATCGCCGAGGCCGAGGGTGCCGTGCCGGCCTTCGCCGAGGACATCGCGATGGCCGACCTCGGCGGCGACGACGAGGGCGAAGCCGAGATCGCCGCGGCCGCCGATCGGCCCGAGGCGCAGCCGCAGGCGGGTGCGGTGGCCACCGTCGAGCGGACCGGGGACGGCAACGGCGCCGATCCCACCGGCAACGGCGAGGCCGACGCCTCCTCGGCCGAGCGCCGCCAGCGCAACGCCGAGCGCAAGGCGCGTCGCCAGGCACGTCGCAAGCACGGAAGGAAGCGTTGATCTGATGGCACTGCTCGTCTGGTTCACGATGGGAATCGCCCTCTGGCACTTCGCGGTCTTCATCCCGGACCGTTTCTGGCAGGGCATCGTCGGCGCCTTCCTCGGCGCCGTCGTCGGCTCGGTGCTCTTCGGCCTCATCGTGCAGCAGATCATCGGCCGCAGCCTCGGCGACACCGACCTCGGCACGGCCCTGCTCGCCGTCCCCGGCACGGCGATCGGCCTCGCTGTCGTCTACGTGATCGGCATCCGCGGCGAAGCGCAGCACCACTAGCTCTCTTTCATCCCCATTTTCGGCACCTTTGCGGCGATTTTGACGCCGCCGGGCTTCCTAGCCTGGTCGCGTGCCGGAAACCCTGAAGGCGTTCGCCGCCGAGCCCTATGAGTACGCCGATGTGCGCGCGGTCGCCGACGGCCTCGGCCTCAGCGAGCCGGTGGCGGTGACGCTCGTCCGTCGTGGCTACCGCACCCCGGAGCTGGCCCGAACCTTCCTCGCCGCCGACGAGTCGCATCCACCCGCGGCCTTCGACTCGATGGGGGCGATCGTCACCCAGGTCAGGACCGCGATCGGCGCCGGCCAGCGGATCACCGTTCACGGAGATTTCGACGTCGACGGCGTCTGCGCGACGACGATCATGGTCTCGACCCTGCGCGCGCTTGGGGCCGAGTGCGACTGGTTGATTCCGGACCGGATCGAGGATGGCTATGGCCTCAGCGGGCCGAACATCGAGAAGCTGGCGAAGCGGGGCACGAAGCTGATGGTCACCGTCGACTGCGGGGTGACGGCGGTCGAGGAGGTGGGGCTGGCGCGCGAGCTGGGGATCGAGACGATCGTCACCGATCACCACCAGGCCGGCGACGAGCTGCCCGACTGCCCGATCCTGCATCCGGAAATCAGCGACTACCCGTTTGCCTCCCTGTGTGGGACCGCGGTTGCCTGGAAGTTGGCTTGTGCGTTGCGGGAGGACGACGACGGGCAGGATCTCGACCTGGTTGCGCTGGCGACGGTCGCCGACGTGGTGCCGCTGGTCGGTGAGAATCGGTCGCTCGTCAAGCGGGGCCTGGTGGAGATGCGGCGGACGAAGCGGCCTGGGCTGCGGGCACTGATGGCGGCGTCGAAATGCGAGCCGACGCGCTTGGACGAGGGCGATTTGGCCTTCCGGTTGGCGCCGCGGATCAATGCCGCGGGGCGCCTCTACCGGGCCGACGCCGGGGTTGAGCTGCTGCTCACGGAGGACGAGGCAAGGGCGGAGGAGATCGCCGCGGAGCTGGGGCGGGCCAACTCGGAGCGGCGGGCGCGTGAGCGAGAGGTGGACACCGCGGCGGAGGCGGTGCGGCGGCAGCTGCCGGAGGCCCTGCGCGAAGCACCCGGGTTGGTCCTCGCCGGTGAGGACTGGCACCCCGGCGTCGTCGGCATAGTCGCTTCGCGGCTGGTCGAGCGCCATCACCGACCGGTGGTGGTGATCTCGCTCGATGGCGAGGGCGGGGGCCGTGGCAGCGGTCGCAGTATCCCGGGATTCGATCTGCTGGCGGCGCTGCAGGCCTGCTCCGATCATCTGGAGAGCTTCGGCGGACATCGCGCCGCCGCCGGCCTGGCCCTACGGGCGGAGAACCTCGAGGCGTTCCGCGAGGCCTTCGCGACTCACGCGACCGCGGTCCTTGGCCCCGACGAGCTGCGCCGCACCCAGCGCATCGACGCGATGGTCGGCGGCGTCGGGCTCGGCCTCGAGCTGGCGGAGGAGCTGGGCCAGCTGGCGCCCTTCGGGATGGGCAACCCCGGGGTGCGGTTGATGATCCCCTCGGCCCGGGTCAGCGACGTGCGCACGATGGGGGAGGGCAAGCACTCCCGCTTCAGCCTCCACAGCGGCTCTCACCGCGCCCTCGGCGTCGCCTTCGGCCGCTCCAGCCTCGGCGTCGAGGACGACGACGCGGTCGACGCCGCGGTGCGGCTCGAGGTCAACCACTGGAATGGCTCGGTCGAGCCCCGCGTCGTCCTCAACGAGCTCTATCCGCTGGAGGATGCCCCCGGCGAGCCGCTTTCGCCGCATGCCTGCGAGTGCGCGGACGAAGAGTGGTGGCGGCGCTTCGAAGCCGAGCTCGGGCGCGAGCTCTCACCCTCCGCGGAGGCGGGCGAGGCGCGTTTGTCACCCCCTGGGCTGAAAAAGCGCCCCAGGGCCGGCGCCAGGGCCATCGTCGACGGCGGTGGCGCCATCACCGTGGCGCTCGCCGAGCTGGTCTCCAGCGGCGCCGGGGTCCTCGCCGTCTGCGCCGACGCCTCGCGACGGGCGCCGCTGGCGAGTGGGGCCACCGGTCTGGCTCGCTTCAACGGCGGCGCCGCCCGCATCGCCTGTCACCGCTGCGGCGCCGAGGGAATCGCCGGCCTCGCCAGCCGCGCCGATGGCGGCCTCGCCCTGACCGACTACGCGGCACTGGAGCGGGAGCCGGAGCTGGCGCCGCCCTTCGAGCACGTGGTCATGGTCGACCCTCCGCGCAGCAGCGCCGACGAGGATCGCTGTATGGCCGGGGATGGGGCCGAGGCGGGCTTCCTGCACCGGCTCTGGACCGCGGCCGAGCATCCCTTCGCGGTCTCGGCCTCGGACGAGCAGCTGGCCTCGCGAGCGGTGGTCGGTGGTGCCTTCCGAGGCCTGCGCGAAGCCGGCGAGTGCAGCGGCACCGAGCTGCGCCAGGCGCTTGCCGGCAGCGGCGCCCACCCGCTCGGTCCGGAGACCGCGGCGCGCTGCCTGCGGGTCCTGGCCGAGCTGGGTTTGGTTGCGGGCGAGCCCAGCGGCGGCGCGGGCAGCGTCGGGGTCGTATCCTCAGAGGGGACGGATCTGGAGCGCTCAGCCGCGTTCCGGGCCTACAGAGCAGACCACTCGGAGGCAGTGCCATACCTCGAAAGACCCAAGCAGCCGTAGAGCACTCAGAGCTCCTCGCCGACCTCTTCGCCGTGGTCGAGGAGTTCGACTCGGCGCCGGGCGAAAACGGCAACGGCGCCGGCGGCACCGCCCTGGCGGTGGCGACGATCGACCGTGCCGCGCTCGAGCGCGCCTTCGACTTTGCCTGCGAGCGCCACGCCGACCAGCTGCGCTACTCCGGCGACGAGTTCATCACCCATCCCGTCGGGGTGGCCCAGGTCTGCGCCGGCATGCGGCTGGACACCGAGACCCTTTGCGCGGCGCTGCTGCACGACACGGTCGAGGACACCAGCGCCAGCCTCGACGACGTGCGCGAGAAATTCGGCGACGAGATCGCCCACCTGGTCGACGGCGTCACCAAGCTGACCGGGATGTCGTTCGAGAGTCGCGACGAGCGCCAGGCCGAGAACTACCGCAAGATGATGGTGGCGATGGCCACCGACGTCAGGGTGATCCTGATCAAGCTGGCCGACCGCCTCCACAACATGCGCACGCTCGGCGCCCTGCCGAAGCAGAAGCAGATGGCGAAGTCGCACGAGACGCTGGAGATCTACGCGCCGCTCGCCCACCGGCTTGGCATCCACGCGATCAAGTGGGAGCTGGAGGACCTCGCGTTCGCGACCCTGCACCCGCGCAAGTACGCCGAAATCAAGCAGCTGGTCGCCCAGCAGCGCGACGAGCGCGAGAGCTACGTGACCGACGCCGGCGACTTCCTCTCCGAGGAGCTGGAGCAGGTCGGGATCGAGGCCCAGATCTCCGGCCGGGCCAAGCACTTCTACTCGATCTACACGAAGATGGCGAAGAAGGGCCGCGAGTTCAACGAGATCTTCGACCTCACGGCGATGCGGGTGATCGTCGACTCGGTCAAGGACTGCTACGGCGCGATCGGCGTCATCCACTCGCTCTGGAAGCCGCTGCCAGGTCGCTTCAAGGACTTCGTCGCGATGCCCAAGGCCAACATGTACCAGGCCCTGCACACGACCGTGATCGGGCCCGAGGGGAAACCGCTGGAGATCCAGATCCGGACCGAGGAGATGCACAAGCTGGCCGAGTACGGGATCGCCGCCCACGTCGCCTACAAAGAGGGCAGCGGCAACGACCCCAGGCGCGAGAAGATGACCTGGCTGCGGCAGCTGGTCGAGGCCGAGGGCGAACAGGACCCGGCCGAGTTCCTCGAGTCGCTCAAGGTCGACCTCTTCGAGGACGAGGTCTTCGTCTTCACCCCGAAGGGGGAAGTGAAGAACCTCTCGGCCGGCTCGACCCCGCTCGACTTCGCCTACGCGATCCACACCGACGTCGGCCACCGCACCGTCGGCGCCAAGGTCAACGGCAACATCGTGCCGCTGCATTACCAGCTGAAGTCGGGCGACATCGTCGAGGTGCTGACCACGAAGCAGAACCGCGGCCCCTCGCGCGACTGGCTGAAACTGGTGCGGACCAGCCGCGCCCGCAACAAGATCCGCGCCTTCTTCAAAGAGGAAGGCCGCGAGGACGCCGAGCGCAAGGGGCGCGAGGGGCTCGACGAAGCGCTGCGCACGCGCGGCATCCCGATGCAGAAGATCGCCGGCTCGGCCCTGCTGGCGGACGTCTTCCGCGAGATGGGGTACCGCAAAGCGACCGACTTCTACATCGCCCTCGGCCAGGGCAAGGTCTCGACCAAGACCGCCGCCAACAAGCTGATGCAGCGCCTCAAAGCCGGTGAGGCGGTCGAGGAGCACCCGGCGACGCCGGTCCGCGGCCGCGACGACCATGCCCGCCGCACCAAGGAGGCCTCCAACTACGGGATCTCGGTCAAGGGCGTCGAGAACGTCGCGGTGCGGCTGGCCAAGTGCTGCCGGCCGGTTCCGGGGGACGAGATCGCCGGTTACGTCTCGCTGGGGCGGGGGATCACCATTCACCGCGCCGACTGCAAGAACGTCAAGGCGCTGAAAAAGTCCCCGGAAAGGTTCGTCGAGGTCGGCTGGGAAGGCGAAAACGAGGCCTCCTACCGGGTCGAGCTGCAGATCGACGCCTACGATCGCACCCGCCTGCTCGAGGATCTCTCGCGGACCTTCTCGGAGGCCGGGATCAACATCGTCGGCGCCTCCTGCATGACCAACCACCCGATGGTCAAGAACAGGTTCGTCGTCGAGGTGGGGGACACCGAGCAGCTCAAGCAGTGCATTTCCCGCCTCCGCAACGTCGAGAGCGTTTTTGACGCCTACCGGATAACCCCGACCGTCTGATCGACGGCACGACGGACGGGGAGGACCATTGGCTCTGACCGTCGCCGTAACCGGGCCCACGGGGGAGATCGGGCTGCCGTTGATGGCGGAGCTTGAGGATGACCCGGCGGTCGCGGCCGTGCGGGGGATGGCGCGGCGGCCCTTCGACCCGGCCGCGGAGGGCTGGGAGAAGGCCTCCTACCGGCGCGGCGACATCCTCGATCGCGGTTCGCTGGCGGCGCTCTTCGACGGTGCCGACGTCGCCGTCCATCTCGCCTTCGCGATCTTCGGCGACCGCGAGGAGACCCGCCGCATCAACCTCGAGGGCTCTCGCAACGTCTTCGAAGCGGCGATCGAGGCCGGGGTCAAACGTCTCGTCTATGCCTCCTCGGTCGCCGCCTACGGCTTCCACCCAGAGAATCCGCAACCGTTGAGCGAGGACGTCCCGCCCCGCGGCAGCGAGAGCTTCTACTACTCGGCCCAGAAGGCGGAGCTGGAGGCGACTCTCGATGTCCTGCTGAGCGGCAGCGAGGTTGATGCCTACGTCTTTCGGCCCTGCATCGTCGCCGGGCCGCGGGCGACGATGCTGATCGAGCAGACGGTCGCGAGCGCCCGTCTCGGCGATCCGCTGCCAGGTGTGCGGCGGCGGCTGGCGCGGCTGCCGCTGGTGAAGCCGGTGCTCCCCGATCCCGGCATCCCGATTCAGCTGGTCCACCACGACGACGTGGCCCGTGCCCTCGCCGCCGCGATCGCCGGCTCGGGACCGCCGGGCGCCTACAACCTCGCCGGCGAGGGACGAATCGGTATCGGCGACATAGCCCGCGCGATCGGCTGGCGCTCGATCAGGGTTCCGGGCCCCGTGGCGGACCTCGGCGCGGGCCTGGCCAGGCGGCTGCGGTTCGTCTCCCCCCAGCTCGAGTGGGCGACGGCGATGCGGACGCCGGTCCTGATGGACGCCGGCAAGGCGCACCGCCGCCTCGGCTGGGAGCCCCGCTTCGACGCCGCCGAGACGCTGACCCAGACGGCCGTGTCGGCGCGCGAAGCTGGGCTGCTCGAGTAGGGACCGAATTCGTACCAACGCCAGGCAGTACGTCCCAAAAGTGGGTAAGTTCAGGCCGGATAGCTATTCTGGTTCCTAGGCGGGGTAGGAGTGGTCGATCCGGGAGAGCAGTCGAAGGGTCCATCCGAGAGAGCGACTTAAGTAGGGGATCCAATGAAGACGAAGGCAGAGGGATTGAAGGCTGAGGGGGGCGGTGGCGCAAATCAAGGGCGTCCCGCGCGCAAGCGTTCGGTGACCGTGGAGATGAGTCAGCTTGCCTTCGAGGCTCTCGCCGGTGAGGAGCGAGCAGATTCCCCGCGAGTTCCGGTCAGGGCCGAAGGCGCCATCCAGATCTACCTCAACGACAGGGGCGCAGATCGGCCGGCATGGTCATACCCCGGCTTCCTACGCGGCAGCGACACGCGGGAGGACGTCGGCCTCGAGCTTCAAATCGATCCCGATCTCTGGCTGCAATTCGAGGCCGAGGCCAAGAGGCAGGACGTTTCGACCCAGCAGCTGCTCGAGCACGCCGCCTTCTACTTCGCCGCTGAGCTCGACGCGGGACGCATCACCCAGCGCATCCTCGACGATCTCGAGCCGGGCGAGCCAGGGCGCGACGCGAGCTAGGCCGTCGTCGCGACCACCGGCGCGGCGTCGAGCTCGATCAGGCTGGCGCGAAGCGAGCGCCGGCCCCTGTGGTGAAGGCCGTGGACCGAGCTCTCGGTCTTGTCGAGGGTGCCGGCGATCTCGACCGGTGAGAGGCCGACGATGTGCCGCAGCACGAGTACCTCGCGCTGATCCTCGGGAAGCTCTTCCAGGGCCTGGCGTAGGGCACGACCGCGGTCGAGGCCGGTCTGGGCGCTGCCGGTGTCGGCGAGCCGGATCTCCTCGGTGGGGATCGCCCGCTTGGCGCGCAGGTGGTCAAGGGCGGCGTTGCGAGCGACGCGCAGGATCCAGGCGTCGAAGGGGACCTCGCGCTGCTCGTACTTCTTGATCGCTTTCATCAGCTTGGCGAAGACGTTCTGGGTTATGTCTTCGGCCTCGTGGTGATCGCGGATGAAGCCGGTCACGTAGCGAAGCACGTCGTCGGCGTAACGGACGTACAGGTAGTGCAGCCCCTCCGAGTCACCCGCCTTGGCTCGAGTGACAGCTTCCTGGGTAAGTCTGGTGGCCCCGCGAGCTCCTGCTGCGTCATCGGGCGTACTGCTCATCGGTGTTTCCCCCGCATGCTCACCGCATGCATCCACTGGTTTTCAGTTGTTTTCGCGATTTCAATGAAACGAGACGAAAAGCCCTATTTGGGAAAGATTCAGATAAACGAACAATCCTAAATTGGGGATTACCGACTTGACTGTCGGGCAGCTCGCGTTTAGGGCTGCGGCGCAGAGGATTAAGGACGATTGGCCTAATTGTCAATGCCCAATATTTGTCCAAATTTCATTCCCATGCTCAAGCCCCTGCAATTGCACAACTATTTCGGGGTGAAATGCGCAGTTATTTAAAGAGGTTGAAGTTAGGAGGAACCTGGGTGGGGGGGTGAAAACCTTGGCCACCCCAGGGGAGTTCATTGATAGAGATGATGAGAGTCGCACTCGGCAAACTTGCCTGTTCAGGGATCGAAACCCATTTGGGTGACGACATCGCCGCCGGTACGCGGACGGCGCTGTTTCACTACGCCCGCAAGCTCAGGGCCGGTCGCAGGCCCGCTGCCCCGCCGCGCTTCCTCGCCGATCAGGCGCCGCAGGAGCCCGCGGTCGCCTTCGACCTGGCGGTCGACCCGGAGACCGAAGCGGTGCTCGAGCAGGAGGCCCTGAGGCAGCGCACGACGATCAGTCGGCTCGCCGCCCACACGGTGTTGGTCTACCTCGCCGAGCTGGAGTTTCTCGGCGTGGTGCCGCGGCGCGCCTAGGCGTCGCTGGGGCCCGCGGCGAGGGTCTGCCGGCCGGCGGCCAGCACCTCGTCGACGGGAGGGACCGCGACCGGTTCGCCCTGATTGGCGAGCGAGTGCTCCAATGCCTCGAGCCCAAGCACGATCTCCAGGCCCAAGCGCGAGTTGGAGACCGGCGTCGTGCCCGTGCGGATCGCCGAGGCGAAGTCCTGGAGCTCCTGGCTGAGCGGCTCCAGCGCCTGGATCCGCGGTGCGACCATGTCGCCGCTGCGGTAGGTGAGGCGATACTCGCCGAAGTTGGCCGGCGGCTCTGAGAAGTCGAGCCCGCGGTCGTAGATCCGCACCGAGTCGTCGGCCGAGGTGTCCTCGTACTGGACCATGCGACGGCTGCCGACGACGACCATCTGGCGCACCTTGCGCGGCGCCAGCCAGGAGAGCTGCACGTTGGCCTGAGTGCCGCCCTCGAAGCGCAGGGTGAGGAAGGCGGTCTCGTGGACGCCCTCCTGAAAGACGCTGCGGCCGGTCGCCGAGACCTCGACCAGCGGCCTGCCGAGCCAGTGCAGCAGGACCGAGAGGTCGTGCGGCGCCAGGTCGAGGATGACCCCGTCCTGCTGGTAGAGGCCGAGGTTCATGCGCGAGGAGGTGACGAAGTAGATCTCGCCAAGCTCGTCGGTCTGGATCAGGTCGCGGACCTTGTTGACCGAGGGGCTGTAGACGAAGGTGTGACCGGGCATCATCACCAGGCCGAGCTCGTCGGCGAGCGCGACGAGCTTCGCCGCCTCCTCTGAGGTCCGGGCCAGCGGCTTCTCGACCAGCACGTGCTTGCCGGCCTCGAGCGCGCGGCGCACGAGGTTGTAGTGGGTGTGGGGAGGAGTGGCGATCGCCACCGCTTCGATCCGCGGATCGGCCAGGGCGGCGTCGTAGTCGCTCTCCACCCAGACGCCGGGATGGCGGCGGCGGAAGTCTTCGGCCCGGCCTTCGTCCATCTCACAGAGGCCCATGAGGCGGAACTCCGGCCGCTCGACGACGTTGCGGACGATGTTCGGGCCCCAATAGCCGTATCCAACGACCATGGTGCCTATTGCTCCTGATGGGTTCACTCGGCTCCCTTTCTACTGAGGACGATCCACGGGGTCTTGACAAGAATCGACAGGTCCAGCGCCAGCGAGCGGCGCTCGGTGTACTCGATGTCGAGGCGGACCATTTCCTCGTAAGTGCGTTCGCTGCGGCCGCTGACCTGCCAGTAGCCGGTCAGGCCGGGCTTGACGGAGAAGCGCTGCAGGAACCAGCTCGGGTACTCGGCCACCTCGTAGGGGATGGCGGGGCGCGGGCCGACCAGGGTCATGTCGCCGAGGACGACGTTGAAGAGCTGGGGCAGCTCGTCCAGGCTCCACTTGCGGATCCAGCGGCCGACCGGGGTGATCCGGTTGTCGACCGCGAGCTTGTAGAGGTCCTTCTTGCCGCCGTCGGGCAGGCTCTCGGCGTCCTCGTCGTTGCCGTTGATGAGCGCGGTCACGTATTCCTGGTGGCCGCGCGGGTCGGCGTCGAGGCGCATGCTGCGGAACTTGAAGAGGGTGAACTCGCGCTGCCCGAAGCCGACGCGGCGCTGGCGGAAGAAGGCCGGGCCGTGGCTGTCGAGGCGGACGGCGATTGCGACCGCGATCAGCAGCGGCGCAAGCACCACGATCATCGCGCCGGCGAAGACGACGTCGAAGAGGCGCCGCAGCGTCGCCCGCCAGCGCGGTTCGCTGACGACCCGTGCCAGCGGCCGCTTGTGGGTGAGTCCGTGTGCCTCCATCCCAAAGACAACGACTTCGCGGCGGGAACACTTGCGCCGGCCAGCCTGTGGAAGGCTGAAAAACGTCGGGACTTAGTAAGGCGAGGGAAATTTTTCGGGCCGCGCAAAGACGCGGGCGGTTGGCGCGTTGATTACCCATGGCAGCTCGAATCGTCTCCATCATCGGCTCGCGCCCCGAGATCGTGCAGGCCGCGCCGCTGTCGCTCGCCTACTCGAGCTGCGTCGAGGAGATCCTTGTCCACACGGGGCAGCACTACGACCCCGGGATGTCGGACCTGCAGATTGCCGACCTGCGCCTGCCGTTGCCGGAGTTCAACCTCGGCGTTGGCTCGCTGCCGCTCGAGAAGGGCGTCGAGGTCGCGCAGGAACGGATCGCCCGTGTCATCGAGAGCAAGCAGCCCGACGCGGTCCTGGTCCGCGGCGACACCAGCGCCACGATCGCCGGCGCTCGCGCCGCCGTTGCCGCCGGGATGCCGCTGCTCCACGTCGAGGCCGGGCTGCGCAGCTACCGGCAGGACATGCCGGAGGAGCACAACCGGATCGAGACCGACCAGCTTTCCGACCTTCTCTTCGCCCCTTGCGAGCACGCCCGCGACGTCCTCGTCGAGGAGGGTGTCGCCGGGACCGTTCACGTCACCGGCGACGTCCTCGCCGACGTTCTGCTGGCGACCCAGAGCCGGCTGCCGGAGGGCGGGGAGGAGGGCGAGTACGTCCTCGCTACCGTTCACCGCAACTACAACACCGATTCGCCGCGGCGGCTCGCCTCCGTCCTCGACTGCCTCCGGGCGGCCGAGCGCCGGGTGATCTTCCCCGTCCACCCGCGCACCCGCAAGAGCATCGAGGCCTGGAGCCTCGAGGTTCCCGCCAACGTGGAGATGCGCGACCCGCTGACCTACACCGAGATGCTGGTCCTGGAGCGCGGCGCGACCGCGATCGCGACCGACTCCGGGGGCGTCCAGCGCGAGGCCTATCTGTGGGGGGTGCCGTGCATCACGATGCGCGAGGAGACCGAGTGGATCGAGACCGTCTCGACCGGCTGGAACACGCTGGTCGGCGTCGACGCCGAGCAGTTCGGCGACGCCCTCGCCAAGCCGCTGCCGGACGAGCGGCCGCCGATCTTCGGCGACGGGCACGCGGCCGAGCGGATCGCCGGGCTGACCGTCTCCCACCTCGATCGCGCCCTGGAGAAGTCGGTTGCCTGAGCAGCTGCGAATCGGCGTCGTCGGCTGCGGCCGCATGGGCGGGTTCCACATCCGCAACTACGCACAGCTCGATTGCGCGCGGCTGGTCGCGGTCGCCGATCCGAGCGAGGAAGCGCGGCGGCGCGCCCTCGGGGACACCCGCGTCGCCGAGTACGACGAGTGGCGCGACATGATCGAGTTCGGCGCCGTCGAGCTCGACGCGGTCTCGATCTCCTGCCCTTCCGAGTTCCACGCCGAGGTCGCCCTGGAGGCGCTGGCCGCCGGCCTGCACGTGCTGGTCGAGAAGCCGATCGCGACGACGCTGCCGGACGCGCTGCGGATGCGCGGCGCCGCCTTCGAGGCTGACCGCAAGCTGATGGTCGGCCACGTCGAGCGCTTCAACCCGGCGGTCGAGAAGCTGCGCGAGCTGGTCGCCGACGGCCGCCTCGGCACCGTCTACCGCGCCCACGCGACTCGGGTCGGGCCGCTGCCGACGCGGATCCAGGACACCGGCGTCGCGATCGACCTCGCCACCCACGACCTCGACGTCATGCAGCACGTCCTCGACAGCTCGATCCACGAGATCTACGCCGATGGCGGCCGCTTCCAGCACGGCTCCCAGGAGGATCTGCTGACCTGCCTCGCCCGCTTCGGCGAGGAGGGTGAGGCGCCGACCTTGGGCCTGCTCGACGTCAACTGGCTGACCCCGGAGAAGAAGCGCGAGATCGCGCTGATCGGGGAGAACGGGCTGCTGCGGGCGAGCTACATCACGCAGGACGTCTGGTTCGTCGAGTCGACGACCGCGCCCCTGCAGTGGGACGGGCTCTCGATGCTGCGCGGGGATGGCGAGGGGGCGGCGGTGCGCTTCTCGCTCGCCAAGGCCGAGCCGCTGCGGGCCGAGCTGGAAGCCTTTTGCCGCTGTGTCCTCGACGACACGCCGGAGCCGGTCAGCGCCCACGACGGCGTCAAGGCCCTGGCCGCGGCGCTCGCCGTGCGCGAGTCCGCCGCCGTCCGCCGCCCGGTCGAGTTGCTCGACATCCCCATTCCCCGCCGCCTGGAGGCCTTCGCGTGATCCGTTTCGTAATTCCGGCCTACAACGAGGCCGAGAACATCCCCCGCCTGCTCGCCGACCTGGCGCCGGTGGCCCGCGAGCTCGGCGCCCGCGTGATCATCGTCGACGACGGCTCCACCGACGGCACCGGCGAGGTGATCCGCGAACACGCCCAGGACATGCACCTGGCGGTTGTCACCCACACGGTCAACCGCGGCCTCGGCACCGCGATCAACACCGGCATCCGCTCGGCCCTGAAGGAGTCCTCCGACGAGGACGCGATCGTCACCCTCGAGGCCGACACCACTTCCGACCTCTCCGACCTGCCGCGCATGCTCGAGCTCTTCGAGCAGGGGACCGACGTCGTCCTCGCCTCCGTCTACGCGCCCGGCGGCAAGATCGTCGGCGTGGCCGGTTGGCGCCTGCTGGCGAGCAAGTCGGTCTCCAACACCTTCCGCTACCTCGGCGGGCTGCGCGAGATGCACACGCTCTCTTCGCTCTACCGCGTCTACCGCGCGGGGACGCTGCGCAAGGCGGCCGACACCTACGGCTACCTGCTCGTGCGCGAGCCCGGCTTCGCCGCCAACGTCGAGCTGCTGCTGAAGCTCTACAACGCCGGCGCCAGCGTCGCCGAGGTGCCGACCGTGAACGACTGGACGACCCGCAAGGGCGAGTCGAAGATGCAGCTGAAACCGACCGTGCTCGCCTACCTGCGGGTGATGGCGGCGCAGCTGGTCGGCCGCATCCAGCCGCCGCCGGTCTCACCGCTGGCCGAGGCGACGGCGCCGCTGGCGCTGCCGGAGCC
>JBAQZI010000175.1:0-4093 GCA_049790835.1 Solirubrobacterales bacterium
AACTTCGACCGCGTCCACCACGGCCGCCTGACGGCCGGGCAGATCCCCGCGGACATCGTCTACGGTGCCCGCAAGATGGAGGTCAGATGAGCCGCCGGGAGTGTCGGCACATCTTGGAGTCCGTGCACTCTAGGGGTCGACGGGCCGATATGTCGTCTCAGGGCCGACATATCGGCCCACCGGCGGGCGGTTAGGCGCGGTCGCGGATCGATTCGCCGCGTTGGGGGGAGAGGGCTTGCCTGGCGTGGGCCCAGTAGACCGCCGCGGGCTGGTGGGGGAGGACGGTCGCGGCGACGGCGCGCGCGGCGTAGGACCATGCGGTGAGCACGCGGACCGCCAGGGCTGCCGGCAGCGAGTGGTGCTTGCGCATATAGCGATCCCGGTTGCGGTGGAACTCGACGATCCGCGGCAGGCCCTCGGCGAGATCGGTGGAGAGCTGGTCGTGGTGGACAGCCGCGGCGGCGGGGACGAAGAGCGAATGCCAGCCGGCGTCGGCGAGGCGCCTGGCGAAGTCGCACTCGTCGTAGTAGACGAAGAAGGCGGGGTCCATGAAGTCGACAGCAGCAGCCGCCTCGCGTCGCACCAGCAGCGCACTCGACTGCGCCCAGTCGACGCGCCGGGTCGCCGTGCCCTTGCTCTGCACGGTCAGCCAGCGGTGCAGGAAGAGCGCCCCGGCCAGCGCCGTCCCCACGCCCGGGAAGCGCCAGGCGCAGGGCACCGGCCGGCCGGTGGAATCGAGCAGCCGCGGACCCGCGGCTGCCGCTTTCGGGTCGGCGACCAGCGCCGCGACCAGCGCCGCGCTCGCTCCGGGCCGCAGCTCGGAGTCCTCGTTCAGCAGCAGGCAGTAGCGGCCCCTTGCCTGGCGCATCAGGGTCGAGTCGTTCGCCGCCTTGCCGGCGCGGCGCTCCAGCGCAATCAGGCGGATGTCGCCGCCGAGCGCCCGCACCGCCTCGGCCGAGCCATCGCTGGAGGCGTTGTCGAGGACGAGGATCTCGCGCTCGACCCCGGCCGGGTGGGTGCGCTCGATCGACGCCAAGCATGCGAGCAGGAGCTCGCGGCCGTTCGTGTTCACGACGCAGTAGGAGAGCGTGGGCGCCAAGCGGGTGACGATAATCGGGTGTCAGATTCCTGTCAGGTCCGTGCCTGCCTGTCTGACGCGTTTCCGCCATTGATGAAAGTCCAACTAGTCGACCCCTCGGCGTTCACGCCGCCCTATGACCGAGCCCTGGCGGCGGCGCTGGCCCGCGGCGGCGCCGCGGTCGAGCTGTTGACCAGCCGCTTCCTCTACGGCGCCGTGCCGCCAGCCGAGGGCTACCGGGTCGAGGAGCGCTTCTACCGCCGCAGCGCCGCCCGCGGCCTCGACGCCCGCGCTCGGCTTCCCTTCAAGGCCGCTGAGCACGTCCCCGACATGCTGCGCTTCCGTCGCGCCGCCGACGCCGACGTCGTCCACTACCAGTGGCTGAGCGTGCCGCCGCTCGACATCCACCTGCTGCCGAAGCTGCGACCGCGGCTGATGACCGCCCACTACATCCTGCCGCCGACCCCCAGCCGCCGCCAGGTCTCCAGCGCCCGCCGCAGCTTCGACCGCATGGACGCCGTCATCGCCCATTCCGAGCACAGCGCCGCCCGCCTCCGCGACGAGGTCGGCCTCGACCCCGGCAAGGTCCACGTCATCCCCCACGGCGCCTTCGACTACCTCACGCGCCTGCCGGAGGAGAGGCCGCTTCCACCCGAGCTGGAGGGAGCCGAGGGCCCGGTGATCCTCTTCTTCGGCCTGCTGCGTCCCTACAAGGGCATCGAGGACCTGCTCGCGGCCTTCCGCCAGGTCGAGGGCGCGGAGCTCTGGATCGTCGGCAACCCACGCATGGACGTGGCGCCGCTGCGCGCCCTCGCCGCCACGGCGCCGGGACGCGTCCGCTTCGTCACCCGCTTCGTCGAGGACGCCGAGATACCGGCGATCTTCCGCCGCGCCGACCTCGTCGCCCTCCCTTATCTTGACGCCGAGCACTCCGGCGTCCTCTACACCGGCCTCGCCTTCGGCAAGCCGATGGTCCTCAGCGCCGTCGGCGGCTTCCCCGAGCTGGCCGCGACCGGCACCGCTCGCCTAGTCACCCCTGGCGACGTCCCTGCCCTGGCCGCCGCGCTGGCGGAGCTGGTCGGCGATGAGGCGGCCCGCGCCGAGCTCGCCGGCGCCGCCCAGCGCGCTGCCGCCGGCCCCTTCTCCTGGGACGAGGCCGCTCGCCTCACCCTCGACCTCTACCGCGAGCTGCTCGAGGCACGCTCGTGACCGCGGTCGCCGTCCTCTTCTGGCTCTGCGCTGGCCTGATCGTCTATACCCACGCCGGCTACCCGCTGGTGCTGCGGCTGCTGATCGCGCTGCGCCATCACCCGCCGGGTACCTGGCCCGGCCTCGGCGAAGGAAGGGACCGGCGCGGCGAGGATGGGAGCGACGGGACTCGAACCCGAGGCCTCCAGCCTGTCACGCCGGAGGCCCCAGCTTCGGAGGGAGTGGACTCCCCGCCCTCGGTCACCCTGATCGTCCCCGCCTACGACGAGGAGGAGGTGATCGCCGGCAAGGTCGCCAACGCGCTCGCCCTCGACTACCCGCGCGAGCGGCTGCGGATCGTCGTCGCCTCCGACGGCTGCACCGACGCGACCGCCGAGCGCGCCCGCGCCGCCGGCGCCGACCTCGTCCTCGAGCTGCCCCCCGGCGGCAAGGTCGCGGCGCTCAACGCCGGCGCCGAGCAGGCAACCGGTGAGCTGCTCGCCTTCTCCGATGCCAACAGCGCCTGGGCGCCGGACGCCCTGCGGCGCCTGGTCGAGCCGTTCGTCGACCCCACGGTCGCCTACGTCTGCGGCCAGGTCCGCTTCGTCGACGCCGGCGGCGGCAACCTCGAGGGCGCCTACTGGCGCTATGAGATGGCTGTGCGGGAGATGGAGTCGGCGCTGGGCGGGATCACCGCCGGCAACGGCGCCATCTACGCGGTCCGCCGCGACGCCTACCTGCCCCTCGCCCCCGCGGGCAGCCACGACCTCTCCTTCCCCTTCGAGCTGGCCAAGCGCGGTCTGCGCTCGCTCTACGCGCCAGGGGCGCGGGCGGAGGAGAAGATGGTCCCGACCCTGGAGGGCGAGTTCGCCCGCAAACGGCGAATGATGGTCGGGCTCTGGGACATCGTCGTCGGCGAAGGCATGGTCCGGCCCCGCGGCTACTCGCCTCTCTTCGCCTTCGAGCTCGCCTCCCACCGCCTGCTGCGCTACCTCAGCCCGGCCCTGCACCTGGTCGCCTTCGCCGCCAACATCGCCTTGCTCGGCCAGGGCACGATCTACATCCTCACCTTCGCCGCCCAGCTGGCCCTGCTCGCCGCCGCCCAGCTGGCCCGGCGGTACCCGCTCGCCCCACTGCGCATCGCCCGCTACTACGTGATGACGACCGCCTCGATCGCCGCCGGCCTCTGGGACCGCTGGCGCCGCGGTGCTTCGGGGCGCTGGGAGAAGGCCGAGGGAACCCGCTGATGCCCCGCGCCGCCAACATCCTCATCGCCGCCCTCGCCCTCGTCGTGCTCTCGCCCTTCCTGCTCGCCGCGGCGATCGCGATCAAGCTCGGCAGCCGCGGCCCGGTCATCTACCGCCAGCGCCGCGTCGGCCGCGACGGCGCCGAGTTCGAGATGTGGAAGCTGCGGACGATGGTCCAGGGCTCCGACCCGGTCGGCGTCGGCACCGTCGTCACCCGCGAGGACCCCCGCGTCACCGCCGCCGGCCGCTTCCTCCGCCGCACCTCGCTCGACGAGGTCCCCAACCTGGTCAACGTCCTCCGCGGCGAGATGGCGATCGTCGGCCCGCGCCCGACCATCCCCGCCCAGGTCGACCACTACACCCCGCACCAGAGCCGCCGCCACGAGGTTCTGCCGGGGATCACCGGCTGGGCCCAGGTTCAGGGCCGCGCCGGCATCCCCTGGGAGGAGCGGATCGAGCTCGACGTCGAATACGTCGACCGCCGCTCGCTCGCCCTCGACGCCCGCATCCTCGCCAAGACCCTCTGGCTGGTCATCACCGCCAAAGGCCTCGCCCCCGACTGAACAGCCCGCCGATGGGC
>JBAQZI010000176.1:0-4912 GCA_049790835.1 Solirubrobacterales bacterium
AACTTCGACCGCGTCCACCACGGCCGCCTGACGGCCGGGCAGATCCCCGCGGACATCGTCTACGGTGCCCGCAAGATGGAGGTCAGATGAGCCGCCGGGAGTGTCGGCACATCTTGGAGTCCGTGCAACCTAAAGGTCGCGCAGTAGACAGATTGCATTTCGCGCGCTTCGCGCACATTCGAATGGAGGGCAACCAGACCCCTCCGACGGCACGTCCCGCCGGGATCGCCCAGGGTTCAGAAGCTCTGCCCAGCTACGCCGGGCCGGCGATCACCGGAGCTTTTGCGCAGAGATTCCGCACCCTGGGCCATCCACGGAGCGCGTTGCGTTGGAGGGAGGTCGGTACCCCTCCGCGTGAATGTGCGCGAAGCGCGCGGAAATGCAATCCGATCCCTGCTCGCCATAGGCGAGCAGCATGTTGCGGAGCAGCCCGCTTCAGCGGGCGCGACTGAATTCACGCGGAGGGGTACCGACAGCCCTCCCCCACACAGCCCCTCCGTCCCTAAACCCCTCAGGCCGCGAGCTTCTCCAGCACGTCCTCGGGTATGTCGAAATTCGCGAACACTTCATCGACGTCGTCCTGATCGTCGAGCGCGTCGAGCAGCTTCAGCAGTTGCTCGGCCTCCTGGCCCTTGACCTCGACCGTGCTCTTCGGCTCCGTTGCCTGCCCCGCGGACTCGACCTCGACCCCAGCCGCCTGCAGCGCCTCTTTCACGGCGCTGAGGTCGCTCGGGTCGCAGATTATGCGCAGCTGATCGCCGTCCTCGCGCACGTCCTCGGCCCCGGCGTCGATGGCGACGATGACGTCGTCTTCGCCATAGCGCTCACCATCAACGACGATCGACCCCTTTTTTTCGAAGAGGTAGGCAACGGAGCCGGGCTCGCCGAGGCTGCCGCCGTGGCTCGAGAAGGCGAAGCGGATCTCGGCGCTGGCGCGATTGCGGTTGTCGGTCAGGGCCTCGACCAGGATCGCCACGCCGCCGGGCCCGTAGCCCTCGTAGAGAATGCTTTCGATCGCCGCTCCGTCCGCACCGGCGCCGGTGCCGCGGTCGATCGCCCGCTGGATGTTTTCCTTCGGCATCGAGGCTTCGCGCGCTTTCTGGATCGCGGTTGCCAGAGTCGGGTTGTGGTCGGGGTCGCCACCGCCGTCGCGGGCGGCGACGATGATCGCCCGGGCGAGCTTGCTGAAGAGCTTGCCGCGTTTGGCATCGGCGGCGCCCTTCTTGTGCTTAATGGAAGACCACTTTGAGTGACCGGACATGTACGTCATTCTATGAACCGCAGAGATGACCGCAAACACCCACATCCAGAGCGGTGCCCGCGGACTCGCCGCGGCGTTCGTCTTCATGGCGATGCTGCTGGCCGCATTCGCGCTCTGGACCGCGATTCCACTGAGCTGGCTCTACATCGGCTCCAAGCTCTCCGAGACCCAGTTCCCCAGCGGTGGGCCCTACGCCGTGGTGGCGGTTGGGATCGTCGTCTCGATCCTCGTCATCGCCTGGCTGATCGGTCGCCTCAACAACCTCTACGTCCGCATCACCGGCACCAACCGGCTGACCCCGATCAGGCCCGCCTGGCTGAAAAGCATGCGCGACACCGGCTCGACGCAGAGCGACGTCACCGTCGTCGAGGCGGTGCTGATGAGCTCGGTCATGCTCGCCGCCACCGCCCTGACCATCTGGTTCTTCCTGCTGGCGGGATCGCCGATCCCGAACCAGTAGTACCTCCGCGCCGAAGCTTTTACGTTTCGCAGCTAACTCGTTACATCTCGTTCTTTAGAGTGCAATCATGGAGGCGATGAGAGACGCGTGGACGGATCCGCGACTGGACGACCTGAACCATCGGGTCGACAGCGGATTCGAGGAAACCACTCGTGAATTTCAGGCCGTGCGACTGGAGATGCGAACCGAATTCGCCGCCGTGCGGTCCGAGATCGGCTCACTTCGCGCCGAGACCGGGGCCGAGCTTCGCGGCATGCGCTCGGAGATGGCGGCCTTGAACCGGACCGTGCTCCAGGTCGGCGCGGGCGCGATCGCGACCCTCATCGTCGGCTTCACCGCCATCCTCGTCCAGATCTGAGGCCTCAGACCAGGAAGCGGCCGTCTTCCTGCATCACCACCCCGTCGACTTCGAGCTTGCCGCCGAGGCGGAGGTCGCAGACGAGGTCGGTGTGGACGGCGGACTCGTTTTCTCCGCCCGACTCGGGATAGCTGGTGCCGACCGCCATGTGGACGGTGCCGCCGATCTTCTCGTCGAGCAGGACCTCGCGGGTGCCGCGATCGATCCCGTAGTTGGTGCCGATCCCGAGCTCGCCGAGGCGGCGGGCGCCGGCGTCGGTATCGAGCAGTTTCAGCAGGTACTCCTCACCGCGCTCGGCGCTGGCGTCGACGACTTTGCCCGCCTCGAAGCGTAGGCGCACGCCGGACACCTCGCGGCCGCCGATCACGGCCGGCAGGTGGAAGCTGACCTCGCCCTCGACCGAGTCCTCGACCGGGCCGGTGAAGAACTCGCCGTCGGGCATGTTGTGGCGGCCGTCGCAGGGGACGAACTTGCGGCCGGCGATGCCGAGCTTGATGTCGGTGCCCGGCGCCGTCACCCGCACCTCCTCGTGCCCCTCGATCCACTCGGCCAGCCGCTTCGTCTCCTCGGAGGCCCGCCGCCAGGCAGTGAGCGGGTCGCCGTCTCCGGCCAGACAGGCGCCGTAGTAGAAGTCTTCGTAGTCGGCCAGGCTCATCTCCGCCTCGGAGGCGTAGGCGCTGGTCGGGTAGAGCGTGTAGCACCAGCGAAAATCACCCTCTGCGCTGCGCTTCATCGCCCGCGCCATCAGGTCGCCGGTCACGGTCTGGCGCAGGGTCTGGCGCTCCGGCGGGACTCCCGACAGCTCGCGCGTATTGGTACTCGCCCCGATCGCGATCCGCACGTCGGCGTTGTCGACCATCCACTCGGCGAAGGGCGAGATCCATTCCAACTGGGCGTCGGAGGCGTGCTTGAAGTAGGCGGCGATCTGGCCGTCGAGGGCGACGTTGAGGACCGGGTTGGCACCAGCCTTGAGGACCTCCTCGTAGACCGCCAGCAGCAGCGGCGCCGCGGCGCTCTCGCCGTCGATCGAGACAACCTCGCCCGCCTTCACCTCGGTCGAGTAGCCGACCAGGATCTTCGCCAGTGCCTCGGTCCTCGAGTCGCTACCCATGCGTCGCCTCCTTCGTGGCGCGCTCGCGCGCGCTCGTGGTCATCGCCATGAAGATCGCGTGGAAGCGGGGGTCGTCGGTCAGCTCCGGGTGGAAGGCCAAAGCGAGGACGCTGCCGCCGCGAATTGCCACCGGATAACTCCCCACGGAGGCCAGCACCTCCACCCCCCCGCCCACTCGCTCGACCCAGGGCGCACGTATGAAAACGGCGCGAAACAGCTCGTCGCCAATTCCCTCTACCTCCAGGTCGGCTTCGAAGCTCTGCAGCTGGCGGCCGAAGGCATTGCGTCGAGCGGTCGCATCGATCAGGCCCAGGTGCTCGTCGTCGCAGACGATCAGGCCGGCGCAGGTGCCGAGGATCGGGCGCCCTCGCTCGTGATGGGCGCGCAACGCCGGCTCCAGCTCCGCCGCGGCGATTCCCTTGACGATCGTCGTGCTCTCGCCGCCGGGGATCACGAGCCCGTCCAGCCCCTCCATGTCCGCGGGCGTACGGACCTCGGTTGCTTCGGCGCCGAGCTGGCGCAGGGTGCGGGCGTGCGCCTCGAAGCCGCCCTGCAGTGCTAGGACGCCGACGCGCAGCTCAGGCTCCGCGGTTCTGGAGCAGGGCGTCGGCGGCGGCGAGGTCGGCGATCTCGAGTCCGGGCATCGCCTCGCCCAGCCCGATCGAGGCGGCGGAAACCCGCTCGGGATCGTTGAAGTGAGTGGTGGCCTCGACGATCGCGCGGGCGCGCCGGGCCGGGTCGGAGCTCTTGAAGATGCCGGAGCCGACGAAGTTGCCTTCGGCGCCGAGCTGCATCATCAGCGCCGCGTCGGCCGGGGTGGCGATGCCGCCGGCGCAGAACAGCGGCACCGGCAGGCTGCCGGCGGCGGCGACCTCGCGCACGACCTCGATCGGAGCCTGGTGCTCTTTGGCTTCCGCGCTCAGCTCCTCCGGGCGCAGCTGCGCCAGGCGCTTGACGGCGGCGGTGATCTCGCGCATGTGGCGGACCGCCTCGACCACGTTGCCGGTGCCCGCCTCGCCCTTGGAGCGGATCATCGCCGCCCCCTCGCCGAGCCGGCGCAGCGCCTCGCCGAGGTTGGTGGCACCGCAGACGAACGGCACCTCGAAGGCCAGCTTGTCGATGTGGTTGCGCTCGTCGGCGGGAGTCAGGACCTCGGACTCGTCGATGTAGTCGACCTCGAGCGCTTCCAGGACCTGGGCCTCTGCGAAGTGGCCGATCCGGGCCTTGGCCATGACCGGGATCGTCACCGCCTCCTGGATCCCCTTGATCATCGCCGGGTCGGACATGCGGGCGACGCCGCCGTCGCGGCGGATGTCGGAGGGGACGCGCTCCAGCGCCATCACCGCGCAGGCACCCGCGTCCTCGGCGACCTTCGCCTCCTCGGGCGTGACCACATCCATGATCACCCCGCCCTTCAGCATCTCTGCCAGGCCGGTCTTCAGGCGGAAAGTAGCTCGCTCAGCCATGTAGGCACCATCTTAGGGGGAGAACGTGTCGCGTCCGTGGGCGACACGATGAGGGACGCCGAGAACGTACACCTCGCCCGCAGGCCTGCCCCATCGGGACAGGACCCGCCGGCCTGGACTCGCTCGCGCTACTTCAGTTTGTAGGCGCGAATGCGGTCTTTGTGCGCGGCTTCGTCACGGGCGTAGAGACCGTGTGCCAGCGCCTGGACCAAGGCCATCAGCGCCGTGTTCGAGCGTGCGAACGAGGGGCTGTTGG
>JBAQZI010000177.1:0-5551 GCA_049790835.1 Solirubrobacterales bacterium
CCCTCGCCCAGGCCAGCGCTCGCGCCGCCGCCGGCGACGACGTCATCCTCCTCGTCGACTCGCTGACCCGCCTCGGCGAGGCCTACGAGGACGCCGACGCCGCCAAGCAGTTCTTCGACGCCGGCCGCGTCGCCACGGGCACCGGTTCCCTCACCGTAGTCGCAGCGCTAGAGCGCCCGACGACCTGACACCCGCCCGGGGAACCGGGTAGGGGTGAAGCGTCTTGCACTTTTTCGCGACAGGCGCTCGCGGACGACCGCCGACGCTCCTCGAAAAAGTTAAGCGGAACCCCTAACCCGGTTCCCCGGGCGCACACCTACCGTCTGTAGGCGATGCGGCGCCAGCTGGGCTCTTTGGAGAGCTCGATCAGCTCGGCGCTGCGCTCCGGCTGCACATAGCCGAAGGTCTGGGTGCGCTCGTCGAAGACGACGTCGAGCTCGCCCTCCTTGACCCGCTGGTCGAGCCAGGCGCCGCGGAAGACGAGGCGGCGGATCCAGTGGACGAGGCTGCGGTTGGCGGGACCGACCAGGTCCTCCCAGTTCTCGTTGATGTGCTCGCCGAGGCGGGAGGAGGGCTCGGCGATCTCGCCGCTGACGGCGAGGTCGAGGAGGTCGTCCAGCTCCTCCTGGCTGAGGCCCTGGTGGACGAAGCCGAGCTTGACCGCGGCCTGCTCGACCCGCTGCCCGAAGTCCCCCTCGTTGAAGGCGAAGCGGAGCTCCCCGTACTCGAGTACGTAATCGGAGCCAGACTCGTAGTTCCCTCGGCGGGTCGTTTTCTTATCCATGTGAGTTGAAGCCCAACTGCTCCACAAGCCCCGCGGAACAGGTCCATGATCTTGCCGATCATCGTACGCCGGTGCCTGTTCGGGGCGGTCGCTGAACGACCGTTTGCACTCGGGGGGTGAGAAGGGGACGTCGCGGCACTTACAGCGCCGTGCCCATCGATCGCCACCACGACCGCTTCAAAGCGCTGCCCCGGCGCGAAGTTCTCGGCCATGTCGTCCCGGTCGCGGTCAGCTTCCGCGGCCGCCTGCTCGGCCTCGCCGGGCTTGACCGCGAGCGGGCGGGGGCCGGCCTGCTGATCCCGCGCTGCGCCAGCGTCCACACCTTCGCCATGCGCTTCGACCTCGACCTGATCTTCCTCGACGGCGACGAGCGCGAGCTCAGCGTCTACCGCGAGGTGCCGCCGCGACGGCTCGTCTGGCACCGGGGCGCCACCGCCGCTCTGGAGATTCCTTCGCCGAGGGGGGAGAGTTCGGCAGGCGCCAGGACTTAGGGCGGGCATGTTGCCGCACCGCCAAGAGATCGCCAGCGTCGTTGTCTGCGAGGACGACGCGATGACCCTGGAGCTGCTCTGCGACCATCTGGTGGCCGATCGCTTCGGTGTGCTGCCGGCGCCGAGCGCCTCCGACGCGCTGCGCCTCTGCCGCTACAACCACCCCGATCTACTGCTCCTGGATCTCTCCCTGCCCGATGCCTCCGGCCTCGACGTGCTGCGTGAGATCCGCACCGCGGACGGCGTCGATTCGCGCTTCGACCCCGACCTGCCGGTGATCGTCCTCACCGGTCGCGGGGCGCAGGCCGACCGCGTCCGCGGCCTCACCGCGGGGGCAGACGATTACCTCACCAAGCCCTTCAACTTCGAAGAGCTGCGAGCGCGGATCGGCTCGGTGCTGCGGCGTCGGGCGAGCCGCCGCGAGGGCCCGATCCGGGTCGGCGAGATGATGGTCGACCCGCTGCGCCGCAAGGTCGTGATCGGCGACCGCGAAGTGGCGCTGGCGAAGAAGGAGTTCACGCTGCTGCGGGTCCTCGCCGGCGACCCGACCCGGGTCTTCACCAAGGAAGAACTGCTGGAGACCGTCTGGGGCTACCGCAGCCCCGGCCGCACTCGGACCCTCGACTCGCACGCGAGTCGCCTGCGGAGGAAACTGGACCCGGAGCACAGCCGCTACATCGTCAACTGCTGGGGGATCGGCTACCGCCTGATCGACGGCTGAGCTCCGGGTCGTCGAATTACTTGCTCTTCTTGGCCTCGGGCGACTCGAAGTGGAGGATTGCCAGCTTCGTGTTGATCGGGTCGGACTTGCCGTCGCCGAGGCGGGAGGCTGCTTCCTCCTGGATCTCAATCGCCTTGTTGAGAGTGTCGGCGAGCAGGGAGGTGATCTCGGTCCAGCCCTGGTCGTCGAGGATCAGCGGGGTGCGGCTGACGTGCGAGTCGGTGCGGGCGTCGATGCTGCCGGCCATCAGCGCCTCGGTGGCATCGTGGCCGACGGTCTCGAGGATCGAGCCGGAGATGCCCTTGCGGGCTGAGGCGGGGATCTTCTCCCAGTCGCTGGCGCTGAAGAAGGCCCGCTCGGTGGCACGGTAGAAGTGCTCGACGGCGCCGCGGCGGGGCTCCGTTTTCACCAGTTCGACGCAGTCGTACTCGAGCAGCGTTTTGACGTGGTAGCTGACGTTGCCGAGCGGCTCGCCGAGTTCCTGCGAGAGCTGGTTGGGGCTGGAGACGCCCTTGTGCAGGGAGGAAAGGATTCTCACCCGCAGGGGATGGGCGAGCGCCTTGGCGAGCTGCTGGGTAATGCCCTCAGGGGAAGTCTTGGTCTGGGCCACAGGGAAATTCTCCGTTTCTTTGGGGGCCGGGCGGGGTGGCGGGGATGGTTTTCCATCCCGGTTTCTAGATCAAGTATTCCAAAACGCTCCGTCGTTTCCGCCTTCAAGGGCCTTTTCCAATGCGAAAAAGTCGAAACGAGGTGCTTCCATTGCCACAATCAGGGAACATATGAACCCGTTTTAACGTTAAGGCGGTCTTATCCATGCGCACCCGCCGACCCGAGGCGCCTGGCCGAGACCGCTTTGGGACGGTGGGTGCGCAATTTTCCGGCGCGCAGGTGGGGGGAGAGAATGCGGCCGCCGGTTCCTTGTCGAGGCCATGTGGATCTGGACCGCCGCTTGGAGCTCGCGTTGACGCCGGAGTTGGCCGACGTCCTGGCTGCCTGGCCGCTCGGCGTTTCCCTGGCGGCGACGGTCGCCGTCCAGGGACTGCGCACTGGACGGCGGCGGATGGCCCTGAACGAGGCGCTGCACGAGCTGCGTCGTCCTCTGCAGGCCCTGGCCCTGGTACCGGCCGGCACCGTTCCCGTCGAGCCGACGGCGATTCAGGGGTCGGTTCAGATGGCCGCCGCCGCGCTTGAGCGGCTCGAGCGCGAGATCAACGGCGAGGCGGTGGCGCCGGTGCGGGAGACGTTGCCGGCCCGGCCGCTGCTCGACTCCGCGGTCCGGCGTTGGCAGGGGCGCGCGGCCCTGGCCGGTGGCTCGCTCTCGCTGCGCTGGGAGGCGAGCGAGGCGACGGCGGTGGCTGATTCCCCCGCGCTCGCGCAGGCGTTCGACAACCTCGTCGTCAACGCGATCGAGCACGGCGGGCCGGAGATCGTGGTCGAGGCACGAACCGGGCCCGGCGTCCTGCGCATCGCCGTGATCGACTCTGGCCGGGAGTCGCGCCCACGATCCCGGCGCGAGAGTCCCGCCGAGCTGGTCGCCCGGCTTTCGGGCCGGCGGCTTCACGGCCATGGGCTGCGGGTGGTCAGGCGAACCGCCGCGGCCCACGGCGGCCGCTTCCGGCTGCGCTCCTCGGCTGGGGGAACGGAGGCGATTCTCGAACTGCCGCTGGCGGGCCGATCGAGGCAGGGCCCGTGAGCCGGAGGGGACGGGCGCTTGCCTTCGTGCTCGCGGCGCTCTTAGCCGCCGCCGCGGCCGCCGCGATCGCCGACGGCTACGGGGCCAGCGTCGCCCGTGGCTACGGAGCGCTGCGGCCGGTAGTCGTCGCCGCCGCCGACCTCGACGCCGGCGCGACGATCGAGCCACACCAGGCGGCGTCGCGGCTGGAGCTGCGCAGGGTCCCGGCCCGCTTCGTTCCCCCCGGAGTGCTGGAGAGCCCGGCCGCGGCGATCGGCCTGGTGCCCGTCGCGGCGATTCCGACCGGCTCCTATCTGCTCGCCTCGCAATTGCGCCCGCCGCGCGCGGACCCGGCTGCGGCGCTTGGGCTCGGGCGCGGTCGCCACCCGGTCGAGATCTCGGTCAGCGGCGCCGAGGCGCTGCTGGTGGCCGGCGCGCAGCCGGTTGGAGAACGGGTGGACGTGGTGGTGACGACGGAACCGAGCGGGTCCGGCTCGGGCCGCACCTATGTCGCCGCCGCGGCGGTGCCGCTGTTGGCGCTGGCGCCGGGGGCGGAAGGGACGGGAGCCGAAGGGATCGCCGCCGCGACCCTCGGACTGACCAGGCCCCAGGCCCTGAAGCTGATCGCCGCCGAGAGCTTCGCCCGTCAGGTGACCCTGCTGGCGAGGGGCTGAGCGATGGCGGCGCGCGAGCGCGACGTGGCGGAGCTGGCCACCGCGCTGCGCGGGCGGCTGGTCGAGCGCCGCCGCACCGCGGTGGCAAGGGGAGACGATGACGGCGGCGACCTGCGCGAGGCGGTGCGCGAGCTCGTCGACGAGGAGGCGGTCCTGCTCGGGGACCGCGACCGCGAGGAGATCGCGGCGCGGATCGTCCGCGACAGCGTCGGCCTCGGGCCGCTCGAGGTGCTGCTGGCCGACCCGGCCGTGGAGGAGGTGATGGTCAACGGGCCCGGCACCGTCTACGTCGAGCGCGGCGGGCGCATCGAGGCCACCGACGTCGCCTTCACCGATGAGGAGGAGCTGCGCAACGCGATCGAGCGGATCCTGGCGCCGCTGGGTCGGCGGGTCGACGAGCTCAGCCCGATGGTCGACGCCCGCCTCGCCGACGGCTCGCGGGTCAACGTCGTGATCCCGCCGCTGGCGATCGACGGGCCGCTGGTCTCGATCCGGCGCTTCGGCGCCCGCCGGCCCGGCCCCGACGAGCTGGTCGCCCTCGGCACCCTGACCGCGGCGCAGCGGAGCTCGCTGCAGGCGGCGGTCGCCGGGCATCGCAGCATCCTCGTCAGCGGCGGCACCGGTTCCGGCAAGACGACCCTGCTCAACGCGCTCTCCAGCTTCATCGACCCGGGCGAGCGGGTGGTGACGATCGAGGACGCGGCCGAGCTGCGCCTGCAGCAGCCGCACGTGGTGCGACTCGAGAGCCGTCCGGCCGGGGTCGAGGGCAGGGGCGAGGTCTCGATCCGCGACCTCCTCCGCAACGCCTTGCGGATGCGCCCCGACCGGATCGTGATCGGCGAGGTCAGGGGGCCGGAGGCGCTCGATCTCCTCACCGCGCTCAACACCGGTCACGACGGCGCCCTCTCGACGGTCCACGCCAACTCGCCCGCCGATGCCCTCAACCGGCTGGAGACGCTGGCGCTGATGGCCGGCGTGGGGTTGCCGCATGCGGCTGTTGCCGAGCAGGTGCAGCGGGGGATCGACCTCGTCGTCCACCTCGAGCGGCGGGCCGACGGCGCTCGCGTCGTCAGCGAGATCGCCGCGGTCGTGCGGGCGGCGGGAACGACCGCGGTCCGCACGCTCAAATGAGCGCTGCGGCCGGCTTGCTGCCCATGCTGGTGGGCGCCGCGGCCGGCGGCTTGCTGGCGCTGGGAGCGCGGGAGGCGC
>JBAQZI010000178.1:0-12041 GCA_049790835.1 Solirubrobacterales bacterium
GGCCTTCCGCGCCGGCGCCTACTACCCGAGCTCGGCGACCGTGCAGCCGGCGCGGCTGGCGCTGGGCCTGCGGGCGCGGCTGATCGAGCGGGGTGTCGAGGTGTTCGAGTCGTCCCCGGTGCGGGCGCTGCGTGACGCGCCGGACGGGGTCGAGGCGCGCACGTCGGGCGGGCGGGTTCGCGCCGCCGCCGCGGTCGTCGCGATCGGGGGTGCCGCCCGGGCGCGCCACGGGCCCCTGAGCAACCGGCTCACGATCACCTCCTCCCACATCGTCCTCACCGAGCCGGTGCCCGACCTGCTGGAGGAGGTTGGCTGGACCGGGGGCGAGTGCATCACCGACTGCCGCACGATGCTGCACTACTTCCGCACCACCCCGGACGGCCGCATCGCCTTCGGCCTCGGCGGCGGGCGGATCTCGATGGGGGGACGGCTGCGCGGACGGGTCGAGATCGACCCCGCCGTCGTCGCCCGAGCGGCCGAGCGCCTGCGCGCCTACTTCCCAGGCATCGCCGGGCGCCGCATCACCCACGCCTGGGGCGGTCCGATCGACGTCTCGCCGACCCATCTCCCCGTCGTCGTGCCCCTCCCCGGAGGCCGCGCCTTCGCCGCCGCCGGCTACACCGGCAACGGCGTCGGCCCCTCCCACATGGTCGCCCGCACTCTCGCCGCGCTCGCCCTCGACCGCCGCGACGAGTACTCCCGGCTCCCGATCGTCGACCCCGCGCCGCAGCGCGTTCCGCCCGAGCCCTTCCACTGGCTGGGCGGCAGCGCGATCCACACCGGGATCATGAGCAAGGAGCGGGCCGAGGGCGAAGGCCGCCGCCCGCATCCGGTCAGCTCCGCCCTGGCGAAGGTCCCGGAGCTGATCGGCTTCCACATCGGCCGCTGACGCCCAGTCGCCCCGGCACAGCCTCCTCCCATCCGCGTGCAGAACGTCGCTCCAGCGACCGATCACCCCCGCCAGCAAACGTGGCCCTTCTCTAAGAAAACAGTCTCTTGACTTTATGAAAGAGAGCGTTTACAGTCTGCGCAGCCGCAGTCGCAAGGGAGCGACCGAGGCGAAGCACAGGGACAACCGAGCCTCGCCGGGACGCCGCAACAGGGAGCGGCTGGCAATAGGGCTCAAGGGACACAAGGAGAGAGCAAATAGTGCGACGCCACCACCGGTATCCGGCTTCGAAGTCGAGCTTTGCGATCTCCAGAACGCAACTCGCGTGCGCAGCGCCAAGCGTAGCCACGCCTGACTCTCAAAAGGAGAGCTGAACCGATGCTCGAACGTCTACGCAGTCAAATCGGCACGGCCGGCCTGGTCGTGGCGATCGTCGCTCTCGTCGCCGCCCTCGGCGGCGGCGCCTACGCCGCAACCGGCGGCTCCGGTGGCGGTAAGGCCACCGCTTCGGCCAAGGGTAAGCCCGGTCCGCGAGGCAAGACGGGCAAGCGAGGCAAGACGGGCAAGACGGGACCTGCGGGTCCGGCAGGGCCAGCAGGTCCCCAGGGATCGGCTGGCCCCAAGGGCGATGCCGGTGCGGCTGGCGCCAACGGAACCAACGGCGTCAGTCCGGCCGGTACCACCTTCAGTGGCGTCAAAGGCACCTGCACCGAAGGCGGCATCGAATACAAAGGCGCCACCACCAGCCTCGTCTGCAACGGCAAAAAAGGCGCAGACGGCGAAACCGGTTTCACGGAAACCCTCCCCAGCGAAAAAACCGAGACCGGCGCCTGGAGTTTCCAGGGATCCCCGCCATCCAACAAGGTCGAAGCCCCGATTTCATTTGCCATCCCCCTCGAAGCTGAGCTCGGCGCAGCCAATGTTCACTTCGAGCCGGTGGGCGGTTTCATTGGCTCGGAGGCGACCGAATGCCCTGGTAACGCCGCTGAGCCTGCTGCGGAACCTGGTCATCTCTGCGTATACCGAGGGTTCTCGGAAAATGAAGAAGTCGAAGGAGCGATAGAGCTCCGGAAACTGGACACCAATTTGGTGCTAGGCGCGTCGACGGCGGGGGCAGTGATCTACGCACTTGCCTCTGAGATCACGCAGATGCGGGGCAGCTGGGCGGTGACCGCTCCCTAGTTCATAGGTACCTGATCCCGCTCGGCCCGGATGGCGGAAGACCGTCCGGGCCGGCGCCAGGTCCGTCACCCCGATCTGCAGTCCGGACTCAGCCCCGATGTCAACCAATCAGGCCGTAGCGATAAAGCGAGGGAGCAAGATGAGGGCCACCACTAAAATGCCGTTCACACCATGCTCCCGCCGCCTTGCCCTTGTTCTCGCGACGGCGGCCGTCTTGTTCCTCACCTCCAGCATCGCGGCAGAAGCTGACACCAGCTTCTGCACCATCGGCTCGGGTGCCGGGCAGTGCGAAGAACCACGAGGCGTCGCTGTCGCCCCCTCAACCGGCCATGTCTACGTTGCCGATCGAGACAACAACCGTATCGATGTCTTCGATTCCACCGGCAGCTTCCTCTTCGCCTTCGGTTGGGGGGTCGCCGACGGCACCAGCGCCCAGTTGCAGACCTGCGCCGCAACCTGCTTCAAAGGCCTGGAGGGGGGCGGTGCCGGCGAGTTCCTCAAACCGGCGAGTATCGCCGTCGACCCCGCCGCCCCCAATGACGTTTACGTCTTCGAGCAGTCCCGGGTGCAGAAGTTCAGCCCCAGCGGCGAATTCATCGCCGCCTGGGGTGGGGGAGTGATCAGCGGCGGCGCCAGCGGCAAAGGCGATCTCGTATCGGGCTCGAGCACGGTGAGCAACGTGGTGACGACGAAAAAGACCTTCGCCGCCGGCCAGGCGATCTCCGGGCCCGGCATCCCCGTCGCCACCAGGATCGCCATCGTCGGCCCCGGCACGATCACCCTCTCCAAAACCGCCACCGCCTCAGGAACGGGCGTCGCCCTGACGGCGCCCGAAGGCGCCGGCAACGAAGCGGTCAACGAGGTGCAGGTCCTCGAAAGCCTCAGCAAAGTTGTCTGGGGGATCTCCTTCTCGACGCCCGATCCCTCGCCAACCCTCGATAGCGTGAAAACGCCGCTGCCGATTCCCACCAACGCCCCCGCCTCGGGACCCGGCAGTGTGCAGGAGATGCTCGAAGGCCTCTCCAACATCGACCCCGGTGACTTGGCGGTAACTGGCCCCAACGGTGGGCCCTACACGATCGAATTCACCGGCCGCTACGCCGACACGGACGTCGATTCTCTTAGAGTCTTGGACAGCCAAGGCACCCCCGAGAGAACCCTCACGAGTACCACCCAGAATGGTGCCGGCAGCGCCGGGATCTGCACGATCGCCAGCGATTGTGCCGCCGGTGTGGCGGGCGGTGGGGCTGGTCAATTCAATGCCCCCAAGGAAGAAACCCGACCAATCGCCGTTGAGCCAGGAGGCAACATCTACGTAGGTGACAGCCTCCAGACCGGGCATGAATCCGGCGGAGCCATCTATTCATCCCGGGTCGAGAAATTCGCACCCTCCGGCACCTTCGCCGAAGAATTTGCGTTGCCTGGCACCGAGCGTATATCTGCCTTGGCAGTCGATTCGGGTGGGAACCCCTACGTCGCTAGGGGGAGCCTACGCGTCGAGAAATACGACCCCAGCGGCGCCCCGCTCAACACCATCAGCCTCAACAACGTACGGGCGATTGCCGTCAACGCCTCTGACCACCTCTTCGCCTCCCACCTTGAAGGTCAGTCAAACCAGACGAAGGTCATCACCGAGTTCGACCCCGCCGGCGCGACCCTGCGCCGCTTCGGCTACGGCCTGATCGAAGATAACCTCGCCGCTCTCGCGGTCAACTCCACTGCGGCGGGCGACCTCTTCGGCAGCGAACCGGTCAACGACCGGGTCCGCTACCTCTCCTTCCCTGCGGCGGGGCCGCTGCCCTGCTGCGTGCAGGCGCTGCCCGGCAACACCAAAGCCACCCTCAAGGGGGGGGTAAACCCCGAGGGCGAAGCCGCCACCTACCACTTCGAGTATCTGACCGAAGCCGACTTCAAAGCCAACGGCAACAGCTTCACCGGCTCCAAACCCGCCGCCTCCACCCCCGAGAGCGCCGCAGTCGGCTCTGACTTCACCCTGCATGGTATTGAAGCTCAGATCGGCTGCGCCAACCCCAGCAACCCACCGCAGGCGAGCTGCCTGAAACCGGCAACCGATTACCGCTACCGCCTCGTCGCCAAAAACGGGGATGGCGAAAACAGCTTCGAAGGCCAGTTCGAAACCAAGCCGCCCTTCGAAATCACCGAGACTTACGCGACCGACGTCGGCACCGACGCCGCCCGCATCCACGCCACGGTCAATCCCCTTGGCATCCCGACCACGGCCTACTTCGAATACGTCGATAACGCCGCCTACCAGGCCGACCTCGACGGCGGCGGTGACGGCTTCGCCGCGGCGAGCAAGGTCCCCGACATAGATGGAGGCGCCACCCCGATCGACCTCGGCTCCGGCGAAGCGCCGAAAGCCGCCCTCGCCCAACTCTCCTCGCTGCCTCCCGGCACCACCTACCACTACCGGGTCGTGGTCAGCGACCCCTTCGTCTCCGAAGCGGGTCCGGCCCGCACCTTCGCCGTCTTCCCCTTGCCCAAACCGCCGGTAAACTCCTGCCCCAACGCTGCGTTCCGCGGCGGCCCCTCGGCCAACCTGCCCGAGTGCCGGGCCTATGAGATGGTCTCCCCGGTCGACAAAAACGGCGGCGACATCAAGGTCCTGGGTATCACTGGAGGTTTTCCATCCCGCCTCGATCAGAGCTCCGATGACGGCGATCGCTTCGCCTACTCCTCGGTCGCCGCCTTCGCCGACCCGCTCAGCTCGCCCTATACCTCCCAGTATCTGGCTACCCGGATAGCCGGTCAGGGCTGGTCGACCCGGGCGATCTCGCCGCCGCGGGAATCGAAGAGCCTCTTCGCAGGTACCGAAGCTAAGTTTGACGTTCAGTACAAAGCCTTCGCTACGGACCTCTCCAGCGGCTGGCTGATCCATGACACCAATCCGACCCTGGAGCCCTGCGCCCAGGAAGGCTTCGTCAACCTCTATCGGCGCGACAACGCCAGCGGCGGCTATGAAGCGCTGACCACGGCCAAGCCTCTAAATCAGGTTGCCACTCTGTATATACCCGAACTACAGGGCCTCTCTGCCGACGGCAGCCACGCGATCTTTCGCGCCAGCGCCAAGCTGACCCCTGACGCTTCGAGTACCAAACAACTCGTCCAACTCTATGAGCATATAGCGGGTGAAGGCTGCGGGGAGCTGCGCCTGGTCAGCGTGCTGCCGAACGGCAGTGCCTCCAAAGTGCAATCCACGGCTGGAACGGTCAATGCCGGGGTTGTTGGCGAATCGCGCGTTAACACGGTGTCGCGGGCCGTCTCGGCGGATGGCTCACGGATCTTCTGGACGGCCTTGGATAGCAACAACCTTTTGGGTGGTGCGCTCTACGTACGCATCGAAGGAAAAGAAACGGTTCAGATCGCGGCCGGGCCTGCTCACTTCTTGAGCGCCGCCGCCGACGGCTCGACCGCGCTCTACGAGGAAGGCAAAAAACTCTATGAAGCGAAAATTCCCCCCGGGAGTTCGACCTCGACCCTGATCGCTGCGGGCTTCAAGGGCCTCGCCGGTGCCAGCGCGGATGCCTCCCGCGTCTACTTCGTCTCCACCGAAGCGCTGGGCGGGGAAGGGGAAGCGGGCGAACCTAACCTCTACCTGCACCAAGCGGGAGGGGCGACCAGTCTGGTCGCGACCCTCTACCCCGGCAACGCGACGCTGCCGGGGGGGGATCTAAATGGCGGCTTCGAAACCTCCGGCTTCGCCGTCGCCCAGCCGGAGCCGATCAAAAACGGCGTCCGGATCACCCCCGACGGCACCCACTTGGCCTTCGTGTCGGCTGGCAGCCCGACCGGCTATGAAAACACCGACGTCGTGGACGGGCGCCCCGACCTCGAGCTCTACCTCTACGACATGGAAACAGGCAAAGTGGCCTGCGTGTCCTGCAACCCGACCGGGGGGAGGCCGGAAGGGCGGAAGTTCCAACAGGGAGAACAGGGAGAAGCAATCCTCCGCGTCTCCGCTCAGATGCCCCCTGCCGAGAACCAGTCCTTCGCCCCCCGCGTCCTTTCCGAGGACGGCAATCGACTCTTCTTCGAAAGCTTCGAAGCGCTGCTGCCGGACGACACCAACGGCAAGGCTGACGTCTACCAGTGGCAGCGGGCCAGCGGCCAGCAGGCATGCGACGAAGCGGGAGCCGAGCTCTTCGTCCCCGCCTCCGGAGGGTGCCTCAGCCTGATCTCCACCGGCCAGACCCCGGCCGACTCGGAGATCGCCGACGTCAGCCCTGACGGCTCCGATGTCTTCATCCGCACCGCCTCGAGCCTCCTGCCGCAGGATCCAGGCCAGGTCGATATTTACGACGCCAGGGTCAAGGGCGGCATGCCCCAGCCCCCGCCCCAACCGGCAGCGTGTGAAGGCGAAGCCTGCCAGGGGCCGCTGACTGCGCCCAACGACCTGACCCCCGCCTCGGCGACCTTCAACGGCCCCGGCAATGTGGTGGCGGTCTGCAAGACGGGCCAGGTCAACAAGAAACACCGGTGTGTCTCCAAGCCGCGCTGCGCCAAAGGCAAGGCGCGGCGCAAAGGCCGCTGCGTCAAGCCCAAAAAGCACGCCACCAAGAACCACAAGCAAACCAACCACAGCCGGAGGGTAGGACGATGAATAGGCGACTCCTTCCGACGCTGGCCGCGGCCTGTTTTGCCGCGCTCCTACTCGCCTCTCCGGCCAACGCCGCCTTCGGCATCGAAGGCTTCGACGTGACCTACGAAAACGCCGATGGCTCTGCCGCGACCCTGGCCGGCTCCCACCCCTTCGCGGTGGCCGGCAAGATCGACTTCGCGACCAAGTCCGGCCCCAAACCTGGTCAAGTCCTCGCCGACGGCTCGCCCAAGGACCTCACCTTCGAGCTGCCGCCGGGGCTGATCGGCGACCGCGCCGCGGTCCCCTACTGCTCGACCGAGGACTTCCTACTGGTCGACTCCGCGCATGACTTCAGCAACTGCCCCGAAACCTCCGTCGTCGGGGCCCTGCAGGTACGTGCCCCCGGTGACACGAGCGGTGACCCGACCCCCGCCTTCAACCTCGCCCCGCCCCCCGGCGCGGCGGCGAAGATCGGCTTCGTCCTCTTGCACGTGCCGATCGCGCTGCTGGTCCGCGTCAGCCCCGAATACCCCCACAACCTGGTCCTCTCGTTGCGAAACACCGCCGACATCGAACCGCTCGGCGGCTCGACCCTGACGGTCTGGGGCAACCCGGCCTCGCCCCTGCACGACGGCGAACGTGGTGCCTGCGTCATCACCGAAGAAAGCTGCCCGGTCAACATCGACGAAAAGCCCTTCCTGACGATGCCGCGTGCCTGCACCGGGCCGCTCTTCACCGGCTTCGAGGCGACCTCTTGGGAGGAACCGGGGACGCTGATCTCCGGCAACTCCGCCAGCGCCCTGCAGACCAACGGCTGCGGCGAACTGGCCTTCGGCCCGACGATCACCGCCAAGCCAACGACGCTCGCGGCACAATCACCCACCGGCCTGGACTTCTCCCTCGACGTCAAAGACGGGGGCCTGCAAAGCCCCGTCGGGCGGGCCAACGCCGATGTCAAGCGAGCTGTCGTCACCCTGCCCGAGGGGATGTCGGTCAACCCCTCGATCGCCGAAGGCCTCGAGGTCTGCACCCCTGCTCAACTGAACAAGGAGGCCGCCTTCTCCGCCCCCGGCGCCGGCTGCCCCAACGCCTCCAAGATCGGCACGGTCGAAGTCGAAACGCCCTTGCTCGACGAAAACGTCAACGGCGCCCTCTTCCAGGCCCCTCAGGACGACCCGGCCACTACCCAACCGGGAGCCGAGAACCCCTTCGACACCCTGATTGCCCTCTACATGGTGATCAAGAACCCGACCCTGGGGATCATCGTCAAGCAGCCGCTCAAGGTCGAACCCGACCCGGTGACCGGCCGCCTGACCACCGTCGCCGACAACATCCCCCAGCTGCCCTTCTCCCACTTCCGCCTGCACTTCCGCGAGGGCTCCAGAAGCCCGCTCGTATCGCCTCCGGGCTGCAACACCTATGACGCGCAGGCAACCCTTTTCCCCTGGTCGGGCAATGCGCCGCTCACCACCGACTCCGCCTTCCAGATCATCACCGGCCCAGGCGCCGGCCCCTGCCCCTCGGGCAACACCCCGCCCTTCAAGCCCGGCCTCGAAGCCGGCACCCTCAACAACGCCGCCGCCTCCTATTCGCCCTTCTACCTGCGCCTGAGCCGCAACGACGGCGAACAGGAGTTCACCCGCTTCTCGATCAAGCTGCCGCCCGGCCTGGTCGGCAAGCTGGCCGGGGTCCCCTTCTGCGCCGATCAGGCGATCGAGGCAGCGAGGACCAGGACCGCCAAGGCAGAGCTGGCAAGCCCCTCTTGCCCGCAAGCCTCCGAGGTCGGCCACACCCTGGTCGGCGCCGGCGTTGGCCCCTCCCTGGCCTACGCCCCCGGCAAGGTCTACCTGGCCGGCCCTTACCACGGCTCCGCCCTCTCGATTGCCGCGATCACCGCCGCCAAGGTCGGGCCCTTCGAACTGGGAACGGTGGTGGTGCGCGAGGCGCTGAGAGTCAACCCCGAAACCGCCGAAGTCTTCGTCGACGCCACCGGCTCAGACCCGATCCCCCACATCCTCAAAGGCATCCCCGTCCACGCCCGCGACATCCGCGTCTATGTCGACAAGCCCGACTTCATCTTGAACCCGACTTCCTGCAAGCGCACCGCCACGACATCAACGGTCCTCGGCTCAGGCCTTGACTTCGGCTCAAACGCCGACGACCAGCCGGTCACGGTCACTTCGCCCTTCCAGGCGGCCGACTGCGCCTCCCTCGGCTTCAAGCCCAAGCTCTCCCTGCGCCTCAAGGGCGCCACCAAGCGCGGTGGCCACCCCCGCTTCAAAGCCGTCCTCACCTTCCCCAAGCGCGGCGCCTACGCCAACATCGCCGCCGCCCAGGTGACCCTGCCCCACTCGGAGTTCCTCGAGAACGCCCACATCAAGACGATCTGCACCAGGGTCCAGTTCGCCCAGGGCTCCTTCCCGGGCGAGAAGTGCCCCAAGGGCTCTGTCTACGGCTACGCCAGGGCGATCACTCCGCTGCTCGACGAACCGTTCCAGGGCCCGGTCTTCCTCAGGTCCTCAAGCCACCAGCTGCCCGACCTGGTCGCCGCCCTGCACTCGGGCCGCATCGACGTCAACCTGGTCGGAAGGATCGACTCGGTGAAGAACGGGCGGATCCGCAACACCTTCGAAGTCGTGCCCGACGCCCCGGTGACCAAGTTCACCCTGACCATGCGGGGCGGCAAGAAGGGATTGCTGGTCAACTCGACCAACCTCTGCCGCTCGACCAACCGGGCGATCGCCGACTTCACCGGGCAAAACGGCAAGAAGCGCGTCTTCAAGCCGGTGCTGAAGCCGCGGTGCGCCAAGGGGCGCAAGTCGGGCAAGAAGCACAAGCGCTCAGCCTCAAAACGTCACTAGGACACCGGGTAACTACCAGTCAAACGGTCCCGGCAGCTTCAGGCTGCCGGATATATGGGAGGTAGTAATGAAACGCATCAAGAACCTGGGCCTCGCCATGGTTTTGGCAATGGCTCTCACCGCAGCGCTCGGCGCCGCAGGGGCGTCGGCATCGCTACCGCAACTTGAAACGGAATCATCGCCCGTCACACTCAGCTCGACCAACCCGTTCGGCAAACACAACTGGTTCTTTTATACTGCAAATCGATGGTGTGATGCACCATCGCTGAGTGCCAAAGTGGGTGAACCGACCTGGCAGTTCGAAGTGTCGGCAACGGATGCCGAATGCTACGCTCAATACACGGGCTATCAGCTGAAAATGAATGGCTGTAAGCTCATGTACCACCTTGGCAAACAGATCGGTAATGAAAGCTTTGCCGGAACGGTGGACATCGTTCCCGCTGGCTGCGGCCCGATCTCGTTCGCCAGCGGGGCATCTTACTGTCAGGTGACCGTTCCCTCTCAGACGGGTCTCGGGAAAGTCACCTTTGAAAATCTCGGCAAAGGTACCGGCAATAAACGGACCATCAAGCTCACCCACGGCATCGGAGGCATGAAACACTCGCAGGTCAGCGGCGAAGAATGCGGGGCGGCTCTGGGGACGTTCGAAGAAGGTCAGTGGTTCGGAAGCTGGGAGTTGAAAGGCACCACCGCCGGCGGTTTCCCGGACGGCATCTGGCTCACCGGCGAAGGTTGGACCGAACCACCGCCGCTGGCAGTTTCGATCACCGGCACGCCGCCGAAATTCGTCGGCAGCGCATATCCCATCACCCTTGCCGGACCGCAGAGCTCCACCGCCAAACATGTATTCGACTTTCCAGGTACCGGAAAAGCCAAATGCGGAACCGCGAACCTGAAAGGGTACCTGAACGCGACGACCTCTCAGCTACCGATATTCGGTGAGTATGGGACCTGCGAAGTTCTGGGCTTCAGTGGAAGTGTGGTGATGATGAACGGTTGCAGCTATACGTTCAACGTCCTCAACCAGCCGCCCGTGGGCGGAGCTTATGCGGGTCATGCCGACATCAGCTGTCCGACTGGTAAATCGATCGAATTGGTGGCATACGCGGGAATTGGCGGCACCCTCAAGTGCACAATCACGATCCCGGCGCAAACCACCGACAGCGGCGGCCTGACGCTGACAAATGCCACTTCGACGAGCATCAAAGCCGACCTGGCAATCAAAGGCATCGACTACCACACCCAGGAAGGTACCGGCCTGGGTAGGTGCAAAACGGGTGACTTCACCGAAGGCACCTACACCGGCTCCAGCACCCTGGTCGCAAGTTACTAGCAGAAGTCGAGTGTGATCGCTGCAAGTCGCCACTCCGGGCTATAGGTGGCTCGGGAGTGCCGAAGCGGGGCCGCAAGTGGTCGCGGCCCCGCTTCGGAGCGAGAGACGCTCGAGCTGCCCATTTGAGGGTTTGGACAAAGCTGTCGCAAGCTATGGAGACATCGGGCCGGTCGCCGCTGGCCCGGGGCAGTGGATGAACGGTGGAAGGGCTAAAGCGGGGGTCCTCAAGACCTGGCCGGAACCACCAGCACCGGCCGCTCCGACAGGTGCAGCAGCTTGTTCGGCGTCGAACCCAGGATCACGCCCTTCAGCGGCGAGTCGCCGAAGCTGCCGACGAAGATCATCCGGGCGTCGCGCTGCTCGGCCGTCTCGATCAGGGCGTCAGCGGCGCGTTTGGGCTCCAGCTGGCCCTCGATCTCAACGCCCTGCTCGGCCGCCCGCGCCCTCGCGCTACCCATCACTTTCTCGCCCAGCTCCTCGATCGCCTCCTCGTGTTCGGCGATCTCGCCGCCCCAGAGGCCGGGGGGGGCGCGTAGCCGAAGAGGGCGGCGACGAGTCGAACGCCGCGTGGCCCGCCGACTGGGCCATGGTAGCCAACCAATGATCGTTCCAAAGAGCTGATCGGTTCCACATCGGCAGGTAGTTCCGTTTCGGTCGTCGAGGGCCCCCCGTCCCCCTACCACCTGCTCGTCACGACCTTCTTGCGCGTGTAGAACTCGATCGCGTCGGTGCCGTTCGCGTGCAGGTCGCCGTCGATCGAGTCCTTCCAGCCGGAGAAGGGGAACCAGGCGACGGGGGCGGGTACGCCGACGTTGACGCCGAGCATGCCGGCCTCGACGCCGTAGCGGTATTGGCGGGCGGCCCTGCCGGAGCGGGTGAAGATCGAGCCGGCGTTGCCGTAGCGGGAGCCGTTGACGAACTCGATCGCGGCGTCGAGGTCGGGCACCTCGACCAAGGCCAGCAGCGGGCCGAAGAGCTCCTCGCGGGCGAGCTCGGACTCATGGTCGGCGGCGACGGCGATCGTGGGACTGAGCAGGGTGCCCGCCGGGCCGGCGTCGCCGCGACCGTCGAGCAGGAGCTCGGCGCCGTCGTCCTCCGCGCGGCCGATCGCATCGGCGACGCGCTCGCGGGCGGCGGCCGAGACGAGCGGGCAGACGTCGGTCGCCGGATCGTCAC
>JBAQZI010000179.1:0-45840 GCA_049790835.1 Solirubrobacterales bacterium
GCCGCGGGCGGCCACAGCCTGCTGATGATCGGCCCACCAGGGGCCGGCAAGTCGCTCGCCGCCAGCCGCCTGCCCTCGATCCTGCCGCCGCTGGCCACGGTCGAGGCATTGGAGGTTGCCCGGATCGCCAGCGCCTGCGGTCGCCTGGCCGGGGCGCTGCCGGGCGGGCGCCCGTTCCGCTCGCCGCACCACACGATCAGCCCGGCGGGCCTGATCGGCGGCGGCAGCCCGCCACGGCCCGGTGAGGCAACGCTCGCCCACCGCGGCGTCCTCTTCCTCGACGAGCTCTGCGAGTTCCGCCGCGACGCGCTGGAGGCGCTGCGAGCGCCGCTCGAGGCCGGCGAGGTCTCGATCGCCCGCGCCGCCGGCCGCCGCAGCCTTCCCTGCCGCTTCATGCTCATCGCCGCCGCCAATCCCTGTCCCTGTGGGCGCGGCGAAGCCGACCCTGACTGCAGCTGCGCGCCGGTCGCGGTGCAGCGCTACCAGGGCCGTCTCAGCGGCGCTCTCGCCGACCGCATCGACATCCTCGCCGCCGTGCGGCAGCCGAGCGCGGCTGAGATCGGCGGCGCCGCGGGGGAGTCCTCGGCGGATGTGCGGGAACGGGTGGTTGCCGCTCGCGAGCGCCAGGAACGGCGGCTCGGGTCCGGGCGCTGCAACGCCGAGATGAGCCCGGGGGAGGTCCGCGAGTGTTCGGTCAGCGCCCCGGCCGGGGCGCTGCTGGCGGAGCTGTACGCACGGCAGCGGCTCAGCGGCCGCGCCCACGACCGGGCGCTGCGCCTGGCTCAGACGATCGCCGATCTCGCCGGCGACGACGCGATCGGCGAGGAGCAGATGGCCCAGGCACTGCAGCTGCGGAGGCGCGATCGTGGCTGAGTCACGCGCCTGCCCGGACTGCCTGCGCCGCTCCTGGCTGCTGGCGCTGCTCGGCCCTTACATCGAAAAGATCGCCACCGGAGCGATCGGCTCCCGCTCGCCGGAACTGCTGCGGCTCAGCAACGAGGACCTGGTCGCCGCGGCGGCGCCGAAGGTGGCCGGCCAGCTGCTGGGCCGGATCGAGGCACTCGACGAGCGCTACCTGGCGGCGGAGCTGCAGGCGGCGCAGTGCTGGGCCTGCTGTCGCCATGGCGATCTCTACCCCGAAGGCCTGCGGGATGCGCCCGACGCGCCCTGGGCGCTGATCGGCAGGGGAGACCCACGCCTCCTCGACGGCTTGGAGCCGGTCGGCACCGTGACGATCGTCGGTGCCCGCCGCGCCACCTCCTATGGCCGCGAGGTAGCCCGTGAGCTCGGGCGAGAGCTGGCGGCGGCGGGGATGGTCGTTGTCAGCGGCCTCGCCTTCGGGGTCGACGGCTGCGCTCACCGCGGCGCCATCGACGCCGGCCGCACCATCGCCGTCCTCGGCTGCGGCCCGGACACCGCCTACCCGGCGGCGCACCGTTCGCTCTGGCGGCAGGTCTGCGAAAAGGGCGCGGTCATCTCCGAGCTGCCGCCGGGAGCGGTGCCGTGGCGCTGGACCTTCCCGGCCCGCAACCGGACCATGGCGGCGCTGGCCGGGATGACGGTGGTCGTCGAGGCCGCCACCCGCTCCGGCTCGCTGATCACCGCCGACCTGGCGTCTGATCTCGGCCGCGACCTCGGCGCCGTCCCCGGCCCGGTCACCTCCCGCGCCTCAGCCGCACCCAACAGCCTCCTCGCCGGCGGCGCCTGCGTTGTCCGCGACGCCCAGGACGTCCTCGACGCGATGCTCGGGGCCGGAGCGAAGCGACTCGACCGTGGCGGCCCCACTCTGGACCAAGGCCTTGCCGAAGTCCTGGCGGCTGTCGAGGCGGGGGAGAGCAGCTGCGACGGAGTCGCCGCCGCCCTCGGCCTCCCGGCTCCCGACGCGGCCGCCGCCCTCGCCCGCCTCGAGCTGCTCGGCTACCTCACCTGCTCGACGGTTGGGATCTACTCGCGCACGCTGCTGTCGCCCTCTGAGCACTCCGGTATCTAGGCTGAAGCACGATGACCGCGAGACGCATCCCAAGGGCTCTCTCGATCGCCGGCTCCGACTCCGGCGGTGGTGCCGGGATCCAGGCCGACCTGAAGGCGTTCGCGCGCTGTGGGGTCCACGGGATGACGGCGATCACGGCGATCACGGCGCAGAACACCGTCGGCGTGCAGGCGGTGGATGCGGTGGCGCCGAAGACGATCGTCGCCCAAGTGCGGGCGGTGGCCGAGGACATCGGCGTCGACGCGGTCAAGATCGGGATGCTCGGGACCGCGACCACGGTCGATGCCGTGGTCGAGGCGCTTGGCCATGTCGGCGGGGCGCCGATCGTGATCGACCCGGTGATGGTCGCCGAGAGTGGGGCGGTGCTGCTTGACGATGAGGCGCGACGGGCGCTGATCGAGCGGCTGCTCCCGTTGACCGCGGTCGCCACGCCGAACATCCCCGAGGCCCGCGTACTGACGGGGCTGGGTGCGGGGGCAAGCCAGGAGGAACTGGTCCGCCGGGTTGTCGCGCTCGGGCCGAAGGCCGCCGTCGTCACGGGCGGCCACAGCGAGGCGCTGGTCGACCTCTTCTTCGACGGCGAGCAATTGGTTGAGATTTCCGGCGAGCGGCACCCGAATGGAGCCGCCCACGGCTCGGGCTGCACGCACTCCTCGGCGTTGGCGGCGTTCCTGGCTCATGGCGAGAAGCCGCTGGAGGCCGCGCGCAGGGCGCGGGTCGTGGCATCGGAAGCGGTGGGTGGCGGCCTGCGCGGAATCGGAGCGGGACCGGGCCCGGTCAACGCGCTGGGCCTCTTATTCCCCAAGTGAGTAGTTGTGGTGCCTGTGAGTACGCCAAATGCTCATGCTTGCGGCGAAGCACGCCCAGTAGATTTCCCCACATGAGCTCGAACGGCGCTAAGACCGCCCTCCCGCGTCCCCGCTCCGCCACCGTCTTCGACGGCCCGGACCGCGCCCACGCGCGCGCCTACATGAAGGGGATCGGCTTCGACGACGACGCGCTGAGCCGGCCGACGATCGGGATCGCCAACACCTGGACCGAGGCGATGCCCTGCAATTTCCACCTGCGGGCGCTGGCCGAGCACGTCAAGAAGGGAGTGCTCGCGGCGGGCGGCACGCCGATGGAGTTCAACACCGTCGCCGTCTCCGATGGGGTGACGATGGGCACCCAGGGGATGAAGGCCTCGCTGGTCAGCCGCGAGGTGATCGCCGACTCGATCGAGCTGATGGCCCGCGGCTACCAGTTCGACGCGATCGTCGCGCTCTGCGCCTGCGACAAGACGATCCCCGGCTGCGCGATGGCGCTGGCCCGGCTCGACGTGCCCTCGGTGCTGCTCTACGGCGGCTCGATCGCCCCCGGCCACTGGCACGGCCGCGACGTCACCATCCTCGACATCTTCGAGGCGATCGGCGCCCACAACGCCGGCGACATCAGCGACGAGGAACTGCACGAGCTCGAGGGCGTCGCCAGCCCCGGAGCCGGGGCTTGCGGCGGTCAGTTCACCGCCAACACGATGGCCTGCGCCTTCGAGGCGCTCGGGATCAGCGCCGGCGGCTCGGCGATGGTCCCGGCCGAAGACGACGACAAGAACACCGTCGCCGAGAAGATCGGCGAGCTGGTGATCCGCGTCCTCGCCGACGACATCACCCCGAGCAAGGTCATAACCCGCGATTCGCTGGAGAACGCGATCGCCTGCGTCTGCGCTTCGGGCGGCTCGACCAACGCCGTGCTGCACATGATCGCGCTCGCCCGCGAGCTCGACATCGAGCTCGAGATGGCTGATTTCGAGCGCATCTCACGGGCGACGCCGCTCTTCGCCGACCTCAAGCCAGGCGGCCGCTTCGTCGCCACCGACCTCTTTGCCGCCGGCGGCGTGCCGGTGATCCTCAAGCGCCTCTCTGAAAAGGGTGTGCTGCACGAGGACGCGATCACGGTCACCGGCAGGACGATCGGCGAGGTCGCGGCTGAGGCCACCGAGGCGCCCGGCCAGGAGGTTGTACGCCCGCTGGAGAATCCGTTGAAGGCCGAAGGCGGCCTGGCGATACTCGGCGGCAACCTCGCCCCGGAAGGCGCCGTGGTCAAGCTCGCCGGGACCGAGCGGACCCAGCAGACCGGCCCCGCCCGCGTCTTCGAGTCCGAAGAGGACTGCTTCCGGGCGGTCAAGGAGCAGAAGGTCAAGCCTGGCGATGTCGTGATCATCCGCAACGAGGGCCCCGTCGGTGGCCCCGGCATGCGCGAGATGCTGCAGGTCACCGCCGCGATCGTCGGCGAGGGCCTGGGGGAGAGCGTGGCGATGGTCACCGACGGACGCTTCTCCGGCGCAACCCGCGGCCTGATGATCGGCCACGTAGCCCCCGAGGCCGCCAAGGGCGGTCCGATCGCGGCGATCCGCGAGGGCGACGAGGTCAGCGTCGACATCGATGGCCGCCGCATTGACGTCGCGCTCAGCGACGAGGAGATCGCCCGGCGGGTCGCCGCCTACGAGGCGCCACCCTCGCCCTTCGGCCCCGGCGTCATGGCCAAGTACGCGGCAACGGTGAGCTCCGCCGCGCACGGCGCCGTCACTGGTTAGAGCTCAAGAAGTCGTCGAGCACGGCGTTGAAGCGGATGGGCCGCTCCAACTGCGGCACATGGCCGGTGCGCTCGAAGATCTCCAGGCGCGAGTGGGGGATGCGGCGGTGGTAGCTCAGTGCCGCCGCCATCGGCACCACCCGATCCGACTGGCCCCAGATCAGCATCGTCGGCATCTCGATCTCGGCCAGGCGCTCGCGGATGTCATGGCGGATCACCGCGCGCAGGGCGTCGCCGAAGCCGTCGGCCTGTTTCAGCCCGCTCTCGATCTGCTCCAGGAGCAGGTCCGGCCGCAGGCGGCTCGGGTAGCGAACGAAAGGCCGGAAGACGAGCTCGCGGGCGCGCGGCCGCGCGACGATGAACCGGCTGCGGCGGGCGTAGTGGGGCCCGAAGGCCTTCCAGGCCCAAGCGGTGAGGACGGCCCGCTCCTCCGGGTTCCAGGTGTTGATGATGCCGGCGGCGGAGACCAGGACCAGGCGCTTGAAATGGCCGGCCGTCGCCGTCACCGCCTCGACCGCGATGAAGCCGCCCATCGAGTTGCCGACGATGGTCGCCGCCTCGATCCCGAGCTTCTCGCAGAAGTCGTGCAGGAGCCGGCCGTAGGCGGGCATGTCGATCTTCCAGGAAGGCATCGGGCTCGCCCCGAAGCCGGGCAGATCGAGCGCGATCGCGCGGCGGCCACGGCTGAAGTGGGGCAGGTTCTCCAGCCAGTTCTGCCAGCTGCCGGAGATGCCGTGGACGAAGACGATCGGCTCGCCCTCGCCGATCTCGACGTAGTTGACCCGCGCTCCGGGCAGCTCGACCCGGTGCAGGTGCCGGCGCCAGTCGATGCCTGGCCACTCCGGGTCGGGATTGCCGTAGTCCGAACCGGCGACGATCCGCCGATCCCACTTCAAGGCGGCCGGGGAGTCAGCCCTTCCCGCCGCCATCCTTCTTCTTCCCCTCCGAGACGGTCCTGATGCTGCCCGCATTGACCAGCAGCTTCGGACCGTCGGCTCGGGTCACCTCGAAGAGGGGGATCTTCGCCGCTTCGGCCTCGCGGATCCGCTTCTCGATCTCGGCAAAGCTCTCGAGGACGACTACGGAGTGGTCCTCGCTGAAGCGGATATAGGTCGGCATCAGGCGTAGCCCATCCGTTCCAGCACCGGGATCTCGCGGATCTGCGGCGGCTGCAGGTGGTCCCAGAGGATGCCGCGGGGGCGCTCGTACTGGCGCTCGACTTCGATCACCGCTCGCGGCGTCGCGATCAGGTCGACCGGCAGGTCATGGGCGGTGACCATCAGGTGCTGGCGCAGGATCTGGATCGGGTGCACGGTGGTGGCGACGGTGGTGTGGCTGTCGATCTTGCCGGCGTCGGCGAGGATCCCGTACTCGAGGTCGTGGTAGCCGCCGCCTTTGCCGACCCGAGCGCCGCTGAGGTTCACCGCGACCGAGCCGCAGAGCACGAAGTCGATCTCGGGGAGGTCGTCGAGGGCGACCACGCGGCCGTGCTTCAGCGCCCCCTTGATCGTCGCCGCCTCCTTCACCGCCTGCTTGGTGAGCTGCTTCGGGTCGAGGACCCGGAAGGGGTGGGGGTCGCGCAGGCGGGGCACCGCCATGATCACCGTCCTGCCCTCCTCCAAGGCGATCCGCCGCGCGTGCGTCTGCGGCGAGTCGGGGTTGGCCTTGATCACGCGGGCGCGCTTCCAGAGTCGGTGCTTGGCGAGCTTCTCGGCCGCCATCTTGGCGCCGGCGAAGTTTGGAATACGGCCCGCGGCACCCGGAAAGCGGGAGACGCCCTCGCGTTCCATCCCCTTCCAGACCTCCTTGCGGACCTCGTCCTTCGTGCGCACCGACGAAAGATATCCGCCCGGCTGCCGATAAGACCGATGCACATGCGAAATTGCAGGGAAGACGGCCCCTCAGGCCGAAATGAGCCAAATGCCTAAACTTTTCGCAACCGGGTTCACGCAAAGTCGAGAGAGGGTCGGTCAGAGGAACGAATGGGACGCAAGACTTCTATAGGGCTGATCGTCGCTGCCGTGATCGCGATCCTCGGCGTCGGTGCCGCGTATGCCTACGACAGCTCGCAGAAGGACAAGATCGCCGAGGGCGTCCGCATCGCCGGCGTCGACGTCGGCGGTCTGACCGAAGGAGAAGCCGCCAAGCTCGTCCAGCGCCGACTGCTGGCGCCGCTGCGCCACTCGCTCCGGGTCAGCTTCGACGGCGAGAAGTGGGAGCTGCCCGGCGCCAAGCTGAAGGTCCGTGCCGATGTCGACGAGGCGGTCGAAGAGGCCGTCGCCGACAGCCAGGACGGCGGCTTTCCGGGGCGCTTGGTGCGCTACGTGACCGGCGACGAGGTGGCGACGAGCATCTCGGCGCAGGTGACCTACTCCGAGCCCGCGATCAACAGGTTCGTTCGCCACGTCGCCGAGGAAATCAACCGCGAACCGCGCAATGCCGACGTCGAACCCAGCGCCGAATCGCTTGAAGTCGTCGCCGGCGAGTACGGGCGCAAGCTGCGCGACAACAAGCTGACCGACGATCTCAACGACGCCGTCCTCAACGCCACGGCGCCGCACACGATCGTCGCCGAGGCCCACGCGACCAAGCCGGAGGTGACCAAAAAGGAGGTCGCCGCCGAGTACCCCACCTACCTGACCCTCGATCGCGGCACCTACACCCTGCGGCTCTGGGAAGGCCTGAAGCTGGCCAAGACCTACACCGTCGCGGTCGGGCAGGAAGGCCTGGAAACCCCCGAAGGCCTCTACGCGATCCAGGAAATGGCGGAAAATCCCACCTGGAACGTGCCGGAATCCGACTGGGCGGGCTCGCTTGCCGGACAGTCGATCCCGCCGGGGCCGTCCAATCCGATCAAGGCGCGCTGGATGGGGATCTACGAAGGGGCCGGGATCCACGGCACCGAAGAGGTCTACTCGCTGGGCAGCGCCGCCTCCCATGGATGCGTTCGCATGGCGATCCCCGATGTCGAAGAACTCTACGACCGCGTAGAAGTGGGGACGCCGATATACATCGGGTAGCCGGACGCTGCAAACCGGCGCATCTCGGCGTCCTCGCTCGGTCATGTGCAGAGCACACTCCCTCGCTCGTCCTTGACCTGCTTGGTTTTCGCGCCCGCGCGCAGGACGAATGGTGGGGAGGACGAATTCAGATTCTGTGAACTGGGAAGCCGCGCTCGCTGACTACGACAGGGACTTGCGAGCGCGGAGCGCCGCCGAGCGCACTCGCCGGGCCTACGCGGTTGATCTCGCCGGATTCGTCGAGTGGGTCGAGGCACAGGGGCTCGGTCCTGGCGACGTTCGTCACCGCGACGTGCGTCGCTATGCCGCCGGGCTCTCTTCCGCTGGCGCCGCGCCGGCGACGGTCGCGCGCAAGCTGGCGTCGATCCGCGGCCTCTACAGCTTCCTGGTCCGCACCGAGCGGGTGGGACAGAATCCGGCTGAGCTGGTCTCCAGCCCGAAGCGGGCCGAGAAGCTGCCCAAGGTGCTCACCAGCGAGCAGATGCGTTCGCTGTTGGAGCGGATCCCGGCGCGGACGCCGCTGGAGCTGCGCGACCGAGCCATGCTGGAGCTGGCCTACTCCTGCGGCCTGCGCTGCGAGGAGATCGTCAACCTCGACGAGGGGGCGCTCGATTTCGAGACCGAGCAGCTGCGGGTGATCGGCAAGGGCTCGAAGGAGCGGATCCTCCCTGTCGGCGAGCCGGCGCAGCGAGCCTTGGAGCGCTATATGCAGCGCGGCCGTCGGGCCCTCGCGACGGATCCCCGCCAGCGGGCCCTGTTCCTCTCCAAGAGCGGCAAGCGCCTCTCCAATTCCGACATCACTCGCCGCCTCGGCCTCTGGACGCGGGAGGCGGCGATGGCCGCCGGCGTCTCGCCGCATTCACTAAGGCATTCATTCGCCACTCATTTGCTCGAGGGCGGCGCCGACCTGCGTACCATTCAGGAGCTACTTGGCCACGCATCGATCTCGACCACCCAGGTTTACACCCGAGTAGACGCCGCCCGCCTTCGCGATACCTATGCCGCCAGCCACCCTCGTGCATAACGCCGACCCGACCCGCCGAACATAGAATCGGGAGGACGGGCATGGAAACGGGCGTAAAAGAGGTAGAGCTTCGCGATCTCTGGCGTCGCTACAAGGACGACGGCGACGAGACCGCGCGGGAGCGCCTCGTAGTCGCCTACTCGCCGATGGTCAAGTTCGTCGCCGGCCGCCTCGGCGCCGGGCTTCCCTCGCACGTCGAAGACGCCGACCTCATCTCCTACGGGCTGGTCGGGCTGATCGGCGCGATCGAGCGCTTCGAGCCGGAGCGCGGGATCAAGTTCGAGACCTTCGCGATGACCCGCATCCGCGGCGCCATCATCGACGAACTGCGCTCGCTGGATTGGGTGCCGCGCTCGGTGCGCTCGCGGGCGCGTGAGATCGAGGCGGCCCAGGCAAAACTCGAGCACGAACTGCAACGGGCGCCGACCGAGGCCGAGCTGGCGGCGAAGCTGAACATGTCCGAGGAGGAACTGCAGAGCTCACTGCTGGAGATCGCCAACTCCTCGGTCTACGCGCTCGACGAGCTCTGGACCGTCTCCGACTCCTCCGGCGACCAGGTCTCGCTGCTGGATACGATCGCCGACGACGGCGCCTCCGACCCGCAGGAGGCGCTGGCCACGAGCGAGGTCAAGGATCGCCTGACCGAGGCGATCGGCTCACTGCCCGAGCGCGAGCAACTCGTCGTCGCCCTCTACTACTACGAGAACCTGACTCTGCGAGAGATCGGCGAGGTCCTCGGCGTAACCGAGTCGCGCGTCTCCCAGCTGCACACCAAGGCCGTGATGCGGCTGAAGTCCCACCTCCAACAGGACTAGACGGTGCGCTGGCGCCTGCGCCACACGCGCGAGGTCGAGTGCTCCTCGATGGACCCGTTCGAACGCGCGGCGATGCGCTTCAACGCCAGCGAGGCCGGCCATACGGTCGCCGGCCTGGTTCGTGCCCTGGGGACGCCTTCGGTCTCCGTCGGGGCCTCGGCCGGGACAGCGGAAGAGGTCCGGGTCACGGTCGCCTGGGAGCTCTCCTGGTATCAGTGGGGCGTCGACGTCGGCGAGGACCCACGTCCGGTGGTCGAGGTGGCCAAGGGCAGCGAGATCGACCAGCTCGATCCCGCCGCCCGGCAGTGGAACGCCTCCCTGCGCGAGGGTGGCCGCATCGTTCTCGTCGCTCCCAAGAAGCGCCGCCCCGCTGCCGGCGCCCCGGCCCGGCGCTGACCGGTGGCCAAGCTCACGGTAAACGTCGATGGCGGCGCTCGCGGCAACCCCGGCCCGGCGGCGATCGGCGTCGTCGTCCGCGGCGAGGGTGGGGAGGTGCTGGAGGAGCGCGGGGAGCGCATCGGCCGCGCCACCAACAACGTCGCCGAGTACCGGGCGCTCTTGCTGGGGATAGAGCTTGGCGCCGCCCATGGGGCCAGCGAGTTGGAGCTGCTCGGCGACTCGGAGCTGATCGTGCGTCAGGTCGAAGGCAAGTACAAAGTCAAGGACGCGACGATGAAAGAACTGCACAGGGAGGTGAAAGCGGCGCTGCGGCCCTTCGAGCGTTGGTCGATCCGACACGTGCGCCGTGACCAGAACGCCGAGGCAGATCGTCTCGTCAACGCGGCCCTCGACGGGGAGTAGTCTCGGCCCCGTGGCCGCCCGCGACATCGACCCGATCGACCCCGGCGCCGACATCGGCCACGTCCACCTCAGGGTGGCCGACGTCGAGCGCTCGCTCGACTTCTACTGCGGCGTGCTCGGCTTCGAGCTGATGCAGCGCTACGGCGAGGACGCGGCGTTCGTCTCCGCCGGTGGCTACCACCATCACCTCGGGCTCAACTCCTGGGAGTCCAAAGGCGGCTCGCCGCCGCCCCCCGGTACCACTGGCCTCTACCACACGGCGATCCGCTACCCGACGCGACGCTCACTCGCCGACGCCCTGCGGCGGCTGACGGAGGCCGGGATCCGCCTCACCGGCGCCTCCGATCACGGCGTCAGCGAGGCGCTCTATCTCAACGATCCCGACGGCAACGGGGTGGAGCTCTACTGGGACCGGCCGCAGGACGAGTGGCCCGAGCCCAAGCCCGGCCAGAAGGTGGAGATGTTCGTGCGACCTCTCGACCGCTCCAGCCTCCTGGCCGAGCTGAGCTAGTTCCACGGTTCCCTTCCCACGAGATGCGTGGAAAAGGAACCGCGCAAGTGTCTGTTCGGGGTTAGGAGCCGAGAATCGCTCCGACCGAGTTGGGCTTGAACTGCTCGGTGCCGGGGACGAGCTGGACGCTGGAGAAGCCGGCGGCATTGGTCCGCATGTACGCCAGCTCCTTGGCGAGATCGCCGACGCCGTTGGTCGCCGGCAGCGGCGCCAGCTGCAGGGTGCTGAGCACGCCGATCGCCTGGCCCGAGCCGTTGAGGAAGCCGCTGCCCGAATCACCGGGGATGCCGGGCGTCAGGGTCGCGACGACGTGGCTCCAGCCGCCGCCTTCGCTCTGGATCACGATGCCCTGCTTCGGGCTCAGTTTCGTGAGCCCGCCGCGCAGCGAGGAGTTGCCGTAGGAGTAGACGGTCGAGCCGAGACCGCCGGCGCCGCCCACCGCGGTCGGGCCGCCGAAGCCGGGGATCGAGGGGTTGACCTTGCCGACGTCGGCGGGGTCGAGCCGGACCAGGGCGAAGTCGTTGTATGCGCAGGCGTCGGGGTCGGTCTCGCCCTTGGCCTGCATCGCCAGCCAGGAGTTGTAGGCCATGGTCCCGGGTTTGCTCGCGCCTTTGACTTCGACCGCGGTGCCGAGCGGCAGCGAGCCGCTGGTGCAGCCGTCGGTTTCGGTCTGGCCGCCGGTGCTGGAGCAGTGCGCGGCCTGTCCCAGGTAGACGTTGGCGCCGTCCTGGAAGACGAAGTTGGAGGTGCACTGCCCGCCTTCGGTGTAGGTCTGCACGCCTGGGTGGACGGGAGCGGTCGCGGCGGGCGCCCAAGCGGACGCGGCGCCCGGCGCCAGCAGCGCGGCGGCCACCGCCAGTGATGCCGCGAGGACGAACTTGCTTCGATTCATTGCAGCCTCCTCTGTGTCGGTAGGCCGGTGGAGCCCGGCCCGGGACGTAAGGAGACTACCCAGTATTAATGAGTTCTAACTGGCAACTAACGATCGGAGAGCGGCGCCATGGACGTGGTTATTGCTGGTGGACACGGGAGGATCGGACTGCAGCTGGGCAAGCTTCTGGCCGAGGGCGGCGACCGGGTCAGGGGCCTGATCCGCAGGCCCGAGCAGGCCGACGCTCTGGTCGCGGGCGGAATCGAGCCGGTTCTCTGCGACCTCGAGGCCGACGAGGGCCTGGCGGCGACGGTCCACGGCGCCGATGCCATCGTCTTCGCTGCGGGCGCCGGGCCCGGGAGCGGCGCCGAGCGCAAGTGGACGCTGGACTACGGCGGCGCCGCGAAGCTGATCGAGGCGGCCCGGGCGGAGGGCGTTCGCCGCTACGTCATGGTCAGCTCGATGGGCGCCGGCGACCCGCCGGCCGAGGGCGGCGATGTCTTCAGTGAGTATCTGCGGGCCAAGGCGAAAGCCGATCGAGAGCTGGAAGCGAGCGGGCTCGACTACACGATCGTACGTCCGGGCAGTCTCACCGACGAGCCGCCGAGCGGGAAGGTGACGGTCGGCGACGGGCTGGAACGCGGCCAGATCGGCCGCGCCGACGTAACCGCGGTCTTGGGCGCGGTGCTTCCCGCCCCCAACGCGGTTGGCAAGACGTTCGAGCTGATCTCCGGCGAGACCCCGGTGGAGGAGGCGGTCGCCAGCCTCTGAGCGGCGGTCGCTAGAGCGCCGGGCTGACGGCGGCTGCGCCGCTCTCGACCGGGTGGCCGCCATTGCGCCAGACGCCGACTCCCTGGCCGACGTGGACGACGTCGGCGAAGCCGGCGCGCTGCAGGATCGAGGCAGCGAGGCCGCTGCGCTTGCCGCCCCGGCAGATCGCCGCGATCGGGCGGTCGCGGGGCAGCTCGTCGAAGCGGTCGGCGAGGTCGCCGTAGGGGATGTGGAGGGAGCCGGGAATGTGCTCGGCCCCGTACTCGGCGTCGTTGCGGACGTCGAGGATCAGCGGCGGCCGCGTCCCCTCGACCCGCGCCGCCAGCTCGTCGGGGTCGATCAGCTCGATCTTCTCCACCGCCCGTTCCTCCATGCGCCAGGCGGTCATCCCGCCCTGGAGGAAGCCCCGTACCCCCAGCCCAACAGCGGCCAGCAGCTCGGCGGCGTGGCGCTCGTCCCCGTCGGAGGCGGCGACGACGATGATCTCGGCGCCCTTGGGGGCGACCCGGGAGACCTTGGTGGCGAAGCCGGTGTCGTAGGCGGAGGTGCTGAGGGCGCCGGCGATGTGGGCCTCGTCGAACTGCTCGTTGGTGCGGCCGTCGATGACGACGGCACCGGCGGTGACGGCCTCCTCGACCTCATATGGGGTCAACGGCGTCGGCGTCCCGAAGTCGTCTACCAACGGGCCGCGGTTGAGGCCGACGATCTGCTCGATGTTGGGCGGCTTGTCGCCAAGTGAAGCGACCGCCTCCTCGACGAACTGGGCCTCGTCGGCGATCCCGAGCGCCCGGTTGTGGCGGCGCTCGAAGCCGATCGTCGAGGAGGTCTTGAGGTCGATCGCCGAGCCGCCGCAGAGCGAGCCGCCCAGGTGCCCCGGCCAGATCTCGACCTCGTCGTCAAGGGCGAGCAGGCGCTGGTGCAGGGAGCGGAACATCTCGGCCGCGCCTTCGCGCGGCTCCACCGCCAGGTCGGGCCGGGCGACGTCGCCGATGAACAGCGAGTCGCCGCCGAGAACCGCCCAGGGCGTGCCGCCGCGGCTGCCGTCGCGCAGCAGGAAGGCGGTGTGCTCGGGCCGGTGCCCGGGCGTGTGCACGGCCTCGATCGTCAGGTCGCCCAGCTCCAGCACCCAGCCGTCGGCGAACGGCTCGTGCGGGTACTCGGCCCCGGCCAGCTCGTGGATGTGGATCGTCGCCCCGGTCGTCCGCGCCAGCCGCCCGTGCCCGGAGACGTGGTCGGCGTGGTTATGGGTCTCCAGCACGTGCCCGATCCGCACCCCGTGCAGCCGCGCCAGCCGCCGGTACGGCTCGACGTCCCACTGCGGATCGACCACCGCCGCCACGCCCGCTTCACGGTCGCCGACGAGGTAGGAGGCGCAGCCGAGGTCCTCGTGAATGATCTGACGGAAGAGCATGGTCGCGAAGGAGAAGTCGAGCGATCCAGGCTAGCGCGAAACCAGGAGCGCCCTCCCGCAGCTAGAATCACGCCTCGTGCGGCTGTAGCTCAGCTGGCTAGAGCGTCTGCTTGCCATGCAGAAGGTCGAGGGTTCGAATCCCTTCAGCCGCTTCGCACGAGATCTCGCTCTAGGGCGGGATTTCGTCGTTTCTGGAGGCGCAAAGGGGAAATGGAACCATCCCCTCCTATCGCCTCCATTTTGGGCACTAGTTCCCAAAATGACGCCAATGCGCGGCGATTAGCGGCGATTTCAGTCGATTCCGCCTCGCTTTGCGCCAGCGGCGGAGCTACGGTCGCCGAGCCGACATAAGCAAAGTGCCCCGGCGGCGCTGAAGACGCCCCGGGGCCGGCACCGAAGCTGAGACTTCGATGCAGAAGAACGGTACTCGCCGTTGCCCTCTCCGGGGCGGCATCGGGACCGGCTTCGGTGCCCTACCGAGAGGAGGGGCGCCATGCCCGCCACCACGATCACCATCAGCAGCGACCAGCGCGACGGGCTGTACGAATTGGTCCGCAACCACTTGGGGTCGGCAGGTGACCTCGTTGACCTGCTGGAGCAGCAGAAGGACTGGGTCAAAGCCGAGCAGCTCGGATTAGAGCTGGCTGAAGACATCCGCCTGATGCAGGATCTCGGCTGGAATGAGGACGAAGGCGGTGACGGTATCGAGCTGACGATGCCGACGCACGACCAGATGGAAGCCCTCAATCGTCTGCACGGCGAAGCCGAGGTCGTCCTTGCCGGCGCGAACCCCAGCCCCGAGGACGCTGAGACCAACCAGCGGTTTCTCCGCGGTTTGGACGCCTGCGAGACCGTCCTCGTCAACCTCGATTCCTCGGCGAGCGAGCGCGCATGAGCGCCGCCACCCTGACCACCGGCTCAAAGGAGCGCGGCACGCTCCACTGGCTCATGGTCCGCCGGCTCTTCATCCTGGGCCAGGACCCGCCCGCCCTAGCCCGCAGCGAGGGGGTCAGCCACGATCAGCTCGCCAGGGAGTTCGGTGAAGACCTGGAGCTGATGGCGGACCTCGGCTGGGAGGTTGACGACGATCGGAAGACGGTCGACCTCACGATGCCGGCCGACCGCCTCGCGAGGACGATCAGGCGGCTCCGCCGGGATGCCCGGCGCGCACCCTGCGAAGGCCCGCGCGAACATGATCTAGCGGACGCCGACGAGGATCGCTGGCAGCGCTTCAGGGCAGCCGTCGATACCTGTGAAGAGCTGCTTGACCTCATCGAGTCGCCCCATCGCACCGAGGGCGAGGAGGGCGCTCCGCGCAATGGTCAGCCGCCGACCACCGTCGCCTACGAGCTTTCGCCGGTCAGCCCGCCCGACCTCGTCATCCTGGCGGCGCTAGAGCGCGCTGCTCGCCACGAGCACTCCGACGAGGTCAGCACCGCCACCGTGATCGAACACCTCGGCTTCGTGCCGGAGCAGGGAGTCATCGGACCGCTTCGCCACCGGCTCGACAACCTGCGAAATGACGGCAAGCTCGCGCCGCGAGGGATGGCGGCGAGGGCTGGATTCTCACCTCCGAGGGGCGGGAGCTACTGGACAAGCGCTACGAGGCCGGCGAGGTCGGCGAGCTGCCGGAGTCCCCGCAGCACCGCTCTTGGCGGGAGGCCCGTGTGCAGGCGGCCCTCCGCGTCGAGGGATTCGAAGAGGAGCTGGGCACCCTCCTCGATGAGGCCAGCGATCTCCTTGACGGGACGCCGCGCCCGCACTCATCGGAGTGGTTCGCCTTCAGCGAGCGCCTTTCTCCGGCCGCATGGCGGCTGGGATCGGCGGTCCACTGCTTCCAAGAGTGGGTCGAGCCGGACGACGACGTTCCAGACGTAGACGAAAACCCGGGGCCGAGCCCCGGGCGCCGCGCGGTTTCAGCGTGGGATCAGACCAGCATCGAGCTAGGAGGCCCAGCATGACCGAGAAGCAATCAACCGACAAGCGGATCATCGAGTTCCTCCGCGAGAAAGGCACCGCGACCGTCGATGAGGTCTGCGATGCGGTGAAAATCGGGCGCACCAGCGCTCGCAAATATCTCGCCGGCCTCACGGTCGAGAAAAAGATCAACCGCGAGGCCGGGGGTCGAGAGGGGCGCCGAAAACTGCCGGATGTCTTCTCCCTGGCGGGCAAGAAAGAGGCGGCCGGCAAACGGGGCAAGTCGTCCTCCGCGAAATCGAAAAACAGCCGCCTCGATCCCGGGGAACTCGACAAATTGGTCCTCGGCTTCATGCGGTCGCACAAGGACGACGCGCCGCACACGGCCAGCGCGATCGGCAAAGGGATCAAGCGCTCATCCGGCGCTGTCGCCAACTGCCTGGAGCGTCAGGTGAAAGCGAAGACCGTGCGGATGGTCAAACCCAAGCCGCGGGAATATGCGCTGACGGAGAAAAAGAAGTGATCGATCGTCGTCCAAAGCGCTCACGCGCGGCCATCGGGCAGTGGCTGTCGCGGTGTCTGCGAGTCCTCGGGGGCCGGGGTGCTTGCTTCACGTCGCGAATGACAGGCAACGGGAGATCCTCGCGGGATGAGCCCCGGTCCCCGAGGAATCGCGACGAGGCTGCGGTAGCAACTGAGCGTCTTCTGAAGCTGTTGCGGCACCCGCTCCGAAGGGAGTTGCTGCGCCACTTTGTCGAGGCGGACGGCGCGCTCAATCTGAGGGATCTGGCACTCCTGCTCGCAGAGCCGCTTTCAACCATCAGCTACAACGCCCGCGAGCTGGAGAGGGCCGGGGCTATTGCGCTCTCGAAGGAGGGCGATCGGCCCGGCTGGGTCGCAGATTTTTACGCGGCGACTTGGTGGGTCAGATTGTCTCCCGAGATCTTGGCCGCCCTTGGTCTGGACCCCGAGGAGCAGGTACGGATTGGCCGCCAGCACCTAGACGACCAGATCGCCGAGCAACGAAAGGATAGGGCGTTCATGGCTCGTCTCAAGCAGCGGGGCGAGGAGGACCGCGAGGCACTGGACCGCCTCAAGGATTCGGATGATTGAGAGGGCGCTTTCATCGACGGCTGTTCGAGGGCCGGAGCGCAGGCCACAGGGAGGAAGGGGAGCTCACGCGCCGGTCGCGGGAGCCACCCATTCCTGCTCCCGCCCTCGAAGAGCCGTCGACGGCGGCCACCCCAATGTCAGCGTCGCAGAGAGTGCATCGGCGAGCCGAGTCACCGCGTCCGCCGGGGTTTCACGAGGGGCCGAGGCGCAGGGTCACCGAGGTAGACGGAGGTGCTCTGCTTTGGCAGGGTCCTTCGTCACCCCTCGGCCCCTCGTGAAATCTCGGCGGCCAGGAACACCTCCGAGGCTGCGGTTATTTGTCGCCCTCGATCTGCCAAGGGCTACAAAGCGCGAGATCCACGCCTGGGGAACTCAGGCATTGGCCGATCCTGCACTTCGTCAGATTCCCGCCGAAAACCTGCGGATCACGCTCGTGCACCTCGGTCACAGACTTGAGGGCCAGGTGCCGCGCATCGTCGCCGTCCTGCGAGATTTCTGCGAGGGGATGGCTCCTCCTCTAGTCGAACCGCGCGCCCCCGAGCAGCGTCCCGAGCGAGGAAGGTCACGGCTCTACACGCTGCCCGCCACCTCGCCGGGCGCCGAGGTCATTCAGGTCGGTCTACGTCAACTGCTGACTGATCGTGACCTCCATGAGCACGACCAGCGCCCATTTTGGCCGCACATAACCGTCGCCAGAGTGCGTTCCGAAAAACGCGGGTCAAGGCGTCGAATGAAGGTCCACCACCCCCCGAGCGCGCCACTTCCGCCTTCGCTGACCGAGCCGTTCCGGGCCGAGAACATCGGGCTCTACCGATCCGATCTCCACCCCGAGGGCGCTCGCCACACCCTGCTCGCGAAGGTCGGTCTCGGCGGGCATGGCTGAGAGTGGAGTTGAGCACCGAGCCCATCGGCTGTTCAGCGTGCGGCCGAGAGCTACTCGACCTCGAGCCGGACGGTTCGCCTCCGACGCGACGTGAGGATTGCTTCGGGCCGGGCGCGCAATCGCAGATCGACTCTCGATCAATCTCAACGCGCTTCGCGCTCGCGCCGGTATCTCGCTGAATGAGTTGAGCGACCGGGCGGCGATGGACTACCGCACGATCTCGGTGATCGAGGGGGACGCCGCCCACGAATTGCGGCTGACCACGGCATTGCGGCTCGTGCATTCGCTGGCCGCCTCGATCGACCAACCTCACCGAGCGCATTTTCTGGAATCCAAACCAAGTGGTCCGCAATACCCAGCACTCGTCGAAGGAGCGGCTCTTCACCGGTCATTCGCCGCGCGGTCGAGCGGCTGATCCTCAATGGCGGTTCGCACGGGGACCTGCGATCAATCCGTCAGTCCTCTTCGCGGCAAGACCGTTGCCCGGAAAAAATACCGGGCGCGGGAGCCGAGAGACGCCTAGGCTGCTTCTGACGGACGTTACGCAGCAGTCGCCCAGCCTTCGAGACGAGATCGTGGCGGCCACTGATCTTCACTGCCGTGCGTCCCGTAAGAATTTCCAGCACATCGGTACCGGCCCACTTCGCCTTGGCGCCCCGGAACCTAAACAGTCCGTCTGCCTTGGGTTGCCCATGCCGGGCCCAAACGCATCCGCTGTAGCTATGTATTTGAAGGGGTGGAGCGCAACCAGCGTCGGCAGGAGGGTCTTCGCACTGCCCGTAGAGAAAGACCCACGTCGTGTCCTCCTTCTGACCCGGATCCCCCAGCACTTCTCGTAGCGGAATCTCTCCTATCGAGTCGCCGGCGTAAAAGATCGGGAAGTTGTCGAACGCTCGTACCTCGCTCAGGTCCGGTTCGTCCGCCAGCGCGCAGGCACAGAGAACAAGGCCAGAAAGAAGACCTAACGCGAAAACTCCGATAGTCCGACTATTAGTCACGTGCCTAATTATTAAGTTTACCGGTTTGGTCACTCTGCACGCTCTCCCCAAGGGCGGGAGCCCCAGATTCCTTGTTCCCCTGGGGCGATATGACCGACTTCGACACGGCCCATGAAAAGTCGACCACAGCAAGGAGGAATGGGTTCGCGGAATCGTCCATACGAACACCATCGAGGGTGTCTGGAGCCTGTTCAAGCGGGGCGTGGTCGGCACCTATCACCAGCTGTCCGCGAAGCACCTGCCGGCCTATTTGGACGAGATGGCCTTTCGCTTCAACAATCGCGATAACGCCTACCTGTTCCGCGACACGCTGCTGCGGATGATCGAGGGCGAGACGTTGCCCTACGCGGAGTTGGTGGCCGACGAAAAACTTCAGCTAGATCCTCCCCCGCTGGGCTAGGGGGATTCGAGGGGGGTGGCGCTTGGTGCCCGCTCGTTTAGCTTCTCGATTTCGCAGGCCACCGTCTCGTTCTTATCGCCCTCATCGCTTCGTAGTCGTCGGTTGAGCCAACCGCAAAACGCAGCCAGAAAGAGGCCGATGACAATCGCAGCAACGTGCGCCCAGATAACGGGCTGCTTGATGTGCTGTCCCTTGACTCCAAGTATCGCCAGCAGCGAGATGCTTGCCGCCACCCCTAGTCCCAGCCAGGTAAATGCCCAAGCGCTGGCGGACTCGATTGGGTTCCCAAGTTCTCGCACCCGCTCGGCGAAATGCTCGATCTCCGCCCTACGCACGGGAACCGCCTCGTCGTGCTCTGCCGCGATGGGAGCTAATCGCGACGGAGGGAGATAGTTCGTCTCCGCGTCGGTCATTTCTCCGGCTCCGGGAAGTGAAGCTGTTTGTCCTCCCGGCGCGGGGCTTCCAAGGAAACAATTCCTGGAACGACCTGCATCGTGTTCCCGCAGTAGCCGCACGTGACATGGAAGCTGAGGTAGCCGGTGGGCCTGAACGCTGGGCCGACCTCTGAAACAGTCCACTCGACGTTTTCGCAGACAGGGCACGGAAAATGGTCGCCCCATCTTTCAATGAGCCAACCCTGGGCTGCAACAATTGGGGCCTGAGCCTCGGCGCGCTGCGCGACGGACTCAAACTGCCCCGCGTCGTCGCCGTATTGCTCTTCAAGATCTTTCCGAACCACCTCAATAAACCCGCCAAAGTTGCCGAGAAACGCGCTGGGGCGAGGAATGCTGAAGTCGTCTGCCATCGGGCAAGACCATATGCGCCACGGCGGCACGGTGTCGTCAAAAGAAATCTCCTAAGTCACGAATAGAAACTTTGCTAGGTGAACTGCCCGCGCCGCGTCTCTCCCGGCTGCCATTCAATTCCCTCAAGCAGCTCTTCCGGGTTTGCTTCTAGCGAAGCCGCCAGCTTGATCAGCGTGTCGATGCGCGCGACCCGCAGGCCGCGCTCAAGCTGGCTGATCTCCGTGCGGTGGACAGAGGCACGGACGCTCAACTCATCCTGAGACACGCCAGCTTCCCGCCGGACTCGGGCGAGGTTGTCCCCGAAGCGAGCCGCTATGTCGAAGCTCACAGCGCCAACCGGTCGAAGAGGAGAGCCTGGCCCGTCAGTGCCAACGATTCGTCGTCCCACCGGACGAGGCGGGAGCGCACGAGGACGCTCACGGCGGCGAAGACCTCTTTGCCTTCCCCGATGTCCTCCTTGATCTGACGGCGACTCAGATGGGCAGGGTGAAGATCGAAGGCGAGGGCAAGCACGGCGCGTTGAAGGCGCTCGGCCTCGTACGGAGAAATGGGTTCCTGCATCGGAAGGCCTGACCTTTCGGTGCCAGGCCGGGGCCGTTAGCGCGGCGCCCCGGCCGCTTTGCGATTGGCCACTCAAACTAGGCACCGGAAGCGACGGATTCTTACCCTGCGTCAAGGGGATAATCCCCCGAATCTGTCAGGCCAGAGTGGGGGAGAGAAGGGTCCTTATAGCCCTCTTGATTGCTGGCCGATTCGGGCCATTCGAACCCGCTAGCGAGGACTGGGCACTTCTGACCCGAAGTGCCCGACTGCCCGCATATCCGCGCATATCGCTGCACATTTTCGCGGCGCCGCCGTTCCGGGCCGAAGGGGAAGGCGCTGCAAATAGGCCACTTCTGCGCGGCGGGGTCTCCACGGCGGGGCTTATTGCCATGCAGAAGGTCGTGGGTTCGAATCCCATCAGCCGCTTCCGTTTACAGAGCCGAATGAATACCGAAAGTCCTTCGGGGGTGGGTCGACGTTCGAATCCTTGCGGCGGTGGCCTCGGCTCTCCGCTAGGAAGCGTTGGGCGATGCAGTTGGCGGCGCGACCGCTGCGGTTAGCGCTGTGCGACGAGCGTCGCGATGGTTGCCAACCGCATCATCGCTTCCTCCCAATCACCTTGAACTGCCACGCGGCCGGCGTCGGGTCGGCGAGGCCCTCGGCGATGGCCCGGACCCGGAACGTGTGCCTGCCGGGCTTGAGGCGCTTCGCCTTCGCCGGCGAGCTGCAGGGCTTGAACTTCTTGCGGTCCAACTTGCACTCGAAGGTCGCGGCCGGGACGTTCGAGGAGAAGGTGAACTTCGCCGTGCGCTCTTGTGGCTTGCGCTTCGGGGCCTTGCCCTTGAGCGTCTCGGGAGGACCGAGCCGGTTCTGGGGAGGACCGAGCCGGTTCTCAGGAGGACCGAGCCGGTCGAGTGGCGCGAACGACACGGTCTCGCAATCGGGATCGACCATGTCGAGCGTGTGGTGGTCGGCAATGGCGACGTCGAGCTCGGTTCCGCAGCCAGCGTTGTCACTCACGCCGTCGCGGATATCGACCATGTCGGGCCCGGCGAGCGCGCGGATCGTGTCGCCGCCGCCAAGTCCGGTGATCGTGTTCGCCACGTCGCTTCCTAAAAGCACGTCAGCGAACGGCGAACCGATCAGGTTCTCTACGTCGACGACGGCGTCGTTGCCGAACCCGGAGGTGGCGCCGGTGATCAGGTCCACAGTCACACCGACGGGAGCTCGCGCGTAGGTGACCGTATCCACGCCCGCGCCGCCGGAGACGGCGTCGTCGTTGGGCCCTCCGTCGAGCGTGTCGTCGCCCTGGTTGCCGAAGAGGTAGTTGAACGCCGCGTTGCCGATCAACGTGTCGGCATGCTCGGTGCCGTTGACGTCCTCGAAATTGGTGATCGTGTCGGTGCCTCCGCCGACGGTGTTCTGCGGCACGGGCTGGCCCAGGTCCACGGTCACACCCGCGGGGGTGCCGTAGAAGTTGAGTTCGTCCTCACCCGCACCGCCGTCGAGCGTGTCATCGCCCTGTTCGGCCGGAAGGGCTTGCTCCGCGGCGCTCAAGTGATCGCCGCCGTCAAAGCCACGAACGGTGTCGTTACCGGGCCCACCGCTGAGCTGGTCGCCGGAGGCGCCATTCCCACCCTCGATCACGTCGTTGCCGTCTCCCGCCCCCGCCTCGATCCGACCTGGGAACGCGCCTCCCGTTCCGCTTCCGCCCTGCGCCCGTACGAGGTCGTTCCCCGCCCCGGGGACCAAGACGAGGTGATCTACGGTCGAAAGGGTCGTCAGCTCGGGGTCAGGCGCCGCGTCGGGGCCATAGCCATTCCAGTTGATTCCGCCCGTACCGATCGTCCAGTTGTCGCCGCCCGCGGTGCCGCGCAGAAGGAGGGTGTCGTTGCTTCCGACGTTCATGTTGACGGCGAACTCGATCTCGCCGGCGCCGCCATTCTCCCCGGTCGTGGACTTTCCCGGAGCAAATGCCGAGGGCTCCACGACCTCGACAATCGTCGAGCCGTCGACCGGTGCGGGACTCGCGGGGTTATCCGTGCTGTCGACGATCGCCACGGTCTCGGTGTTGCTCACCGTCGGCGGACCTTCGGGCCCGCAGATGACGGGCTCGGTTGCGCCGTCGACAAGGATCGTCCCGAAGCCGCCGATTTCCAGGTGAGCCCGGTCACCGAGCGCATTCATCTCGATGAAGAGCAGGTCGTTTTCGAAGGCGCAGGTGGTTGCCGCGTCTGCCCTCGGTGCGGCTGCCACGGTGGCGGCGAGCACGAGGAACACCGTCCCCAGCGCTATACGTTGCGGGCGCAGGTAGTTGCCGATTCGCTTGGTCATTGAGGACCCTCCCTAGAGATTGGTTTCGCGGCCACGGTCCCACGCGGACGAGCGTCCGAAAAGCCCAAGATCTGGACTTAATGCCGATTGACTGAGAGACTGCCTTTCGTGGGGGTGGGCTACAACCAGTACTTCTGCCCGATCAGCCGGGGGGCGGAGATCTTCGCGACGCGATGGACGCCGGTGATCGTGCGCAATCTCCTGCTGGGCGCGTCGACGTTCAGCGAGCTCCGAACCGGCGCGCCGGGTATCCCACGCAGCCTGCTGGCCGAGCGGCTGGGCCGACTAGAGCAACTCGGGATCGTCGAGCGGAAGCCGAACCCCGAGCGCAAGCGCGGCTGGCTCTACGAGATGACCCCAGCGGGCCGTGATCTCGAGTCGGTGGTCGAGGCGCTGGGCATTTGGGGGGCCAGGTGGCTGGATGCAGCGCCCACCGAGCTCGAACCCACCGTCCTACTGTGGGCGATCTGCAAGGCGATGGACCGCGAGCGGATGCCCGAGGAGCGGGTCGTGGTCCAGTTCAACTTGCGCGATGCGCCCACGCGACGCTTCTGGATTCTCGTGCAGCGACCGGAGCCGGAGGTCTGCCCGAACCCGCCTGGCTTCGACAACGACCTCGTCGTCACGAGCGATACCGAGTGGCTCGCCAAGTGGTACATGGGACGCATTTCGCTCGGGAGCGCGATGCATGCTCGCCGGATCACGGTCGAGGGTCCGAAACGCCTTGTCCGCGAATTGTCGAAGTGGGGTGGAGTGACGCCGTTTGCGGGCGTCGCCCCGGCGCGCTGAGCTACCGCTCCGCTGGGGCAGGGCTCGATCCGCTGCGATCAGCTCCATGTGCGTGCTCCTTTTCGTCGATGGTCGTCGGGACCGACGGCTTTCGTTGCGTGGACGCAGCAACCCGCCCGGACCGGCCGCCGATTCACGGCTGCGGGAGCTGAACGGGAACAACATGGCTGGCATCTACACCTAGGATCCCCCAGATGTTCGCCGACCTGCCCGCTTTCGCCGCTTGGCGATTCGTCACCGCGGTAGACGGCTTCGAGATCGTCTATGCAGAGCCCGGTCGCCTACGCGGGCACAGCTGCGCGGTCGAGGACGGTGAGGCGTACGCCGTCCGTTACGAGATCGCGCTCGACGAGCGCTGGCGCACCCGCGAAGCTCGTGTGGCGTCCGACACCGTCGCCGGACCGCACGAGACCGTTCTCATTTCGGACGGCGCGGGCAGCTGGACGGTCGATGGCGAACCTGCCCCGCAGCTCGACGGGCTGATCGACGTCGACCTCGAGGCGTCCGCCTGCACGAACACGCTGCCGGTCCACCGCCTGCCGCTTCCGCTCGACGAGGTGACCGAGGCGCCCGCCGCCTACGTCCGGGCGCTCGATCTCTCCGTCACGCGGCTCGATCAGACTTACCGGCGGCGCGACGAGCGCCGCTTCGACTACACCTCGGAGGCCAACTTTCGCGTCGTGCTCGAATACGACGCTGCCGGGCTGATCGTCGATTACCCGGGCATCGCCGTGCGCTTCGCCTGATGATGGCGAACACCACCTGCACCACGCCGATGCGGTGCTCCCGAGCGATCAAGCGGACGATCGTCCCGCGGTGGCGCGGACCCGCTGCTCGACCCCATAGGCTCGGGCGTCGATGGCGCGGACCACTCGACGGCCCGGGGCGGACCGAATATGGTCGGTAATCCCACGATCGAGGAGGCTGCTGTCATGTATGTACGTACCGTCAGGTTCACCGACGTATCTGCTGAGCGGATGCAGGAGCTCCTCGCTCGCATCGAGGAGTCCGACGGGCCACCGCCCGGCGTGCCCGCCACGGGCCTCAAGGTCTTGTTCGATGAGGCACAGGGAACGGCGGTGGTCCTTCAGCAGTTCGAGAGCGCCGAGGACATGGAGGCCGGAGGCAAGGTGTTCAGCGCGATGGATTCGTCGGAGACGCCCGGCACTCGTGCATCGGTGGACATGTGCGAGGTGAAGCTCGAGCGAACGCTCACCTGAAGCCTTCGCGCAGACTGCCACACGAGGCAAGTGCAGCACCGTGCTACACTCGCCTCGTGCCGACCACACGCCCCCGCCACACGATCACCGAGACCCCGCCGGTCCAGGCGGCGCTCGACGAGTTGCGGGCCAAGCTTGGCGAGGGCGAGCGGATCGACTTCGCCGAGCTCGTGACGCTCGGTGCGGAAGTCAAGGCGCGCCGGGTGGCCACCGAGGACGCTGCCGCGGCCACGGCCCGTAGGAGGCTGGCCGAAACGATCCGCACCGGTTCGTTCCGCTATGCCGTCGATGTCGAGGCAGCCGATCAGGTTAAGCGCCTTGGTCTGATCGCCAGCTACGACTCCTAACGTGCTGTTGCTCGACAACTCCGCTTGGTCGCGAGTGGTCGCTGGGGGGCTGCCAACCGAGCGGGCCGAAGCGGTGGCCGGCTGGCTCGAACAGCGTCAGCTCGCGATCTGCCTCCCTTTCCTGCTCGAGGCCGGTTACTCGGCTCGCGCAAGCGCTGATTACCAGGAGATGATGGATGAATTCGATCTGCTGTTTCCCCGCGTCGAGATAGCAGCCGCGATGGAAGATCGAGCCTTGCTGACCCAACGGGAGCTGGCCGCCCGCGGCCATCACCGCCTAGCGCCGATCGACGTCATGATCGCTGCCTGCGCGCATGAGGCCGGCGCGGGTGTTCTGCACTACGACCGCGACTACGACCTGATCGCCGAGCACACGAGCCTGAGCTTCGAGAGTGTCTGGCTCGCTCCAGCCGGAACCCTGTGATTGCCCTTCAACCGCTTCAAGGCGAATCGCGATCCACGACGAGCAGCTCGCTCGGAACTTCAAGCTCACGCCGCCATCCACCGATACTGTCCGGGAAAGGCAGGCGGCGCCCATGTCTCTTCCCGGGTTGGCACTCCTAAAAGCACGCGGCGGCATATGGAGCGCGGCCTCAGCGGCCGCGGCGCTCGCGGTCGGCTTGGTGATGATGCTCGGACTCGCCCGGTCGGCTGAGGCGGCGCCGCAGAGCTGGGTCTTCGACTATCAGGGCTCGGCTGAGGAATTCACCGTCCCGGCCGGGGTGGAAAAGCTGTGGGCGGTGGCGATCGGGGGCGCCGGGGCGAAGTCGGCCGACGCCTTGGCGAGCGGCGCGGGCGGGGTCAGCGGCCTTACCTACGGGACGCTTCCGGTCACGCCGGGCGAACAGCTCTTGGTCTGGGTGGGTGCTGGCGGCAGTACCAAACCCGCCGCCGACGGGCCCGTCTTCGGCTTCGGCTGCGGCGCCCCCGGTGGAGAAGCCAGGGGGTACTGGACGCAGGATGGCGGTGGCGGGGGCGGGGCGAGCGCGATCACGACGAACGCGGGTGAAAGAACGGGCTGCGAGGAACGGCCCCCTCCTGACGGCGTGCTGATGGTCGCCGGCGGCGGAGGCGGCGGCGGCTCGGGCAGCTTGGATCCACGGGAGACCAGCCCCTTCTGGGGAGGCGCCGGTGGCGACGGCGGCGCGCCGGCCGGCGCTGGCAAGCACGGCGACGAAATCGCACCGGGCGGCTGCGGTGGTTGCCAAGGCACCTATAGCGGCGGACCAGGGGCCCCGAACCTCGCCTTCGGCGGCGGCGGGGGAGGCGGCGGTGGGGGCTACCGAGGAGGTCAGGGGGGCGGGGTTGTAGAGCTGGACGGCGGTGGCGGTGGCGGTGGCGGCAGCTCCTACGTCGCTCCCAGGGTCGAGCGCTCGGGCTTTCTACCGGGCAACGGCGCCGGCGCGGGCGCGGTGGTCCTGAGCTCGCTCGAAACCGATGTCTTCCACTGCACCGGTGCGCCCGAGAGCGTCACCGTTCCCGCCGGAGCCGGAGTGCTGCGGGCCGAAGCGGCCGGCGGTCACGGCGCTGGAGGGCCGCTGGGCGGAGCGGGAGGCTTCGCCGGGACGGCGATGGTGACGGTCGAAGTGCACGAGGGCGAGCAGGCGAGCGTCTATGTCGGCTGCGCCGCTGACGAACGGCACGGCGGCTGGGGATACGGCAGCGGCGGCGAGGGCGGGACCTCGTCCGAGAAGGGGATCGACGGCGGTGGCGGGGGCGGCAGCAGCAGCGTCGTGATCGACGGCAAGCCGACCTTCATCGCGGCGGGCGGCGGTGGCGGTGGCGGCAACGGCGCCATCGTCTTCGGAGAAGGCAAGGGGAACGGCTTTCCCGGCGGCAAGGGCGGTGACGGTGGCTCCACCGCAGGCGCGGGTGAAAGCGCCAAGGAAGATGGGGCCGGCAGGGGCGGCAGGGGCGGCTGGCTCAGCGGCTCGAACGGCGGTGCCGGCCATCACGCCGCCAACGCTTCGGAGGCCGGCGGCGGCGGCGGTGGCGGCGCGGGCTGGTTCTCCGGCGAAGGCGGCGGTGGCGGTCGCTACTCGGGCTACCCCGACGGCGGTGGTGGCGGCGGGGGCGGCGGCGGCGAGGCCGGCATCGCGGTCGGCGCGCTCAGCTACAAACTCGGCACCAGCGAGCTCGGTGGCGACGGCGAGGTCGAGATCACCTTTCTGCCGCCCGAGCCGGCGACGGTCAGCGCCTACGGCGGCTCCAAGCAGGAAACGACGATCGGCGCAGCCTTCCCCCATCCGCTCGAAGCGCTCGTCACCGACAAGTCGGGACAGCCGGTGCCTGAGGCCGAGGTGGTCTTCGCCCTGCCCCCCAGCGGCGCCGGTGGCGCCTTCGACGGCGGCGGCACGACCGAGAGCGCCGCGACCGGCGCCAACGGGGTCGCCGTCTCGGGCCCGGTCACCGCCAACCTGACCGCCGGGCAATGGGAAGCGAGGGCGACCGTGAGCGGTGTGGAAACGCCCGCCGGATTCACCCTGACGAACCGCCCCAGCACCACCGCCACCCACCTCACCGCCTCGCTGAACCCGGCGCGCCCAACCGAGCCCGTGACCTTTACCGCAACCGTCCACGCTGCCTCCCAGGCGGCGGGAAAACCGAGCGGCGCGGTCCAGTTCGTCGTCAACGGCGTCGACCTCGGCGCCCCGGTGGCGCTGAGCGGCGGCACCGCGGCGTCGATCCCGGTCAGCGGGCTGACCGCGGACCCGCACGAGATCGAAGCCCGCTACGAACCCACGCCCGACTACCTGCCGAGCACCGGCCTGCTCGAGCTGCTGGTGGAGAAGACGGTGACCAGCACCCGGATCGCCTCCTCGCTCAACCCGGCGCTGCCGGCCGAGAGTATGACCTTCACCGCGACCGTCGCCGTCGAGCCCGGCAGCACTCCCTACGCCGGCTCGGTCCAGTTCAGCGTCGACGGTACCCCGCTCGGCGGGCTGCAACCGGTCGCCGGCGGCACCGCCACCTCGCCGTCTTTCGAAACGACCGCGATCGGGCCCCATTTTGTTGTCGCCCAGACCCTCGAAACCGATGACTTCCTCGAAAGCAAAGGCGAAACGATCGAGATGGTCGACCCCGACGGCGTCGCGATCGAAGTCGACTCCTCGGCCAACCCGTCCGAATACGGGACGCCGCTGCAGCTCGAAGCCGAGGTCTCACCCCGGGCCTCGGTCCCCCTCACCCCGTCCGGGACGGTCGAGCTCGAAGCCGGCGGCCAGAGCTGCACCGGCACGCTCGCCGCCGGCGCCGCCGCCTGCTCGCTGGCCGCATCGCTGGCGGCCGGCCAGCACGAAGTCGACGCCAGCTACAGCGGCGACGCCGATTTCGAACCGAGCTCCGGCCGCATGGTGCAGCGGATCGCCAAGGCCCGCACGGCGACGGACGTCGCCGGCTCACCGGCGGGCGAATCCGTCTACGGCGAGGCGGTCACCTTGAGCGCCGCGGTGGAGCGCTCGAACCCCGGCGCCGGGACTCCGTCCGGCACGGCGCAGTTCGCGCTCGACGCTGACGCGATCGGCGCCCCGGTGGCGCTGGGACCGGGTGGCGAGGCCACTTCGGCGGCGGTCCAGCCGAACGCCGGCCCCCATGTCATCACCACCGTCTACGGCGGCGACGCCAACTTCCGGGGCAGTACCGGCACCGCTCCCTACAGGGTGAAGGCGGCGCCGACCACGGTCGCGCTCAGCACCGCCCCGGAGCCCTCGCAGCCCGGCCAGGCGGTCACCTTCAGCGCCAACGTCGCGGCAGCGATACCCGGCGGCGGCACCGCCCCGATCCCCACCGGCTCCGTCCAGTTCCGGGTCGATGGCATCGAGTTCGACGCGCCGGTCGGGATCGTGGACGGGCACGCCGTCTCACCCGCCTACGAACGCTTCATGCCCGGACGCCACGACGTCGCTGCCGTCTACGAACCTGGCTCGGGAAACTTCGCCGCCAGCCGTGACACCCTCGTCCACGAAGTCGACGAGCCGACCGCGCTGGCGATCCGTTCAACCGCCAATCCGTCGAACGCCGGCGAAACCGTTACAGCGACCGCGCACGTCACGCCGCTCGCCCCGGCGGGGACGATCGACTTCAGCGTCGACGGCGCGCCGGCGCCCGGCTGCCAGGCGGTGACGGTCCAGGAAAGCGCCGCCTCCTGCTTGCTCGGCGGACTCGGGGTCGGCAACCACGATGTCCGCGCCGCCTACTCCGGAGCGCCCCTCTTCGATTCGGCTCGGGGGGCGCTGCTGCAGGAAGTAGTCGGGCTGCCTGGCCCGATCCTGCCCGAGTGCGCGCTGCGCCAGGTGCGCGGGCGGATGCTCGTCCACCGCAAGCACCCGACGATCCGCCTCGTCGCCCACTACCGAGCCAGCGCCCCCGGCCTGGTCAAGATCCGCTTCTTCGCGCGGCGCGGCGAGGACCGCCCCGGTCGCCCCCTCGCCACCCTCGAACGACGCTTCCAGCAGCGTGGGATTGCCCGCCTCACCAAACACCTCCCCGCCGGCCTGATGCGCCGCCTCCGGGACCAGGACCGCGGCTTCATCGCCCAGTTCGCAATCCCCGGCGACCCCGGCTATTGCGCCGAGGCCTTCAGCAAGGACCTCGGGATCCGCCGCCAGGTCGACGGCCAGCTGATCTGGTTCCAGACCGACTCGGCCCGCGCAGCGCTACCAAAGAACGGGCAGCCCTAGGATCGTGCAGTGGGGATTCTGGGCACCGCCGAGCTACGCGGCTTCTACGCGGAATACGTGGCCGCCTGGAATCGTCGGGACATGGATCGTTACTACTCCCTCTACAGCGAAAACCTGGTCTTTCAGGACGGCATTGAGGTCTTGCACGGCGTGGACGCTGTTCGAGAGCGCTACGAATCCGAACTGGCGGCTTTGCCCGATCTCACGATCGAGTGCAAACGGCTGTTGGTCGACGAAGGAACGCAAACCATCGCGGCCGAGAACCTCGAGCGAGGAACGCATAGCGGCGACTTGGTGGTGGGCGGCGAGAGACTTTCGCCGACGGGAAGGAGACTGGAGCTGCGGGGAGGTCTATTCATGGCCCTCGATCAGGACGGGCGTATAGCCGAGATGAGCGAGTACATCGATCCCGGGCAGTTCCTTGCCCAGCTACGCCCAGAGTCGATCGCGTAGAGCCTCTCCGCGATCAGGCGCAGCGTCTATTACTGTGGGCGACCTTGCGACCGGTTGACTCGCTGTCACGATTCTGCAGGTGCTCGGCCGGCCTCGTTGTGCTGCTTGCGATCGCGATGCTCGTCCTGGTCGGAAGCGCCGGCGCGGACACCGGATCGAGTCCTGCCGCCGAACACGGCACTCCCCAGCGCGACATCCAGTCCGGCGACGGTGGCGACAACGTCCAGCGTGGCCATGGCGGCGATGACACTCAAGCGGGTGGCCGGGGGGACGACGTCCAGGACGGGGGACCTGGCGAGGATCTCCAGCACGGTGGCGGCGGGCGCGACGAGCAGCACGGCGGCGGCCACCGCGACGTCCTCAGCGGCGGCGGCGGTGCCGATATCCAGGACGGAGGCCCAAGCCACGACGCGATGGATGGCGGCGCCGGGAACGACCGCCAGCGGGGCGGTGGCAGCTTCGACGTGCTGATCGGCGGCGAGGGGCACGATGTCCAACTGGGCGGAGGCGGTGACGATTACCTCCAGCCGGGTCCAGGCGTCGACCGCGTCTCATGCGGGGCAGGGTCCGACACCGTTCGGGGAGCCGCCGCCGGTGACCGCGTCGACGACGACTGCGAGCGCGTCGTCGCCCCCAATGGCTGCCAGCTCGTCCCCAACACGCGCTGCCCGGGCGCCAACCTCCGAAACGCATCGCTCACCGGACTAGACCTGCATGGCGCCGTGTTCACCGACGCGAACCTGATCGGGGCGGGAATGGCGCGCACGAACCTCCGGGGCGCGAACATCAGCGGCTCCTCCTTTCTCACCTCGGCCGTGGCAATCCGCGCCGACCTGACCGGTGCCAACCTCAGCGGCGCCTGGTCGCCGTTCGTCAAGTACGTGGATGCGAAGCTCGTCAACCTCGAAGGGCTGGGCGTCAAGTTCGCCTTCGCCGAACTCACCTACGCAGACCTGTCCGGCGCCGACCTGTCCGGCGCCGACCTGACCGGCGCCGACCTGACCGGCGCCGACCTCGAGTACTCCAGTTTGGTCGGGGCGAACCTGACCGGCGCGAGCATCAGAGGCGCGAAAATGACGGGTACGAAGTTCTGCAACACGACGATGCCGAACGGCAGCATCAACAACGCCGACTGCTGAATCGGCCTGCTACTGGTTGAAGATCTCGATGCCGCCACCGTCGACGTCGGCGCCGAGGCCGCCGTTGGCCTGGTCGGTCCCTGCCCCGCCGGTGAAGGTGTCGTTGCCGGGGCCGCCGACCATCAGGTCATTGCCGACCTCGCCGTTGATCGTGTCGTTGCCGGCGCTGCCGACCAGGGTGTCGTTCTCGTTGCCGCCGTTCAGGGTCAGCACGACGCTGGTCGCGACGAGCGCGCTGGCGCTCACCGTGTCGTCGCCACCTGACGAGTTGACCGTGAGCGTGTCGGTGGCCGGCTGCGCGTTCACCAGGTCGAGGGCGACGCCCGCGGTCTGCACGCCGACGAGCCCGGCTCCGCCGCTGATGTCGAACGCCTGCGGGCCGACCGTCCCGTTGACCGTGATCGAATCCGCTACCCCGTCGCCGGCTCCGGCGACACCGAGGTCGAGGTCGACGGCGGCGACGTCGGTTGGGTCGAGGTCGTTGATCGTCGCGATATCCGTCCCGTCAAGGGCGTTGAGGTCGAGCTCGAGCCGGTGGTCGAGGCGCTCGGCAACTGGGGGGCGAAGTGGCTGGACGCGGCGCCGACCGAGCTTGACCCGGCCGTCCTCCTCTGGGCGATTTGCAAGGCGATGGACCGCGAGCGCATGCCGCAGGAGCGGGTCGTGGTCCAGTTCAACCTCCGCGATGTCCCGAAGCAGCGGTTCTGGATTCTGGTGCAGCAACCCGAGCCCGAGGTTTGCCCCAACCCACCCGGATTCGACAACGACCTGGTCATCACAAGCGATACTGAGTGGTTGGCGAAGTGGTACATGGGCCGCATCTCGCTGGGGAGTGCGATGCACGCTCGCCGGATCACGATCGAGGGTCCGCGCCACCTCGTCCGCGAGGTCTCGAGGTGGGGTGGGGTGACGCCATTTGCCGGCGTCGCTCCCGCCAACGCGTAGGCCTGGGGATTCGCGGTATCGGTTCGGCGGCTCCCGAGGCCCCTTTCCGAGCCTCGGGAAAGCCAAGGTGAGAGGTGTGGATGCCGCGCATTCCCGGACTCCGAGCATGCGAGGGTGGATCTCACCGCCACAGCTCGTGGCGCAGCAGCGCATTGCCGCGCTCGAGTTGCTCGATGGTGGCGCTGGTGACCGAGCGCGTCCGGGTGTCGCGATTGATGCGGGCCTGGACCTCCCGGTGCGACTTGCCGGTACGACGGGCGACGTCGGCGACCAGCTGCCTACGCTCGCCGCGCAGCCGCTCTCGCGTCGCATAGGCCGACTCCCGCTCGGGTTCGCGGGCCTCCGACGCGGCTTCGGCCCTGGCGAGGGCGATCGCCTTCTTCGCCGCCGGCTTGGGGTCATCGGTCGGGAAGAGCTGAAGCGCGGTCTCGCTCATGATCGCCTCGTCCAGCTCGGCGTCGGCCGAGCTCAGGGCGGCAAAGCCGCCACCCGGCTCGCCAGGCTCCGGACTGGGATCGTCGAGCTCCTCGCCCTCTTCCTCCTCGGCGCCCGGCGAGAGGTCGAGCGCGTGACGGCGCTCCAGCTCGATCTCGTGGGCGAGTGCCTTCAGCCGCGGGTCGGCCGGCATCAGGAGGTAGCTCATCTGGCGGCGCGGCCGCGGGGTGGTCCGGATGAAGCGACCGACCACCTGGCGGAAGAAGAGCTCGGTCCGGGCCGCCGTCGCGTAGACGCCGACCCGCAGGCGGGGGATGTCGACGCCCTCGGAGACCATCAGGACCGAGACCAGCCAGCGTCGATCGGAGGAGGCGAAATCGGCGAGGCGCCGGCTGGCGTCGGGCTCGTCGCTCATCACCAGCTCGGGTCGCTCCCCCGAGACGGACCCGAGTCGCGCGGCAATCGCCCGCGCGTGATCCTGATCGGAGGCGATGACCAGGCCGCCCGCCTCAGGGTGCCCGTCGGCGCGCACCTCGCTCAGCCTGGCATCGCCGTCGCGCAGCACCTCGCCCATCCACTCGCCGTCCGGGCTGAGCGCCGTCCGCAGTCGCCGGGCCGCCTCCGCCGCCGGCAAGGCGAGGTCGAAGTCGGCGCTGCGCAGCCGACCGTCCGAGAGCCACTCCATCTCGCCGTCATACGGCAGGAAGGTGATCGGGCGGCATACCCGGTCGACCAACGCCTGCGGATAGCCGTAGACGTAGTCGGCCCGGCTGAGGCCGTCTTCGTCGTAGGCGACCCAGGGAATGGCCGAGTTGTCGGAGCGGAAGGGCGTGCCCGAGAGGAGCAGCCGGAAGCGGGCGCCGTCGAAGGCCATGCGGGTTCGCAGGCCCCAGGCGGCCTGATCGCCCATGTGGTGCGGCTCGTCGGCGATCAGCAGGGTCGGCCGGCGGCCGGCGGCCAACCGGTGCATGTCCGGCCCGGCCGCGATCGTCTGGTAGGTGACGGCGACGCCGTGGAAGTCGGCCGACTCCGGCCCGTCCGAGTTCGGCCTGTTCGGCTCGAGGTCGACGCCGTAGCGGCCCGCGTCGGCGGCCCACTGGCGGCAGATGTGGGTGGTCGGGCCGGCGACGACGACGCGCGAGACGAACTTGGCGCTCAGCATCCGGTGGGCGATGTGCAGGCCGAAGGTGGTCTTGCCGGCCGCTGGCGTAGCCGAGGCCAAGAAGCTGGTGGCCGAGTGCGCCCGCACGGCCTCGGTCGCCTCCTCCTGCCAGGAGCGGAGGGGTCGGGCATCGGGCCAATCCGGAAGCGATCGGGCACGGCCCCCGCCGCCGATCGGATGCTGAGAGGTGTCGTACAAGGGCGGGCCACAATAGGGTCGCCCGCGGTCGGAGGGCGGCCATGGAGCGTTACTACTCCCTCTACAGCGAAAACCTGGGTCTTTCAGGAACGGCATTGAGAAGGAGCGCAAACCCTCGCGGCTGAGAACCTTGAGCGAGGAACGCATAGCGGCGACTTGGTGGTGGGCGAACGAGGCGGGCGCACGGCCAGGACTGCCAGAATGCGCGGCGGTGGCCGCCGAGCGGAAATACGACCTGGCGTTGTCCGGCGCGACCGGGTTCACCGGTGGGCTGACCGCCGAATACCTCGCCGCCAACGCACCCGAGGGGTTGAGTTGGGCGCTGGTCGGGCGCAATCGCGCCAAGCTGGAGGCGGTTCGCGCGCGGCTGGCGAATGCTTCACCCGCCGCGCCCGTGCCGGACCTGCTCGAGGCCGACGCCGCCGACCGGGTCGCGCTGGCCGAGGTCGCCGAGTCGGCCCGGGTCGTAATCACCGCTGTCGGGCCCTACGCCCTCTACGGCGAGCCGCTGGTCGCGGCCTGCGCCGCCGCCGGGACCGACTACGTCGACCTCACCGGTGAGCCGGAGTTCGTCGACCGCATGTGGGTCGAGCATCACGCTGAGGCCGAGCGGACCGGCGCCCGCCTCGTCCACTGCTGCGGCTTCGACTCGATCCCCCACGACCTCGGTGCGTACTTCACGGTGCAGCAGCTGCCCGAGGGAGTGCCGCTGAAGGTCAACGGCTACGTTCGCTCCAACGCCAGCTTCTCGGGTGGGACCTACCACTCGGCGATCAACGGCTTCGCCCGGGCGCGGCAGACGATCGGCGCGGCCAAGGAGCGCCGGCGCGGCGAGGCGCGGCCTTCCGGCCGCGAGATCCACTCGGCCTCGCCGACCATTCGCCATGACTCCGAGCTCGGCGGCTGGGTCGTACCGCTGCCGACGATCGACGGCGGCGTCGTCCGCCGCTCCGCCGCCAGCCTCGACCGCTACGGGCCGAGCTTCACCTACGGCCACCATATGGTCGCCAAGCGGCTGGCGACGATCGCGGCGCTGGGGGCCGGGGTGGGGGCGGTCGCGATGCTGGCGCCGCTGCCGCCGACCCGCAAGCTGCTGCTGAAGATGAAATCTCCCGGCGAGGGGCCCGACGAGGCTCAGCGCGCGAAGAGCTGGTTCGAGGTCAAATTCGTCGGCGAGGGCGGCGGCAAGCGCGTTGTCACCGAGGTCTCCGGCGGCGACCCCGGCTACGGCGAGACCTCGAAGATGCTGGCGGAGTCGGCGCTCTGCCTCGCCTTCGACGAGCTGCCGGAGAGTCGCGGCCAGGTGACCACCGCGGTGGCGATGGGCGAAGCGCTGCTCGAGCGCCTGCAGCGGGCGGGGATCTCCTTCCGCGTGCTCGAGCCGGCCTCGGCCTGAGCGGCGAGCGGCCCCGCTGGCGCGTCAGGCTTCCGGGGCGGCGCCGTAGATCGCCCGTACCCAGACGTCGACCAGGACATCGAGGATCCGCTCCTCGGCCAGCGCCGGGCTCTCGCCGGCGAAGGTCGCGTACTGCGCGCGCTCGTTCATCTGCAGCAGGGCGATCGCGAGGTCGCGGGCGGGCTGGCCGGCAGGGGCGACGCCGCGGGCGCGCTCGGACTCGATCACCTCGGTGACGTCGGCGACCCAGCCCTCCATCACCCGCGACCAGAGCTCGCGGGCCTCGGCGTTCGTCGTTCGCAGCTCGGCCGCGGCGAGGATCACGGCGCGGCGCGAGCCGAACGCCTCGAAGGAGGCCTGCAACGCCATGCGCCAGCCCGCCCGCGGTTCCTCGGCGAGCTTCGCCAGCGCCTGCTCGCGACTCGCCGCTCCCGCCTCGACCATGCGGTCGACCAGGGTCAGCAGGACCGCATCCTTGGAGGGGAAGTAGAAGTAGAAGCTGGGGCGGGAGATGCCGGCGCCATGGGCCAGGTCCTCGACTGAGATCTCGCTCAGCAGGCGCTCCTCGAGCAGCCGTTCGGCGGTGGCGAGGATCGCGCGCTCGCGCTCGTCGCCGCTGGCGCGGGGGGTGCGACGGCCACGTGGAGCAGCCTCGGAAGCGGGTATTGGAGTGCTCATGACTCCTCCCACGATACACAGCGTTGACGGTCCCGACAACTAGTTGACGTTCTCGACATGGTGTTGGTAGGCTTTGTTGCGGATGAAGATCCGCGAGCGGACCAACGACGAGAGGACCGAGATGCCTGACGACCATGTCGACGTGCTGATCGTCGGTGCCGGTCTCTCCGGCATCGGCGCCGCCCACCACCTGCAGGAGCGCTGCCCGGGCAAGAGCTACGCGATCCTCGAGGCGCGCGAGGCCAGCGGCGGCACCTGGGACCTCTTCCGCTACCCGGGCATCCGTTCCGACTCCGACATGCACACGCTCGGCTACCGCTTCCGGCCCTGGACCGACGACCGGTCGATCGCCGAGGGGTCGAAGATCCTCAACTACGTTCGCGACACCGCCCGCGAGGCCGGCATCGAGCGCCATATCCGCTTCAACCACCGCGTGGTCAGCGCCGCCTGGTCGAGCGAGGAGGCTTGCTGGACGGTCGAGGCCGAGCGCGCCGACACGGGGGAGACGGTGACCCTGAGCTGCGGCTTCCTCTTCGTGAACAGCGGCTACTACCGCTACGACCAGGGCTACACGCCCGAGTTCCCCGGCCTTGACCGCTTCACCGGCGAGGTCGTCCACCCGCAGCACTGGCCCGAGGAGCTCGACTACGCCGGCAAGCGGGTGGTCGTGATCGGCAGCGGCGCCACCGCGATGACGCTGGTGCCGGCGATGGCCAAGGGCGCGGCGAAGGTGACGATGCTGCAGCGCTCGCCCACCTACGTGATCTCGATGCCGGGCGAAGACGGCCTCGCCAACCGCCTGCGCAGGCACCTGCCCGACCGCATCGTCTATCCGATCGTGCGCTGGAAAAACGTGATCGCCCAGGGCATCTTTTACCGGGTCAGCCGCAAGCGGCCGGAGCTGATCAAGAAGCTGCTGCGGCGCGGCGCGATCAAGGCGCTGCCGCCGGGCTACGACGTCGACACCCACTTCAAGCCCCGCTACAACCCGTGGGACCAGCGCGTCTGCCTGGTCCCGGACGCCGACCTCTTCCGGGTCCTCGGCGACGGCAGCGCTGAGATCGTCACCGACCGGATCAAGACCTTCACCGATGCCGGCATCGAGCTCGAGTCCGGGGGCAAGCTGGAGGCCGACGTCGTCATCACCGCGACCGGCCTCAACCTGCTCTTCCTCGGCGGCATCAAGGTCACGATCGACGGCGCCGAGCCGGACCTGCCGCGGGCGCTGACCTACAAGGGAATGATGCTGAGCGACTTCCCCAACTTCGCCTACACGCTCGGCTACACCAACGCCTCCTGGACCCTGAAGGCGGATCTCACCTCCGAATACGTCTGCCGCCTGCTCAACCACATGGACGCTCGCGGCTACCGCATCTGCACGCCGCGGATCGGCGATCCCACGATCACCGAGGAGCCGCTGCTCGACTTCAACTCCGGCTACGTCCTGCGCTCGGTCGAGCACCTACCCAAGCAGGGCTCGAAGGAGCCGTGGAAACTGCGCCAGAACTACCCGGTCGACCTGCGGATGCTGCGCCGCGGCCCGGTCGACGACGGCACGATGAACTTCTCCAACCCCTCGCCGCGCCCTCAGTCAGAGGCGGCGACCCAGGCCCTCGCCTCGTCATCTGTTCCCCTCGAGTAGCTCGTCAATCGGCCAGGATCAAGGCAGTCGTCAGCAGGGCCAGAACCACGCCCCCGGCCACCAGGGCCCCGTGCGCGTAGGGGCGGGGCTCGGGGAACTGCCCTTCGTCGAGCGCCCGCTCGACCGCCCGCCGGCGGTAGCTGCCGTAGGCGAAGATGGCAAGGCCGTAGAGGCCGAAGCAGACGCCGACGCCGACGTAGGGCCAGCGGGTCGAGCTGTTGCTCAGCTCCGGCACCACTCGCCCGACGGCCAGCGCCACCGCCAGTGCCGTCAGCCCGGTTCGCCACCAGGCCAGCTCGGTGCGCTCGCTGGCCAGCCGAGTGCGTCGCGTAGCGTCGGTGGCTTGCTCCATGCCTGACTGAGGCTACCCGCCGGGCCCGCTGGCCGCTATGGCCGCCGCTCGGGCACTGGGCCGCCTCAGCAGGCCCGCGCCAAGCAGCGCCAGGGCGCCCATCGCCGGCAGCGGCAGTACCGTCGAGATCGCCGCCAGGCCGCCGCCGGCCAGGCCCGAGAGGCCCTCGGCGCCTACCTGCAGCGACTGGTTGGAGCCGAGCGCGCTGCCCTGCTCCTCGGGGCCGACCGCCTGCGAGATCATCGCCGCCATCGAGGGCAGGCAGATGGCGAGCGCCAACGCGCAGGCGGCGAGCGTGATCCAGAGCGCGCCTTCGGGGTGCGGGACGACGACGGCGGCGAGGCAGACCGCCAGGGCGAGCCCGAAGCGGACGGTGAGCCGCCGCGGGTCGAGGCGCCGGGAGAGGAAGGCGACCAGGCCGAGGTTGGCGATGACGATCGGCACCGCGACCCAGGCGATGAACTCGGAGACGCGTGAGATTCCCATCCCAAAGTGGTCGACAAGGTAGATCGGGTAAACGCGGAAGAAGCCGAAGATCGCCAGGTAGAGGACGAAGTTGGCGAGGAACAGCGGTCGCAGCCGGCCGGGAGCGAAGGCGGCGCCGACGCTGGCGAAGGCGCGGCCGATCGCGAGTGGGGCACTGGCCGTGGGAGCGTGCGTCTCGCGGAAGCGCGCCGCCGTCAGGGCGAGCGTGCCGAGCAGCAGCAGCGCCACCGCCCAGTAGGGGGTGGAGAAGTCGAACCAGGAGACGAGCGACGGGTCGGCGAGCTTGCCGCCGGCGAGTGGCCCGGCCACGTAGGCGAGGCTGGAGCTGAGGTAGACGTAGCCGAAGAGGCGGCTGCGCTGGGCGGGCGCGGCGACGTCGGCGATCGCGCTCTGGGCGATCGCGATGTTGGCCTCCGAGAGACCCGCCAACAGGCAGGCGAGCATCAGCAGCGGCAGGCTGCGGGCGTCCAGCGCCAGCGCGATCCCGGCGTAACAGGCCGCGCTCGCGGCGAGCGAGGAGAGCAGCACCGGCCGGCGCCCGAAACGGTCCGAGAGCGCCCCCAGGATCGGCGCCCCGACAAACTGCGCCAGGGGATAGAGCGCCAGCAGCGCCCCCAGCACCAGCGTTCGCTCGGAGGTCGAGCTGGACTGCGGCAGCAGCCCGCCGTCATCGGCCAGGATCATCGGCGTGAAGACGGTGATCATCAGGCTGTAACCGACGAAGCCGATGAAGACGACGAGATAAAGCGGCAGCACCCTGCCCGGCAGCCCCGATTTCACGCGCGCTAGCCTACGTCTCCATGGACGACCAGCAGGTGCTGAGCCGCATCGACGAGCTCGTCAAGGAGGAGGAGCAGCTGCTCCACCGCCATCAGGGCGAGGGTCTCAGCTCCGAAGGCCACGCCCGCATGGAGGAGCTGAAGGTCCAGCTCGACAAGCTCTGGGACTACCTGCGCCAGCGCCGCGCCCTACGCCAGTACGGCGACGATCCCGACGACGCCAGCGTGCGCGACGGCGGCACCGTCGAGGAGTACGGCAGCGTCAGCGAGTACGACGACACCGAGCCCAACGCGCCCGCTTAGGCCGCCTCGACCAGGCGGCCCTATCTCGATAGCGCCGCTAGTCTTGACCGGTCCCCGGCGCCCTGGCGGAGTGGTTACGCAGCGGCCTGCAAAGCCGTTTACACCGGTTCGATTCCGGTGGGCGCCTTTCGGTGCCGCTTCAAGAAGGCTCCTTGGTCGGTTCCGTCATCGGTCGAACGTGTGGGCAGTCCGCGTCCAGTTCGGCCGCAGGTAGGCCTCTTCGAATCCCGCCCGCAGGATGTTCTTGTAGCTGGCCGAGGGGCGGTCGGGAACGCGCTCGCCGGTCTCGACGAAGAGGGTGCGGCAGCCGGCGGCGGCCGCGTCGACGATGCGGCGGTGGAGAAGGGCGCGCTGGCAGCCGCGGCCGCGGGCGGGCTCGAGGGTGGCGGCGATGCCGAACTCGGCGACGTCGCCCCGAACCAGCATCGCGGCGCAGGCCTGGGTCGTGCCGTCGACGCGGGCGACGTAGCAGCGCCAGTCGGAACGCTCGGGCAGGTCGGCGAAGAAGGCGGCCGCCCAGGCTGGAAGGCCGAAGCCGGTCGCCGCGATCATCCCGAACGGCTCCTGCTCGGCAGCGGTGACCTCGGTGACCTCGACGTCCTCGGGCACGGCGAAGCGGGGCGGATGGGCGTCGCGGGCGAACTTCATCCAGGCGTATCCCGGAGAGAAGCCGTTGCCGGCCAGCCAGCGCTCGGCCGGCTCAGTCTCCGGCAGTCCGGTTGCGACGGGCACGTAGCTGTCGACGCCGCGCGAGCGCACCCACTCGGTGGCGGCCGCCAGGTGCCCGTCCTCGGCTGCTCCCGGTTCGGTCGCCCCGAGGACCAGGTTCATCATTCCCACGCCCGGCAGCGCGGTCGCCACAGTGGCCTGTACGGGCCCGAAGTCCCTCGCCTCGACACCGCGCTCGGCGGCCGCCTCGGCCGGCACCGACTCCCAGATCTCACGCCAGAAGCGCTTCTCGACCCGGTCCAGCTGCCTATGGTCGAACTCGACGCCTCCTGGGGTCCTCCCGTCTGCCATGAGCAGCGCAGGATAAGCCCGTGTGCATGGTCCTGGCCAGGCCGCGCCATCTGTCAGCCTGGGGGCGTGAGCGTCGCCACCGCAAGCGCCCCGACGGCGAAGACCGCGGGTCAGATTCCCGAGAACCAGGTGATCGTCCTCTTTGGCGCCACCGGGGACCTGGCGAAGCGCAAGCTGTTGCCGGGGATGTTCCACCTCTCCCAGGTGGGGCTGATGCCAGAGGGCTTTCGCATCGTCGGCGTCTCCCGGCACGAGGTCGAGCTCGAGGAGTTCCGCGAGTTCGCCCGGCAGGCGTGCGAGGCCTCGGGGCGCGAGGACATGTCGCCGGCGACCTGGGCCCCGTTCGCGGAATCGCTGCGCTTCGCCGCGGTCGGCGATGGGTTCGAGGCGCTGGCCGAGGCGGTGTCGGCGGCGCGCGAGGAGCTCGGCGGCGACGCCGGCCTCCTGCACTACCTCTCGCTGCCGCCCAGCGCCGCCAAGGAGACGGTCGAAGCGCTGGGCGAGGTGCGCCTCGGCGCCGGCGCCCGCGTCATCACCGAGAAGCCGTTCGGCACCGACCTCGCCTCCGCCCGCGAGCTCAACGCGCTGCTGCACTCGGTCTTCGAGGAGCGCTGCATCTACCGGATCGACCACTACCTCGGCCGTGAGGCGGTCCAGAACCTGCTGGCGCTGCGCTTCGCCAACGGCATGTTCGAGCCGGTTTGGAACCGCAACCACATCGACCACGTCCAGATCGACGTCCCGGAGACGCTCTCGATCGAGATGCGCGGCAGCTTCTACGAGGAAACCGGCGCCTTTCGCGACATGATCGTCACCCATCTCTTCCAGGTGCTCGGCTTCGTCGCGATGGAGCCGCCGACCTCGCTGGAGCCGAGGGCGCTGGGCCTGGAGCGCGAGAAGGTCTTCGACTCGATGCCGGCGCTGCGGACCGAGAGCATCGTCCGCGGGCAGTACGCCGGCTACCGTGAGGAGGACGGGGTGGCCCCCGACTCCGACACCGAGACCTTCGTCGCGATCAAGGCCTTCGTCGACAACTGGCGCTGGGAGGGGGTGCCGTTCTACCTGCGCTCGGGCAAGCGCCTGGCCGAGAGCCGCCACCTGCTGACGATCGCCTACGCTCAGCCGCCGCGCCGCATGTTCCCGCTCGACTGCGAGCAGATCGTCGAGTCCTTCGGCCACGATCACCTCACCTTCGAGCTCGGCGACCCCGGCAGCATCTCCGCCTCCTTCCTGGCCAAGGTCCCCGGCCCGACGATCGAGTTGGGCGAGGCGCACATGCGCTTCAGCTACGCCGACACCTTCGGCGGCGTCGAGCGGGCGCTTGACGCCTACGAGCGCCTGATCCACGACGTCATGGTCGGCGATCGCACCTTCTTCACCAACTCCGCCGCGATCGAGCGCCTCTGGGAGATCTCGGCCCCCGTCCTGCAGCAGCCGCCGGCCGTGCTCCCCTACGAGCCGGGCTCGTGGGGGCCGGTTGAGGCCGACACGCTGATCGCGCCACGCCATTGGCACTTGCCGAATGATCACGTCTGATCGAACGATCCTGCTTTCTAAAGTAGCCCAGGGAGATCGTGGTGGCATCGCTGCTGCTGGTCGCCGCCGCGGTCTCGTGGTGCGAGGCAGGGCTGACGCCGTTCTGGAGAGCGCTCAGGAACGCCAGCCCGGCTGAGGCCCGGGGACGGAAAAGGGCCCCAGACGGAAAAGGGCCCCATAAGGGGCCCCCTATTTCCGAAGGACGTGCCACCAGAGAGTTTGAAGTCGCTGGCTCGTCGGTCCTCGAGCTTGGAAGTCTTAGCTGTCGCTGCTCGTGCGACGTACCCATAAACACGAGAGGGACTGGAAAGTTGCACAGGTTGCATCGGCCGAGCCGAGGGAGACCTTTAGCCGGCCGGCGACCGCCGACCGGCTCCTGGTTTCACGCTGCTAGATTCAGGCCTCCCGGGCGTTTAGCTCAGTTGGGAGAGCGCTACCTCGACAAGGTAGAGGTCACTGGTTCGAGCCCAGTAACGCCCATGTCTCCCGGGGCCCAGCCGCTAGGTGAGCGCCGGCAGCTTCACCTCGGTCAGCCGGAAGCTGTTGCCGGAGGGGTCGCGGAAACCCGCGTCGATGCCGTAGGGGCGCTCTTCCGGCGTCTCGGTGAACTCGACGCCGCGCGCCTTCAGCTCCTCGTAGGAAGCCTGGCAGTCGTCGGTCGTGAGGAAGACCGTGCCGGCGAACCCCTTGGACATCAGGTTCCGCACCTGCTCGGCGGTCTCCCCGGTCATCACCGGCTCGCCCGGGATCGCCATCAGCACGATCGAGAAGTCCTTCTGCCCGGCCGGGCTGACGGTGAGCCAGCGGAAGTCGCCCATCTCGGACAGGGTGACGTCGTTGCGGACCTCCATGCCGAGCTTCTCGGTGTAGAAGGCGAGTGCCTCGTCCTGATCGTGGACCCAGAGCTGCGTGTTTGCGACCTTCATCGGTTCCTCCTTGGTTGAAATCAGCTTGGCGCCGATGCTAGGTCGCGGCCTTGGTGCTGTCTTCTCGAAACGTGCGGTGTTGCGGACGGCCGTAGGCGCGCGCGATGCAGGCCGGCACCACGGCCTGGCTGACGGCGGGCGGGTAGGCCGCACGATAGGCCGTTGGCGTCATCCCGAAGGTGCGCTTGAAGCTGGTCGTGAAGGAGCCGATGCCCTGCAGGCCGACGGCGAGGCAGATCTCCGCGACTGAGTTGTCGGTCGTTCGCAGCAGCGCCGCCGCCCGCTCGAGCCGGCGCGTCAGCAGGTAGGCATGCGGCGACTCGCCGAAGGCGCGGCGGAATTCGCGGCTGAAGTGGGCGCGCGAGAGCCCGGCGGCTTGGGCCAGGTCCTCGACCCCGAGCGGTTCGAAGTAGCGGGCGTCGGCCAGGTCCTTGGCGCGCAGCAGATGGCGGGCGGGAGGGACGAACGCCATCCCCGCAGTCTAGGCTCGCGGGCCTCGTGATCGACACCTATGCAGCGGCTCTGGCGCTCTGCGGCGCCTCGCTGGCCATCGGCCAAGCGGCGATCGCCCTCTGCGGCTCCCGACGGTGGTCGTGGCTCTCGCCGGCGGTGGGCTTGGCATTGCTCTGCGCCATCTCCTGGGGAACGGTGCGGCTCGGAGGCGACGGAGTCGTCTCGGCGATCGTCGCGCTGGTCCTCGCGGGGGCGTCGGTCGCTTATCTCTGGGGTCGCCTCGAGGGCGGGGGAGAAGCGCTGCGCGCGGGTTGGCCGGTCGCGCTGATCGCCCTGCTCGCCGGCTCGCTGCCGTTCGCGGTCGAAGGCCACTTCGGGATCCTCGGCACCAGCTTCAACCCGGACATGTCCCAGCACCTGCTCGCCGCCGACCGGCTCGCCCACGGCCATGGCGGGCAGCTGCTCCATCAGGGCTACCCCCTGGGACCGCACGCGATCGTCGTCGCTCTGAGCAAGGGGATGGGCATTGGGCTGGTCCAGGGCTTCAGCGGCCTGACCGTCGCCGTGGCGGTCCTGGCTCCGCTCACGGCTCTCTCCGCTTTCTCGAAGCTGAGGTCGATCCCCCGTACCGCCGGCGCGCTTGTGGTCGGCCTCGCCTACGTCGTCGCCTCCTACTTCGCCCAGGGCGCCTTTAAGGAGACGATCCAGGCCCTCCTCGTCCTCGCCTTCGTCCTCGCCCTGCGCGAATCAACCCGTACCTGGCGCGACCTTCCCTTGCGTTTCGTCCCTGCTGCCCTGATCGCCGTGGGCTCCGTCTACGTCTACAGCTTCCCGGGTCTCATCTGGCTGACCGGCACGGCAGTCATCTGGGCCGCCATCGAGTTCGCCGTCAGTCGAACCGGCCCCTCCGACGGGGCTGACGAGGGCCGGGGGTCCGAGAACGGAGCCAGTTTGCCCCGCCCGCAGGACCCCCGGCCCGCGGCGGCCCCGTCGGCCGCCCGCTCCGTCCTGCTTGCGCTTCTCACGTTCGCCGTCCTCGTCGCTCCCGAGATCGGCCGCATGCTGGACTTCCACAGCTTCGAGACCTTCGACCCCAACGGCCCCGGCCTCGGCAACCTCTTCGGCCAGGTCTCGCCCTTCGAGGCGCTCGGCATCTGGCCCTCCGGCGACTTCCGGCTGGCGCCGGGAGACGGGGCGGTGCCCGCGGTCGGCTACTACCTCGGGGCGGCGTTCGCGCTCGTCCTCTTGCTCTACGGAATCGGCCGCTGCTGGCACCGCCGCGAGTCGGCGGTCCTCGCCGGCCTCGGCGCGGTGGCGCTCGCCTACGCCGCGGCTCGCATCGGCGGCACCCCATACACGGCCGCCAAGGCGGTCGAGGTCGGCGCCTCAGTAGTCGCCCTCGCCATCCTCCTGCCGCTGCTCGACCGGCCCTACTGGCGACTTGATCGGCATATGGCCGAGAAAAGCGGCAGGGAACCGATCTTTGCCGTGGCCTTCGCGGTCTTCGCCCTCGCCGCCGGTGTCTGCTCGCTGCTGGCGCTCGCCAACGCCCCGGTCGGGCCCACCTCCTACTCGCCGGCGCTCCACGGTTTCCGCCCGCTGATCGCCGCCGACTCGACCCTCGCCCTCGCCGCCGATGAGCTGCTCGCCGACCAGCACGGCGGCCCGTTCCTCTCCTGGGAATTGCGCGGGGGGCGCGTCTGCATCGCCGCCGAGAGCGAAGCGGGGGAGGGGCCGCCGCACGGGGTGCGCTTCGTCGTCACCCGCGGAGCCCCGAACGAACCACCCTTCCCGGCGCTGCGCGTCCGGCGCGTCGCTGCGCCCTACGTCCTCTGGGAATCGACCCGCCCGGTCGCCACCCACAGCCCCTGCCCCCTGATCGCCGAACGCCAAGCACGCCAGGGCCCGGCTCGGTAGGGGCGACGCCACGAGGAGTGCATTTCCCATCCATAACCCGGGGAATGCACTCCTCGTCGCGGGAGCCCACTTGCGTACGATGGCGCGGTGGAGGCCGCAACGGAGAAACTGACTGTCACCCTGCCCGACGGCAAGGCGCTGGAGCTGCCGGCGGGTGCGACCGGCGCCGACGCCGCGGCGGCGATCGGTCCCGGGCTGGCCAAGGC